>JAFWYJ010000054.1 GCA_017517745.1 Clostridia bacterium | reverse complement strand
TTTTCTTCACGCGGCGTTCGAATTTTCTTTTGCCAGCAAAAGAAAACGCGTGGCGCTTCTTTCTCGTCATACCAACACCAAAAACAAAACAGGCACCTATTGGTGCCTGCCTTGTTTTTGGTGCGGGTAAGAGGACTTGAACCTCCACGAAGTTGCCCCCACTAGAACCTGAATCTAGCGCGTCTGCCAATTCCGCCATACCCGCATATTCTTTACACACGTTCCCGTGCGCAACGGACATTATTATACACTAAGAAGATTGATTTGTCAAGAGTTTTTTGAAAAATCTTTCAAAAAATCTTTTTTGAGAAATTTTCTTTTATTTTTTCAAAAAAGGTATTGACATTTTCTTCAAAGTGGTGTATAATAATGTCCGTTGCGTGCAAGAGCGCGCGATACGCGGGAGTGGCGGAACTGGCAGACGCGCACGTTTGAGGGGCGTGTGGTTCACACCGTACGGGTTCAAGTCCCGTTTCCCGCACCAAAAAGAGCAGATAGGCAAAAGCCTATCTGCTCTTTTTGCTGCGGAATCGGCTCGCGAAGCCGCACCGCCGCAAAGCGGCCTGTACGGTCGCACTTGCTTGGCAAGTGCGAGTAGTGAGCGCAGCGAACGATGTTCAACTGTCCCGTTTCCCCATCGATAAAAACGAGATGCCTTGATATCTCGTTTTTTCTTGTCACTCTTCTTTACGCTCGGATCCCGTTGCGCCCGGATTCTTCAATTCAAAATGGATCAGCACACTCAACAGTGCGCGGAGCAAGATGACCGCACCGAGAACGTACAGCTCCTCCATTTTTTGAATCAATACCGTTTTGAGAATCTCCGCCGCCATCTTGAATTCAAGTCCCGTTGCAAGCCCTTTGGCAAGATTGACCTGAAGATCCAGGTGTTTTTTCATAAACGTGTTTTGAATATATTGCCAAAATCCGTGAAAACCCGACCACGTGACGATCAGAATCCCCATGACCTCCAAAACAGAGATCACGAGAGGCAAAACAATTTCTATTCCCCTGTGTATGCCGTTCATTTTATGCTCCTTTTTTCAATCTTTTGTCCATTATATTATGTATTCGATTTTTGTTTTTTTATCAACATACAACCAAAAAAGCACAGAGCAATTGGCGTTCTCTGTCAACTTTGTTAAATATATAACTTACGCCGTCTTTCTTGACAAAGTGTTTTATATATGTTAAAATAATTTATTGGATGAAGGAAATCTCGGAATCAAAATCGAAAGGAAGGATATCAAATGTCTTTTTTATCCGGTATTCGTGTTCCACACAGAAAAAATACAGAGGGACAGACGGCGACGCGCATCACGGAAGTTCCGTCGGTCTCCATCCCGATGCAAATGCACATTGGTGCCCCCGCCAAGCCGATTGTAAAAGTCGGAGATCTCGTGAAAGTGGGTACTCCGATCGCGGAGGCAGGCGGTTTCGTTTCCGCCCCCATTCACGCCAGCGTCTCGGGGAAGGTCGTTAAAATTGCCGACATGATGACCTCCGGAGGGAGCACGGTTCCCGCCGTGACGATCGAATCCGACGGAGAGATGACGCCGGATGAAAACCTCGCGCCCCCCGTTGTCAACAGCCGTGAGGAACTGATCGAGGCGATCAAACAAAGCGGCATCGTGGGACTCGGCGGTGCGGGCTTCCCCACACACGTCAAATTCAACGTGGACCCGGCTCGCATTGAGGAGCTGATCATCAACGGCGCGGAGTGCGAGCCCTATATCACCTGCGACTCGCTTGCCATGACAAGCCGAGTCGATGACATCGAGACCGCTTTGCGCGCATTGCAAACGCATTTGGGCATCAAGAAAATCATCGTCGGCATCGAAGCAAACAAAAAAGCCGCGATCGCCTCCATGAAGGAACTCGCCGCGCGTATTGACGGCATGGAGATCAAGGTGCTTCCCTCGATCTATCCGCAGGGCGGTGAAAAAGTGTTGGTCTATCACACCACCAAAAAAGTGATCCCCAACGGCAAGCTGCCCATCGACGTCGGTTGCATCGTCTCCAACTGCACCACGATCGCCGCGATCGGAGCGTATCTGAAAACGGGCATGCCGCTGGTCGAAAAATGCATCACCGTCGACGGCGGCGCGGTCAGCAAGCCGCAGAACGTGATCGTTCCCATCGGCACGTCGCTTGAGCAGGTCTTTTCCTTCTGCGGCGGATTTTCCTCCGAGCCCGAAAAGGTGCTTTACGGCGGTCCCATGATGGGTGTCGCGGTTCCTGCGCTCGACGTTCCCGTCATGAAGCAGACCAACGCGATTCTGGCACTCACCGCCAAAGAAGCGCGTCTCCCCAAGACCACGGCGTGCATCCGTTGCGGCTCTTGCACCAACGTCTGCCCCTTCGGTCTCGCGCCCGCATCGATTTTGTTGGCATATAAGAAAAAGGACGTGGAGCTTTTGGAAGAGCTTGCCGTCACTTCGTGCATGGAGTGCGGCTGCTGCAGCTTCGTCTGTCCCGCAAACCGTCCCTTGGTGCAAACCAACAAGCTCTCCAAGATTTTGATCAAAGAAGAAAAAGCAAAGGAGGCAAAAAAGCATGAGTAAGCTGTTGCGTCTTTCGGTCTCTCCGCATATTCACAGCGGTCGCTCGACCTCTGCAATCATGCGAGACGTCATCATTGCTCTGCTTCCCGCAACCATCGCGGGAACCATCATCTTCGGATGGCGTTCGCTTTTGGTTCTTGCAACCTGTGTCTTGAGCTGTGTGCTCTTTGAGGCTCTTTTCAATCTCATCGCAAAAAAGGATCAGACCGTCTCGGATCTGAGCGCGGCACTGACCGGACTTTTGCTCGGACTCAACCTCCCCGCCAACCTGCCTCTTTGGCAATGTGTCTTTGGATGCGCATTTGCCATTCTTTTGGTCAAGTGCATTTTCGGCGGAATCGGTTGCAATCTCGTCAACCCCGCGATCACCGCGAGAGTCTTTATGCTCATCGCCTTCAGCAGTCTGACCAAGCAAGCATTCCCCGTCATTGTGGACACCGCTTCCACTGCAACCCCGCTTGCCCAAATGGCTGACACGGAGGCTGCAATGCCCGCCCTCTCGGATCTCTTTCTCGGTACGACCGGCGGCGCGATCGGTGAGACCTGCGCATTGGCTCTTCTGATTGGATTTGTTTATCTTCTCGTGCGCCGCGTGATCACGTGGCACATCCCCGTCACGTTTGTCGCCAGCGTTTTCATTCTCTCCTTTTTCTTTGAGGGATTTGACGCTGTACGCGCCCTTGCTGCCATCCTCTCCGGAGGTCTTTTGATCGCCGCGATCTTCATGGCGACCGACTACGTCACCTCCCCCGCCACCGCTTGGGGCAAAGTGATCTTCGGCGTGGGTGCAGGCATCTTTACCGTCCTGATCCGCTATTACGGAGTCTATCCGGAAGGCGTTTCGTTCGGTATCCTGATCATGAACATTCTCACTCCCTACATCGAAAAATGGACGGCGCATAAGGTTTTCGGAGGTACGAAGGCATGAAAAATCTGATCAAAAGCATTGTATCTCTCGTCTGCATCTGCTCGGTTGTCGCGGTGCTGATGGCTCTGACCAACGCTTTCACCGCGCCGATCATTGCCAAAAATGAAGCGCAAAAGGCAAACGCTGCACTCTTGGAGGTGCTTCCCGACGGCGGCTCGTTCGAAGAGATCGACCTCAGCACCTATACCCTTCCCAAAACCGTCACTGCGGCATACCGCGCAGAGAACGGCGGTTACGTCGTCAAGCTGACCACCACGGGATATTCCAACGGACTGATTCTCATGTGCGGCATCCGCGCCGACGGAACGATCAGCGGTGTTGCCTGCCTGGCATCCACCGAAACGCTCGGTCATGAAAAGACCTACGGTCAGAATCTCGTCGACAAAACTGCCGATACGATCATGTCGGTCGACATCGTCTCGGGTGCGACCAAAACAACGGGTGCGATGCGCGACGCCGTCCGTGACGCGCTCAACGCGACGATCATTCTCGGAGGCGGCTCGATCGACATCCGCACGGAGGAGGAGATCCTCGCGGACAATCTCGCACAGGCTCTTCCCGCAGCGAACGGCGAATTTGAAAAATATTTCTTCGTCGAAGTTGTCGAGGGCGTTGACGCGATCTATCTCGCCAAGAATCAAAGCGGCGCAGTCTGCGTCGTGGGTGAGCAATTCATCGCCGTGGACGCGGAAGGCAACGTGATCACCGAATGTGATGCCGCGCTTGCCGCAAGCGTGACCGCGGCAGTCGAAACCATTTCGGCAACCGAAACCACCGACATCGACGTCACGGCTTATAATCCCGCCCCCAAAACACCGCTCTACTACGTCGAGTCCGCCAAGAGGACCGCAACGGGAAACTATATCCTGGAAATGAGGGCAGTCGGCTACGGTATTTTGGGCGGCGACAGCTACCACCCCGCATCGGGTGAGTATATCCTGATCCGCGTCTCCTTGACCAAGGAAGGCCGCATCATCGACTGTCTGACACTTTCACAGGCAGAAACCGACGGTGTCGGTTCGGTGTGTGCCGACGAAAAGTTCTACGGTCAGTTCGACGGCAAGACGCAGGATAATTACGAAAACGTCGATGCCATAACGATAACGACCAACGGCTACAAAGAGGCAATTGGGCGCGCCTTTGAAGCGGTAAAATTTTTGGAAGGAGAAGCACAGGAATGAAAAATAACGGAAATCTTTCCATTTTTGCAAACGGAATCCTGAAGGAAAACCCCGTTCTGGTTCTCATTCTCGGCACCTGCCCCACACTCGCCACGACCACCAACGTCTTCGGCGCGTTCGGCATGGGCATCGCGGCGCTCCTGGTTCTCGTTTGCTCCAACTTTTTGATCTCACTTTTGCGAAAAGTCATTCCCAACAACGTCCGAATCCCCTGCTACATCGTCATCATCGCGGGATTCGTCACGGTGGTGGAAATGCTGGTCAAGGCGTTTCTTCCCGCACTTTATGAGCTTCTCGGCGTTTATCTGGCGCTCATCGTGGTGAACTGCATCATTCTCGGAAGAGCCGAGATGTTCGCAAGCAAGAACACGGTCGGCAAATCGGTGCTCGACGGACTCGGCATGGGAATCGGATTTACGCTGGCGCTCTGCGCGATGGCAACCATCCGCGAGGTCTTCGGTGCCGCAAGCTTTGCCGGCATCGCGATCCCCTTCTTGGCGGATTATAAGATCGAATTTCTCGTCAAAGCCCCCGGCGGCATGGTCGTGTACGGTCTTTTGATCGCGCTCGTCTACGTTCTCACCTCGGGAAAAGCCCCGCAAAAGAAGAAGTTTGCCTGCACGGGCTGTCCCGGCGCGGAATTTTGCAAACCCGAAGCCTGCACCATGGAAAAGGAGGAAGCGTAAATGGAAGTGTTTAAGACTCTGATCGTCATTCTGCTCTCCTCCGTTCTGGTCAACAACTACGTTCTCAGCCGATTCCTCGGCATCTGCCCCTTTCTCGGCGTTTCCAAAAAGCTGAACCAGGCGGTCGGCATGGGCGTCTCGGTCACGGCAGTCATGCTGCTTGCAACGGCGGTGACCTGGCCGATCCAATATTTCGTGTTGGATCGCTTCGGACTCGGATATATGCAGACCATCGTCTTCATTCTGATCATCGCGGCACTTGTGCAAATGGTGGAGATCCTGCTCAAGAAATTCTCCCCCTCACTTCACAAAGGACTCGGTGTCTATCTGCCCCTGATCACCACCAACTGCGCCGTCCTCGGTGTCGCAATCAACAACATCACCGACGGCTTCAATTTTGTGGAATCGATCGTCAGCTCTCTGGGTTGTGGTCTGGGATTCCTTCTCGCCATGGTTCTCTTCTCGGGAATCCGCTCGCGCATCGACGAATCCGAGGTGCCGAGACCCTTCCGCGGAGTTGCCATCACGCTGATCGCCGCCTCTTTCATCTCTCTGGCATTCATGGGATTTGCGGGAATCGTCGATAAGCTCTTTGCATAAGGAGGAATACCATGTTACCGGAAATTTTAACTGCCCTGGCGGTGGTTGCCGCCGTCAGCTTGATTCTCGGCATCCTGCTCGCCCTCTTCATCCGCTTCTTCGGCAAGGAAGAAAACGAAAAAGTCAAAGAAATCCGCGATTGTCTCCCCGGCATCAACTGCGGTGCCTGCGGCTTCAAAGGCTGTGACGATTATGCCGCGGCACTTGCCGATGGCAAAACCAAGCCAAACCTCTGCATCCCCGGCGCGGAAGCCACTGCAGCGGAGCTGGGCGCGATTCTCGGCATTGAGGTCGAGCCGCCCAAGGACGTGGTTGCCTTTGTTCACTGCAACGGTATCTGCGGTGTCACCGTGCAAAAAGCTGCCTATGACGGCATCTCCACCTGCCGTGCGGCATCGATGCTCTACGGCGGTCCCGATGCCTGCACCTACGGCTGTCTCGGTTGCGGTGACTGTGCCGCGGTCTGCGCCGCAGACGCGATCTGCATTGAAAACGGCATCGCACACGTCGACACCCGCCGTTGCCTCGGTTGCGGTGTCTGCGCGGAGGCCTGCCCCAAGCACATCATTTCGATGGTTCCTCAGGAGACTGCGGCTGTGGTCTATTGCAGCAACAAGGATCGCGGTGCCGACGCGCGCAAGGCTTGCAAAAACGCTTGCATCGGTTGCAAAAAATGTGAGAAGAGCTGTCCGCACGGCGCGATTACCGTCAAGAACAACTGTGCCGTCATTGATTACGCGCTTTGCACGGGCTGCGGCGCGTGTGTCAAGGAATGCCCCACAAAGTGTCTCAGGGAAGTATTTTTCCCCGATTTGATCCAATAATAAACAGTAGCGACCCCAAACGATTTGAAAGAGGAGAACCTCCATGTCCACCGAGAACAAAAACGTCACCCTTCCGCATCAGCACGGCAAAAAATTCAAAAACGATCTGATCTTTTTGGCGGTGCTGCTGTCGGTGATTCTCGTCGCGGGACTTGGGGTTCTCCTCTTTCGCGGTGCGGGAGACAGCGTGACCGTCACCGTCGACGGAAAATTGTGGGCGGAATACCCACTGAACGAAGACCGCGAAATTGAGATCAAAACCGAGCGCGGTGTCAATCTGCTGGTCATCAAAGACGGCAAAGCCGAAATCGTGCGTGCCAGCTGCCCAGACGGCATCTGCTCGGATCACAGACCGATCAACCGCGACGGTGAGAGTATCATCTGCCTGCCGAACAAGGTTGTGGTCACCGTTCGCGCAACGCGGGGAGACGCGCCCGACGTCATATCCTGAGGAGGGCGACATGAACAAAAAATCAAATGTCAAAAGGCTCACCTTCTTGGGACTCTGCGCCACCGTCGCGCTCCTTCTGTCCTACGTGGAGTTTCTGCTTCCCCCGCTTTTCGTTGCCGTTCCCGGCATCAAGCTCGGGCTTCCCAATCTCATCATCATTTTTCTGTTGTACCGCCTCGGGTGGCGCGCAGCCGTCACGGTCTCCATGATTCGGCTTCTCATCTCCTCCATTCTCTTCGGAAGTGCCATGACCTTTGCCTACAGCCTGGCAGGTGCGGTGCTGAGTCTTTTGGTGATGGGATTGCTCAAAAAAACCGACCTGTTCTCCATGACCGTCGTCAGCATCGCAGGCGGTGTGTCTCACAATCTCGGACAGATCCTGGTCGCCATGCTGCTTCTGAACACCCCACAGATCGTCTACTATATGATCGTTCTGGCGGTCACGGGAACGATATCGGGATGCTTCATCGGCTTGTGTGGCGCGCTTTTGGTCAAGCGTGTTTCGATCGACCGCTTCAATTGATTTATCCGATAAACAAATTTGACAAAATTTTACCAAACATATTGACTTGCCTTTTTTCGTATGATATAATTAAGACACAATTTTGATAAAGGAGTTTTCATCATGAAAAAGATCTTCAGTTTTCTCCTCGTTCTCACTCTGATTGCTTCTGCGCTCGTCTTCACCGGCTGTAGCAAGGACAAGCCGCTCAAGCTCGGCCTGGGTATCTACACCACTGCAAAAGCCACCAATGCCACTGCCGACAAAAACGGGCAGGGACAGGCAACCGTCACCGCTGCAGCGGTTCTCGTCGACGACGCGGGCAAGATCGTGAAGGCTGTGATCGATTGCGCAGACAGCACGGTTTCCTACACTTTTGAAGGCAAGGCTGTTGCCGCATCCGAGTTCAAAACCAAGTACGAGCAAGGCAAGGACTATAACATGGTCGCTCATGGCGGTGCCGCCAAGGAATGGTTTGAGCAGGCAGACGCGTTCTGCGCGCTGATCGTCGGCAAGACCGCCGCAGAGGTCAAGGCTCTGGTTGCCTCCAACAACAAGGGTACCGATGAGGTTATCAATGCCGGCTGCACGATCGACGTTGCCGAATTTGCCAACGCCATCGAAAAAGCAATCAATAACGCGACCGAAACCGAGGCTACCGAAAAGGATACCCTCAAGCTCGGCGTTTCCACCGCACAGTCGACCTCTGATGCAAACGTAGAAAAAGACGGCTTCAATCAGATTGAAACCACTCTGTTTGCCGCAGCACTCAACGCCGACGGCAAGGTTGTTGCCGCATCGAGCGAATGTGTGCAGGTAAAGTTCGCCTTCGACGCAACCGGCGCATCCAAGTTTGATGCAACAAAGGCAATCACCGCCAAGCGTGAGGCAGGCAAGGACTACAACATGGTCGCTCACGGCGGTGCCGCCAAGGAATGGTTCGAGCAGGCAGCCGCATTTGACGCCGCTTGCATCGGCAAGACCGTGGCAGAGATCAAGGGATTGATGGTTGACAACTACGGCAACGCCGATCTTCAGGCAGCCGGTTGCACGATTCTCGTGGACGAATTTGTCAAAGCCGCATCCAAACTCGGATAAACAAAATCAAACCAAAAGGGAGGTTCACCTCCCTTTTGTTGCTCACGGAGAAACTCATGAAAAAAAGACAACTTCTCGCACTCCTTTTGGCGACTGCAATGCTCTCCTCCTGTTTCCTGCTCTTCTCCTGCGGAAAACAAAAAAACAAATACTCGGAATATTCCCTCGACTATTTCGACACCGCCACCGCAATCACGGGATACGCCGATTCTCAAGAAGAATTTGACGAAGTCAGTCGGCAAATCCTCGACGAGCTGGCAGAATATCACCGTCTCTACACCGTCTATCATCGTTACGAAGGACTGGAAAACCTCTACACGGTCAACGAGTTGGAAAACGGCGCACACCGCACGGTGACGGTCGACCGTCGCATCATCGATCTGTTGCTTTACAGCAAGGAAATGTATCAAAAAACCAACGGCATGGTCAACGTTGCCATGGGCTCGGTGCTCTCAATTTGGCATGACTACCGCGAAGCGGGAAGGAACGAGCCTTGGACGGCGGAACTTCCCCCGCGCGAGATGCTCGAGGAGGCCGCCAAGCACACGCGCATTGAGGATCTGATCATCGATGAGACCAACAACACCGTCCATCTCGCCGACCCCGAGATGAAGCTCGACGTGGGTGCGATCGCAAAGGGTTATGCCGTAGAAATGATCGCGCAAGGATTGGAAAAACGCGGGATCACGGGATACGTCCTCAACGTCGGCGGGAACGTACGAACGGTGGGTATGCGAGGTGACGGCAAAAAATGGACCGTCGGCATTGAAAATCCCGCGGGAACCGAGGACGAGCCCTATCTTGCCTATCTTGGTCTTGCGGGAGAATCGCTGATCACCAGCGGGACCTATCAACGCTACTATATGGTGGGGAATCAAAGCTATCATCACATCATCGATCCCGAAACGTTGATGCCCGCCGAGGGTTATCAATCGATCTCGGTGGTCTGTAAAAGCTCGGCTGACGGCGATGCTCTTTCCACTGCCCTTTTCTGCATGTCTCTTGACGAGGGCAAAGATCTGGTCCGTTCGCTCGATGGCGTGGAGGTGCATTGGAATCTCTCCGACGGGACTCGCGTCACCTCGGACGGATTCGAGCGCTATTTGATTTCAATATCAGACAAATAAATGTAAAAAACATGTAAATTATATGTTTTTTTTGATTTTCTGTTGACAAAATCAAAATTATTATATATAATATAGTCTGTTGTTTTCGGAAAAATCTTCCGACAAAATTAAAAAACAATGTTAGGAGTAACCCTATGGCTGCTATCCTTGAAGGGATCAACACCTCCCTGTCATTCGTTTATGACAACGTTTTGAGCATTGCAATGATGGTTCTTTTGATTGCGTGCGGCATCTTCCTGTCCATCAGACTGAAATTCTTCCAATTCGGACGCTTTGGCTACGTGATGAAGAACACCATCGGAAGCCTGTTCAACAAGAACATGCACGCCAAAAACGACGGAAGCGTCAGTCCCTTCCAAGCAGTGACCACTGCGCTGGCAGGCACGATCGGAACCGGAAGCATCGCGGGCGTCTCAACCGCTCTGGTGCTTGGCGGTCCCGGTGCCGTGTTCTGGATGTGGATCAGCGCCCTTCTCGGCATGATCACCAAATATTCCGAAATCGTGCTCGCGCTCAAGTACCGTGAAAAGAACGAAAACGGCGCTTGGCTCGGCGGCCCGATGTACTACATCAAAAACGGATTGGGCAAAAAGTGGGCGTGGCTCGCGGCGATCTTTGCGATCTTTGCCATGATCGCTTGTATCGGTACGGGTAACGCCACGCAGTCCAACGCGATCTCCGGCGTTCTGGAAAGCAACCTCAAGATCGATCCCCTTTGGACAGGCATCGTGCTGACCGTCATCGTCGGTGCGGTCATCATCGGCGGTGTCAAGAGAATTGCAACCGTCAACGAGAAACTGGTTCCCGTCATGGCAATCTTTTTCCTGATTGCCTCGATCGCGGCGCTCATCTTCCAATACAACAGGATTCCCGAGGCATTCGGCTTGATCTTCAAGGAAGCGTTCTCCTTCCAGTCTGCCGCCGGCGGCGTTGCCGGATACGGCATTTTGTCGGCAATGCGTTACGGTGTGGGAAGAGGCGTCTTCACCAATGAAGCAGGTCTTGGAAGCGCGCCCATCGCACACTCGGCATCGAGCACCGAGGATCCTGTCAAGCAGGGACTTTGGGGTGTGTTTGAGGTTTTCATCACCACCATCATCATCTGCACCATGTCCGCCGTTGTGATTCTGACCTCGGATATGTATTTGATCCCCTTTTACAGCGGCACTGCGTTTGCCGCAAACGGCGCGGCCTTGAGTAGTGCGGCATTTAACGAGGCGCTGCCTCATATCGGCGGCTACGGCGTTGCCATCGCAACCGTCTTCTTCTCGCTCTCCACCATTCTCGGCTGGGCTTACTACGGCGAGGTCTGCGCAAGCTATCTCTTCAAAAATCACGCAAAAGTAGCCGTCACGGTTTACAGAATCATCTACGTTGCCTTCGTCTTTGTCGGCGCGATTGCCAGCATCGACGTGGTTTGGCTGGTTGCCGATTGCTTCAACGCGCTCATGGCAGTTCCCAACCTCATCGCCCTCATCGGACTCTCGGGCGTTGTGCTTGCCACAACCAAGGCACACTTTGCAAACAAAAACAAACTGAAATAACCAAAAAGAAAAGATCGGCTTGCCACGCTCGGCAGGTCGGTCTTTTCCTTTGCAATGGCTCGTTCTTTTAGTCAATACCAAGCAACAAACATGTCAAAAACAGAAAGGTTTTTCGGTTATAAATATTATATAATATTGATAAGGTTAAGCTCAAACCTCTCAAAATCATCCAAACAGGAGGATGTCATCATGGAAAATCAAGAAAGAATTTGGCAACTCGACGCGCCCGAATACGTGGGCGGCGTCTTCTCTTGCGCCGCATACAATGACGGCGCCGACGTGTCGTTTGCTCCCGAAAGCGAAACGAGCAGACTGCAGGTCATCTCCAACACAAACGCCGAAGAATTTGCGGCTTATAAAATGCTTTTGGAGAAAAACGGCTATCAAAACACATTCTCAAATGAGATCAACGGCAATCTGTTTGTCGAATACAAAAAAGGCGATTCCTTGATCTATGCTTATTTCAATCCCTGCGTCATGGAAGCGCGTGTCATCGTGGACACCGCCAGCATGCCCGTGAAGGATTTCGGCTATACCTATGTCCCGAAGGACGGCGAGGCATCGACCTTTTATCAATACGCGCTGGTTTATGACCCCGCGGGAAACGGCGGTGGCAAATTCAGTGATGGAAAGCATACCAACTCGGGAACCTTCTGCATCATTCATCTGGCTGACAACAGCGTGATTCTGATCGACGGAGGCTATTCCGTTCAGGCAACCCCCGAGATCAGCGCAGGCGTGATGCAATTCTTGCGCGAGATCACGGGCATCCAAGCTCCCGAAAAGGTACGCGTGGCATCGATCTTCATCAGCCACGGACACAACGATCACAAGGGCAACATCATGAATCTGGTCTATCATCACGCGGACGAGCTGATCATCGAGCGTGCGATGTATAACTTCCCCTCCGTCGAGTTTCCCGGCGGTGGCGGCAAGCCCTTTGCCGAGTTTGGAAAGAATTTCATTGAGAAATTCCCGAACGTCAAGTTCCTCAAGCCGCACACCGGTGAAAAGTTTATGCTGGCGGACATGCAGATCGAGGTCGTCACCACACACGAGGACCGCGTCAATCCCGAAACCGGAAAGAGCGACCTGATCGACTACAATGCAACCTCTACGGTTCTCAAACTCACCTTTGGCAAGCGCACCTTTATGGCTCTTGCCGATTGGGGCGGAAACTGGACCTGTGCGATCCATGAAAATGAGATGGCGGCATACCGCGGTGAGGAGGCAAAGCTCCTTGGTATGTACCGCGACGAAAAGGGTGAATATCCCTTCCTCAAAGCCGACGTTGTGCAGGTGGCACACCATGCCATCAACGATTGGATGGAAAAGGTTTACCAAACGATTGATGCCGATTACGCCTTCATCGCGCAGGCAGACGTCAGATATGACCAAATGGCACACGGGTGCTATCGGCGTGTGGTCGATCAGCTGCGCGCCATCGGCATTCCCGATCAAAGGATCTATTTTGAGGGCCGCAGAACCCACGCGCTGACCTTCAATCAGGACGGCACGGTCACGCACAGCTCCACTCCCATTCGCTGCTTCAACGACTACTACCTCGGTCTGCTTGAGAAATTCGAACCCTTCTGCGCAGATCAGGACTAAAATACGACAAAAGGAGAATGGATCTCATGTATCAATTATACGGTGACGGTATTCATGACGATACCGCCGCGATTCAGGAAATGATCGACAGCGGTGTGTGCGAGGTTTCGCTCCCCGCCCCCAAAAAGCACTATCTGATCTCCAAACCCTTGGAGCTTCCCTCCAACTTCCGCCTGGTGCTTCCGCGCTACGCCGTCATCAAGCTGGCAGATCAGTCCAACTGTGTCATGGTGCGCAACAAGATGGTGAAGGACCATGCCAAGCGTCTTCCCGAATTCGTCTACCACGCCGCGCCGCATCACCCCCACATCTGGGGCTACGTGGACGATTATTCGCCTGATGCTCCTTGTCAGAACATCGAGCTTTGCGGCGGCATTTGGGATTGCAACAACATGAATCAGATCCCCAACCCCGAGCAGTCAAGGGATTTCTCGGTTCGCGAATTCTACGGCTACGGCATTTTCTTCTACAACGTCAAGAATCTCAAGGTCTCGTCGCTGACCGTGAAGGATCCCTCGATGTACGCCATCACGCTCGACACCGTGACCTACTTCACGGTTGAGGATATCACCTTTGATTTCAACATGGGAAATCCCATTCCGCTCAACATGGACGGTGTGCATATTGACGGCAACTGTCACTACGGCATGGTTCGCAACCTCAAGGGCGCGTGCTATGACGATCTCGTCGCCATCAACGCGCACGAGGGCACGCACGGTCCGATCACGAACATTGAGATCGACGGTCTGTATGCCGAAAACTGTCACAGCGCGGTGCGGCTGTTGCTGGTCAGCGAGCGGATCGAGAATATCCATATCTCCAACGTCTTCGGCACGTATTATCAGTATATGGTCGGCATCACGAAGTTTTATGAGGGCGAGACGACGGGATATTTCGACAGCATCACCGTGGAAAACGTCTACGCCGCCAAGTCCAAAGGCGTTTACCACAAGGAAAAGCCCTATCCGAGAACACCCGAATCGGCACTTCCCTACGTCTACATTCAATCCGACACCGATCTTCGCACCCTCACCGTTCGCTCTCTCCACCGCAGAGAAAAGAACGTCCCCAAGGAAACGGTCTACGTTGGTAAAACCGCCGTGGTTGAGCGTTTGATCCTGGATGATATCACCACCAAGAATGAAACGGGCAAGCCCATGCCTCTGCTCTACAACAAGGGAACGATCAAATACCTTTCCGTGAAGGACGTCGATGCCGACGGCGACGAGGTCATTCTCAACGAGGGAACGATCGAAAATCTCTGAAGAACTGTTTTGCAAGAATACGGTATATCTCGAAAGAGGTATGCCGTATTTTTGATCTCCGCAAATGCAGTGCTTGTCAAGAAAAATGATAGGATCAATTCACTCTTTTTCGGGAGACCATCTTATAAATTTCTCCAAAAAGTATTTACAAGTTATCAAGAGTGTGGTATAATATCCTTGCGACGTAAACTGAATAACACAACGCTACCAGGGGTAACATGGGATAAGTATACTTTTTTCCTTTTGGCAAAAATGTATGCTCCCTTTTTGTATGCTTTTCCATGTTATATGGTAGTGTTAAAAAGTTTGCGTCGCGGCATGGAGCTACGTTTTTCGGTGCGTAGCTTCGGTTGCGCACCTTTTTTTATGCTGACAGGGGGATATATGAGTAAGAACATTCCGAAAAGGATAAGGGATATCACCGGCACAGAATTTTCGCCCGGGAAGCCCGGCGTTTGTCTTGGCAACGGAGCGCAAGGCTTTGCGTGTTGTTGCGACGAATGTGATCATTATTTGCTTTGTTTTCCTGAATTTGATCAAGCAAACAAAGACGAAACGATTGTTGAGAATAACGCTTGTATTGGACGGTCATATAAAAAGGACGAGGAATTTTAACAATTCTTCGTCCTCTTTCTTTCGGCAAGCACCGTATTCGATTGAATTTCAAAAGCTGTCCTTTACTCCACGTACTCCATCGCTGCCGCCAACATCTGCGCGGTTTGCGCGCGCGTGAGCTTGGCGGTGGGGGCGATATACCCCGCCTGAGGATTCATGATCCCAGCGGCATTGAGCGAGTAGATCGCCTCGCTCGCCCACACGGGGATTTCGGAGCCGTCGGCAAAGGTGGGCGTGACCGGAACGTCACAAAGTCCGACGATGTTGGAAAGCATCACCGCCGCCTGCGCGCGCGTGATCGCCTCGTTCGGCAAGAAACAAAGCTTTCCGTCCTTCAGCGAACCGCTGATGTATTTCATCTCATATGCAGCGGCAACGTAGCCCTTCATCGCCTCGGGAATCTCGGCATCGTCCGCAAACACGGTTTTTTCACACGCGGGAACCTCGGTGATTCCCGCCGCGTTCATCGCCATCACCAAAAACTCGGTGCGGCTGACGCTGTTTTCGGGATAGAAATAATATTGATTCCCCACCTGTGTTCCGCTCATCACACCCTTTTCCGTCATGGTCAGCGCGGCATTGTAGGCTTCACTCCCCTTCATGTCCGCATACGTGACCGAGGTCCCCGACAGCGTCACCTTCAGATCGACGGTCGCCGCGGCGCTGTAATTCCCATACGGATCGCGCGCCACGTAGGTGAAGCAATCGCTGCCCGTGTAGCCTGCGTTTGGCGTATAAACGTAGCGCCCCGAGGCACGGTCAGTCAATTTGATCGCACCGTTTTGGGGATAGGAAACGATTTCAAACACCAACGCGTCGCCGTCAGGATCATACGCCGAAAGCGTCCCGTATGCCGAAAAATCTCTATGTGTGGACACCTTGAGAGAAAGCGCGGGAACGACACTGAGGGTGGGCGTATAATTCACTTCGTCGAGCAAATAGATATTGCATCGCATGGGAATCGCCCCACCGTTTGCCGTGAAAGTGAAAGACGCGCGCGTCAGATCCTCCGCCGCCGCACAAAAGGTCATGTAGGCGAGATTTTCCCCCGAGATCGTCTGTCCCGCCGCCACGCGCGTCGAACCGAGCAGCAGTTCTCCTGCCGCGGTCTCGGGCAAAGACTGTACCGTAATATAATCAATCCGCGACAGATTCATTGCACGCGCAAAGGCATCTGCCGAAAAGACCACGTCATTCCCCACGGGTGCCGAAATCGCCATATCGGTGGATGCCGAAATGACGTGCAAGCCATATGAGACCGCCGTCGGAAGCCTGCTTTCCGCCCCCGCGCAAAGACTCCCCGCCGACAGGCAGACCGCACCTGCCAACGCCGCCAAACCGCATCTCCATCCCCTTTTTTTCATACCCAAACCGCCTTTCTCTCTTTTCTTCGTGGTTCATTGTATGCGCGGGATTGGGAAAATATGATTCCCGGCATATCGCAGGGTTGCGAATCGGACGGAAGAAAAAATAAAGGTTCCACCGATTTTCGGTGGAACCTTTATTCGAATCAGATCTGTGCCTTAACCTTGGAAGCCTTACCGACTCTGTCACGCAGGTAGTACAGCTTTGCGCGTCTGACCTTACCGACGCGAACGATGTCAACCTTTACGACGTTGGGAGAGTGAATGGGGAAGGTCTTCTCAACACCGACACCGTAGGAAATACGTCTTACGGTGAAGGTCTCGGAAATACCGCCGCCATGCTTCGCAATGACAGTACCCTCAAACATCTGGATTCTTTCTCTGTTGCCCTCTTTGATGCGGTTGTGCACGCGAATGGTGTCACCGATGCGGACGACGGGCAGCTCCGCCTTCAATTGCTCGTTTGTAAAAGCCTCAAGTAAATTCATTTTTGAGCCCTCCTGATTACCGGGTGTTCATGCGAGCATAGCAGCGGACCACCCTAAAATTATATACGCGCATGCGTAACATGGGTATTATATCATACTTTTCTTCATTTTTCAAGTCTTTTTTAAAATTTGATGTAAAAACTTTTTTATTTTTACAAAAAACATTTGTCAATAATATACAATTTTCAAAAAAATCGCGGTTTCTGTGGCGAAACCGGAAAATGTATGTTATAATATTAGAAAAGAGTGGGAGGTGAATGTGTTGAACGTCATCAAGGAATCGGATTTTCGCAAAGAGATCAAATCTGCCCCTCGCGCGGGATATTTCTTTTTCGGTGAGGAGGACTATCTCAAGGCGTTCGCATTGCGCCATGCGCGAGAAATTCTCTGCCCCGATGAAACCTTCTCGATCTTCAATGAAATGAAGCTGGACGGAATCGATCTGACACCGAACAAGATTTTGGATGCCATGATGCCGATCCCCATGATGGCAGACAAAAAGCTCATTACCATCAGCGGTCTGAATTTCAACACCATAAACGCCTCGGCTCTGGAGGCTCTTTGCGAGGCATTCGCACAACTCTCCGAATTCGATTACAACGTCCTCATCATCAACATCGCGGCAGACGGACTCGACGTGGGCTATCTTCCCAAGCGTCCTTCCTCTGCATTTTCCAAGCTGAGCGAGCATCTGACGCCCGTCAATTTTGAAAAATGCAGCTCGGCAAAGCTTGCCGCCTGGGTGCAAAAGCATTTTGAGCACAACGGTGTGCAGGCATCCCCCGCCCTTTGTGCCGCCATGCCTGACTTTTGCGGTCACAGTATGTTCACGCTTGCGGGAGAAATCGACAAGCTCTCCTTCTATACCCTTTGGAACGGCGAGACGCTTGCCACCGAAGAGAACATGCGCCTGGTCTGCACACCGGCGCTTGAATACGATACGTTTGCTTTTACCAACGCCATCATGGAAGGCAATCGGGAAGCCGCGCTTGCAATTCTTGCCGATTACCGCGGCAGAAGGATCGAGCCAACGATCGTGCTTTCCGAGGTCTCGCGCGTCATCTGCGACATGGTCTCGATCCAATCCATGACCTCCGAGGGAACGCCCGCCTCCGAAATCGGCGCGGCACTCAAGCTGCACGAATTTCGTGTTTCCCTCTATCAAAAATCGCTGCGCAACACCTCTGAACAACGGCTTCGCCGCGCTCTGAGGGCATGCACCGAAGCCGACGAAACACTCAAAGGCTCCTCGGTGCAAGGCTATACCGCGCTGGAGCGTCTGATCTGCGCACTTTGAGCTGCAAACATACAAAGAACACCCTGTCATAACTTTGACGGGGTGTTCTTTTGTTCTGTTTGATTATTTGATCTCTGCTGCGGTCTCACAGTAGACACAGCGGCAAATTTTCTTCCCGGGCTCGGTACGGATAAAGAGCGGCTCCAACTCCTGCTCGACCGCGCTGATGCATCGGTCATTCTGGCAACGGATGCCGGAACGGATCAAAGAGGTCGCGTCGGCATGGATCAGCGGTGCTCTCACGGGATCTTTCTTTGCCTCGTTCAAAAGCTTCAGGATCAGTGCCATGCGCATATATTTTCCGTTGCTGACCTGCTTGAAATAGCACGCGCGGGGATCGTCGTCCACCTTGACGCTGATCTCGTTGACACGGGGCAGCGGATGCAGAATGGCAAGATCCCGCTTGGCGTTGTTCAGCTTTTCTGCTGTCAGAATATAGCTGTCACGCAGGCGCAAAAACTCGCTCTTGTCGGCAAATCTCTCGCCCTGCACACGTGTCATATACAGAATATCCAACTCGGGCATGACGCTCTCAAGATCTGTCGTTTCCACGTATTCCATGCCGTTCTTTTTGATCACCTCGGTCTTGATATGCTCGGGAAGCTTGAGCTCGTTCGGAGAAATCAGAACCAATCGGATGCCGGTATAACGCGAAAGTGCCGCGATCAGGGAGTGTACGGTGCGACCGTATTTCAGATCGCCGCAAAAGCCGACGGTCAGATCGGACAGTCTTCCCTTTTCGCGATAGATGGTGAAGAGATCGGCAAGCGTTTGCGTGGGATGGCAGTGTCCGCCGTCTCCCGCGTTGATCACAGGAATGCTCGCGTTCTGTGCCGCCACAAAAGGCGCACCGTCGCGCGGATGCCGCATGGCAACGATGTCGGCATAGCAGCTGATGACCTTCGCCGTGTCAGCCACGCTCTCGCCCTTTGCCGCCGACGAGGAGCTTGCCTCCGAAAATCCGATCACACTGCCGCCAAGCTCCAGCATGGCTGCCTCAAAGCTCAGGCGCGTGCGGGTGGAAGGCTCAAAAAAGAGCGTCGCGATCTTCTTGCCGCGGCAGGAGTCGGCATAGCGCGCGGGATTTGCAATAATATCCTGCGCGGTTTCCATCAAGCCGTAAACCTCTTCGACCGAAAAATCCACAATATCAATCAAGCTTCTCATCACAATCTCCTATCAAAAGTAACTCTTCCAAAGTATAGGCTCACGCCTTTGCGCCGTTGACCGACAGATAATTCTTGATGCGCGCGACGTTCTCGGCGTTCTTCTCATCCTCTTCCAGATATTCGATGATGTCGTAAACGTCGACGATCGAATATACCGGGAATCCAAACTGATCCTCGATCTCCTGCATTGCGCCCTTCTCGGTCTGTCCCTTTTCCTTGCGGTCTACCATAATGAAAGTTGCCGCAACGCGAGTACCTTCAAGGTGCGACAGGATCTCCATGCTCTCGCGGATCGCCGTGCCCGCAGTGATGACGTCCTCGATGATGACGATCTCCTCGCCCGCCGTGGGAACGTAGCCGACGAACACGCCGCCCTCACCGTGGTCCTTGACCTCCTTGCGGTTGAAGAAGAACGGAACGTTCAGACCCTTCTTGGAAAGTGCCACTGCGGCGGATACGGCAAGCGAAATGCCCTTGTAGGCGGGGCCGTAAAGAACCGCCTTCTTCTCTCCCAGCTTTTCAAAATAAGCACGCGCGTAGAACTCGCCGAGCCTGGCAATGTCCTCACCGGTCTTGATCATGCCGGCATTGATGAAATACGGGATCTTTCTGCCGCTCTTCGCGGTGAAATCACCGAACTTCAGCACACCCGCACCCTCCAAAAACTGTATAAACTCTCTTTTATAGCCTTCCATTTTCATATCTCCTTTGCAATCAAAATCAGTCCACAAATTCTCTGACACAACGCTCATAAGCGGCAACGGGATCCTCGGCGGCGGTGATCGGTCTGCCGACCACGATATAATCCGAGCCGATCTTCTTTGCTTCGGCGGGAGTCATGACGCGCTTCTGGTCTCCGATGTCACCGTCGGCAAAGCGAACGCCGGGGGTGACGGTGAGGAACTTCTCTCCGCATCTCTCGTGAACCTTGCCTGCCTCCAGGGGCGAGCAGACCACGCCGTCCAGACCCGCGAGCTTGGCGTTGTGCGCGTAGTGCATCACAACGTCGGCGATCGGCTCTTTGATGAGCAGATCTCGCTCCATGCTCTCCTGATCGGTGGAGGTCAGCTGCGTGACCGCGATCAGAAGCGGACGAGTGCCATCGGGACGGGTGAGTCCCTCGAGCGCGCCCTCCATCATGCGGACGGTTCCCGCCGCGTGCAGGTTGGTCATGTCCACGTCCAGGCGCGACAGCACTGCCATCGACTTCTTGACGGTGTTGGGAATGTCGTGGAGCTTGAGGTCGAGGAAGATCTTGTGTCCGCGACGCTTGATCTCACGGACGATCGAGGGTCCCTCGGCGTAGTAAAGCTCCATGCCGATCTTCACAAACGGCTTTTTGCCGGTAAACTTGTCCAAAAATGCAAATGTTTTTTCCGCGCTGTCAAAATCACACGCAATGATGACGTCTTTTCCCATTACTGTACTCCTCCGATAATGTCTTTTAAGTTTTGAATTCCGTATTTTTCCATCACACGGGGCAGATCGTTCACGATGTCGCGAGAGGCGAAGGGATTGATCAGATTCGCCGCACCGACCTCGACCGCCGTAGCACCTGCGAGCATCAGCTCAATGACGTCCTCGGCGCTCGAAACGCCGCCCATTCCCACAACGGGGATCTTGACCGCGTGCGCGACCTGATAGACCATGCGAACTGCCACAGGGAAGATCGCCGCGCCCGAAAATCCGCCCATCTTGTTGGCGATCACGGGGCGCTTGGTGCGCAGATCGATGCGCATACCGAGCAGGGTGTTGATCAGGCTGATGCCGTCCGCGCCCGCATCCTCGCACGCCTTGGCGATGCTGACGATGTCGGTGACGTTTGGAGAAAGCTTGATCAGCACGGGTTTTTTGGTGACCTTTTTGACCGCCGCCGTGACCTCTGCCGCCGCCTCGGGAGACGTACCGAAGCTCATGCCGCCGCCGTGTACGTTCGGGCAACTGACGTTGACCTCCAGCCAACCGACCTGATCGCAAGCGTCGAGCATCTCGCAGGTTTGGGCATATTCGTCGATCGCAAAGCCGCTGACGTTTGCCATCACGGGCTTGTGGAAGCACTTGGCAAGCTTGGGCAGCTCCTCGGAAATGACCTTCTCCACGCCGGGATTCTGAAGTCCGACGGCGTTGATCATGCCCATCGGGCACTCGGCGATGCGAGGTGTGGGATTGCCGAAGCGAGGCTCCAGCGTTGTCCCCTTGAACGAGAAGGTCCCCAGGCAGTTGATGTCATACAGCTCGGCAAATTCATAGCCGTAGCCAAAGGTTCCGCTGGCGGGGATGATCGGGTTATCCAACTCGATTCCGCACAGATTCACTTTCATTTCTGCCATAAGATCTCCTCCTTTCTCATCACGGGGCCTTCCTTGCAGATGCGCTTGTTGCCCGTCAGTGTCTTGCAGGAGCATCCCATGCAAGCACCGAAGCCGCAGCCCATGCGCTCCTCAAAGCTGAGCTGACCGCTCGTCAGGGAGGTATTCCAAACCGCCTTGAGCATCGGCTCGGGACCGCAGGTGTAAAAATAGGTATAATCCATCGTTTTCATGGCGTCGGTCACAAAGCCCTTGACACCATAGGAACCGTCCACGGTGGTCACCGTCACGTCGGCACCCAGCGCGCGGAACTCGTCTTCGTAGAAGATCTCGTCCTTGGTATTAAAGCCGAGGATCACCGACACCTTTTTCCCTTGGGCGATCAGATCCTTTGCCAAAAGATACATGGGAGGCACGCCCACGCCGCCGCCGAGCAAGAGCGGTCTCTCACCCGCAACCGACAGATCGTAGCCGTTTCCGAGTCCCGTCAGAATATCGAGCGTCTCGCCCGCCGTCATGCGGCTCATTTTCTCGGTTCCCTTTCCCACGACCTTGTAGACCAGCGTGAGAAGTCCCTCGACTCTGTCGCAGACCGAGATCGGTCGGCGCAGATAAAAGCCGTCGAGCAAGAGATTGACAAACTGTCCCGAGCAAGTGATGGCAGAGGTGTCACCCGCAAGCTCCATTTGATAGACATTTGACGTCAGCGCAATATTTTTTCGAATGGTAAAGATTCCTTGCTTCATGGAGATCCCCCTTACGCGTCGATGGTGGAGATGCAGAGCGTGGTCTCCTCAAGCACGTCGAGCAGCACGCGAACGGTGTCGAGCGAGGTGAACATGGTCACGTTGCTCTCGATCGCGAACTTGCGGATCTTGAAGCCGTCGTGCGCGGTTCCCACGTCACCGGGATCGCTGGTGTTGATGACGTACGCGATGTGTCCCTGACGGATCGCATCCCAGATCTCCTCTCTGTCCTCTTCGATCTTCTTGAGGACGTGTGTGCGGATACCGTTTTCCTTGAGGAACTTCGCGGTTCCCGCAGTCGCCTCGATGTTAAATCCGAGATTGTAGAAGCGGCGGATGAGCGGCAGAGCCTCCTCCTTGTCCTTGTCCGCGATCGTCGCGAACACGGTGCCGTAATTCTGCAGGTGCATACCCGATGCCTGGAGCGCCTTGTAGAGTGCGCGATTGAGCTTGTCGTCATAGCCGATCGCCTCACCCGTGGACTTCATTTCGGGAGAAAGGTAAGCGTCAAGACCTCTGATCTTATTGAAGGAGAACACGGGAACCTTGACGTACCAACGCTTCTTCTCCTCGGGATAGATGTCGAAGATGCCCTGCTCCTTCAGGCTCTTGCCCATGATGACCTCGGTGGCGATGTCCGCCAGACTGTAGCCCGTTGCCTTCGAGAGGAACGGAACGGTGCGCGAGGAACGAGGATTGACCTCGATGATAAAGACGTTTTCGTCCTTGTCGACGATGAACTGAATGTTGTAAAGTCCGACGATGCCGATGCCGAGTCCGAGCTTCTTCGCATATTGCAGGATCGTGCCCTTGACCTTGTCGGAAATGCTGAACGTGGGATAGACGCTGATCGAGTCGCCCGAGTGGATACCCGTCCTCTCAACCAGCTCCATGATGCCGGGAACGAAGACGTCGCGTCCGTCGCAGATCGCGTCGACCTCGACCTCCTTGCCGATGATATACTTGTCGACCAGGACCGGCTTGTCCTCGTCGATCTCAACAGCTGTCTTGAGATAGTGGCGGAGCTGCTGCTCGTTTGCAACGATCTGCATGGCTCTGCCGCCCAGCACGAAGCTGGGTCTGACCAGAACGGGATAGCCGATGCGCGCCGCGGCGGCAACACCGTCCTCGATCTTGGTCACAGCCTGTCCCTCGGGCTGCGGAATGTTCAGCTGCTGCAAAATCTTCTCAAACAGATCGCGATTCTCGGCTCTGTCGATCGCGTCGCAATCGGTGCCGATGATCTTGACGCCGCGCTTCATCAGCGGCTCGGCAAGATTGATCGCGGTCTGGCCGCCAAGAGACGCGACCACACCCTCGGGCTGCTCAAACGCCACGATGTTCATGACGTCCTCGGGCGTCAGCGGCTCGAAATAGAGCTTGTCCGCAGTGGTATAGTCGGTCGAAACCGTCTCGGGGTTGTTGTTGATGATGATCGCCTCGTAGTCCGCCTTCTTGATGGTCTGCACGGCGTGAACTGTGGAATAGTCGAATTCCACGCCCTGTCCGATGCGGATCGGACCCGCGCCGAGCACGATGATCTTTTTCTTGTCGGTCAGGCGGGAGGCGTTCTCTCCGGTGTAGGAGGAATAGAGATAAGCGATATATTTGCCGGTGTGGAGCGTATCCACCATCTTGAAGATCGGCTTGATTCCAAGCTTTTTGCGCATCTCGAAGACCTTGATCTCTTCGGTTTCCCAGAGCTTTGCGATAAACTTATCCGAGAAGCCGAGAATCTTTGCCGCCTTCAGGGTCTTTCCGTCACCCTTGTTCGCCTTGAGCAGCTTCTCCATCTCGACGATGCGCACGATGCACTCCAGGAACAGCTCGGTGATCATGGTTGCCCGATGAAGCTCCTCCACGCTGTGTCCGCGACGAAGCAGCTCGGTGACGGCGTAAATGTTGTCATCCTTCGACTCGGAGAGATAAGCAAAGAGTTGCTCATCGTTCATGGCATCGAACTTGGGATGGTAGAAGTGGCAAACGCCGGTCTCAAGAGAGCGCACAGACTTAAGGAAGCACTCCTCCAGCGTCGAACCGATGCCCATGACCTCGCCCGTCGCCTTCATCTGCGTACCGAGCGTATTGGGAGCGGAGGTGAACTTGTCGAACGGGAAGCGCGGGAATTTCGCGACGATATAATCGAGCTTCGGTTCCATCGCGGCGGTTCCGCCGGCAACGGGGATCTCCTCGAGTGCCATACCGACCGCGATCTTTGCGGTCACGCGAGCGATCGGGTATCCGCTCGCCTTGGATGCCAATGCCGAGGAACGCGAAACGCGGGGATTGACCTCGATGAGGAAATATTCGCTCGAATTGGGATTGAGCGCGAACTGCACGTTGCATCCGCCCTCGATCTTGAGTTCCTTGATGATCTTGATCGCGCTGTCGTTGAGCATCTTCAGATCGTGATCGTTCAGGGAAAGGATCGGCGCAACGACGATCGAGTCACCGGTGTGGACACCGACGGGATCGACGTTCTCCATGCCGCAGATCGTGATGGCGTGATCGTTCGAGTCGCGCATGACCTCAAACTCGATCTCCTTGTAGCCCTTGACGCTCTTCTCGATCAAAACCTGATGCACGGGAGAGAGCTTGAATGCGTTTCGTCCGACCTCCAAGAGTTCCTCCTCGTTGTAAGCAAAGCCGCCACCCGTACCGCCGAGCGTGAACGCGGGGCGCAGAACGACGGGATAGCCGATGCGTGCGGCAGCAGCCTTTGCTTCGTCCAGATTGTAGGTGATTTCGGAGGGAATGGTCGGCTCTCCGATCGACTGACAAAGCTCCTTGAACATCTCGCGGTCCTCTGCTCTCTCGATCGACTCGCTGCTCGTGCCCAACAGCTCGACGCGGCACTCCTTGAGAATGCCCTTCTTCTCGAGCTGCATTGCCAGATTGAGTCCGGTCTGTCCGCCGATACCGGGCAGGATCGCGTCGGGACGCTCATAGCGCAAAATCTTCGCGATATATTCCAGCGTCAGCGGCTCCATATAAACCTTGTCGGCGATCGTGGTGTCGGTCATGATGGTCGCGTGATTGGAGTTGACGAGAACCACCTAGTAGCCCTCCTCCTTGAGCGCCAAGCACGCCTGCGTGCCTGCATAGTCAAACTCTGCCGCCTGACCGATGACGATCGGTCCCGATCCGATGATCAGAATTTTTTTCAGATCTGTTCTTTTAGCCATTTTCTTTTCCTCCCAAATCTATTTCAGGTGATATTGTTTCCGATTGATAAACGATCCTGCCGTCATGTACGGTCAGAAAATTTCTGCCAAAGAGCTGCATGCCCGTCAGAGGGGTGGCGCGTCCCTTGGTCAGGAACTCGTCGGGATCGACGAAAAACTGCCGATCCAGATCCCAAACCGAGAAGTCGTTGCCGAGTGGCAAGCCGAACCGCTCACGCGGCGCCCAAACCAACAGCTCCATCAGCCGATCCATCGTGATCACGCCGGTCTTGACCAGCTTGGTGTAGATCAGCGGAAACGCGGTTTCCAATCCCACGATTCCGAACGCGCTGCCAGCAAGCCCGCGCGCCTTTTCCTCGGCGGAATGCGGCGCGTGGTCGGTCGCAATCATGTCGATTGTGCCGTCCTTCACACCTTCCACCAATGCGTGTCTGTCCTCGGCGCTTCGCAAGGGGGGATTCATCTTGAATCGTCCCTCCTCGCGCAGATCACCGTCATCCATCACCAGATAGTGCGGCGCGGTCTCGCAGGTGACGTTCACCCCCTCTGCCTTGGCGCGTCGGATCGCCTCCACGCTCTCCTTTGCCGAGATGTGGCAGACGTGATAGGCGCATCCGATCTCCCGTGCCAGCCTCAGGTCGCGCTCAATCTGCAGATACTCGCTCTCGGAGCAGATGCCCTTGTGACCGTGTACTCTTGCGTAAGCACCGTCGTGAATATATCCTCCGTGCAACAGATCGTTGACCTCACAGTGTGCCACGATCATCTTGCCCAGCTTTTTTGCCTTTTCCATCGCCGCGCGCATCATATCGTCACTCTGCACGCCGCGTCCATCGTCCGAGAAGGCGATGCAATCCCCCGACAAGCCCCCCATGTCGGACAGCTCCGCGCCGATCTGCCCGACCGTGATCGAGGCGTAGGGATAGACGCCGATGACCGCGTCGCGCCGAATGATCTCCAGCTGCTCCGCGAGGTGCGGAACGCTGTCCGGCACGGGCTTGAGGTTGGGCATGGTGCAAACCGCCGTATAGCCTCCCCTTGCCGCCGCGCGTGAGCCGCTCGCGATCGTCTCCTTATAAGAAAAGCCCGGCTCACGAAAATGCACGTGCACGTCGCAAAAGCCGGGAAGAATCACGTATGGATCCAAAGACTCGGAAAGGATGGGATGGGTCGCCAAAAAAGCCTTTGCAAAAGACTCCACCTGCGACTGATACAGTTTGATCTCGTTCGTTCTTTTCATGACGTGTTTCCTTTCCTTTGATTTATTTGGCATCGCAGATATAGACCGCGTTTTCGCCGTCGATCTCCTCGAGGCGTACCGAAACCGTCTCACTGCGGGATGTGGGAACGTTTTTTCCGACGTAATCGGGTCGGATGGGCAGCTCCCGATGCCCTCTGTCCACCAAAACGGCAAGCTGCACCGCCTGCGGTCTTGCAAAAGCAAACACCGCCTCAAGCGCCGCGCGTGCCGTGCGCCCCGTGTAGAGCACGTCATCGACAATGATCACGGTTCGCTCGCGAATGTCGCAGGGAATGTGACATTCCGCCGCCGTGTCGCTTTTCTCCTCCTCGGTCAGGTCGTCACGGTGCTTGGTGACGTCCAAAAATCCAAGCGGGACCTCGATCCCCTCGAATTTTTTGATATTCTCCGCCAGCATCGCCGCCAGCGGAACGCCACGGCTTCTGACGCCCAAAAGACAAATGCGTCCAACGCCCTGATTGCGCTCGATGATCTCGTGCGTGATGCGTGCCATCGCGCGTGAGAGCGCCGTGGCGTCCATGATCTGCGCCTTTTGCTTCATCGCAAATTCCCCCTTGTGGGTAATAAAAAAATCTTGCCGTCTCGGGCAAGATTCCACACAAAAGTATGCACCTCCACCCTCTTGGGTACAGGCCAACGCTATGTCAAATCTTCCCGATCTCTCTGTATCGGCTTAAAGACTTTCTTTGATCTGTGGCTATTATACCACACTCCCCCGTCTTTGTCAAGAGCAAAAACAAATTTTGCGATCGATTTCTCCAATATTTTTATTGGCTCTGTCACAGCAAACGGTTGATTTTAAGAATTTTTTGCGACACGCCCCGCGTGTCATTCTGAGCGTAGAGCCGCCCAGATTCTGCCTTCGGCGCTGCTATGCAGTGCGATTTCGCTTCGCTTCACTCAGAATGCCACCTTCGGTGTCAAGCGGCTCGAAGTCGAAATCCGAACACCGTGAGGATCAAATGCGTATTTACGCATTTGGAATCTGGCAAAAAATCAGTGATTTCATGTGACATAGCCTTTTTATTTTTGAAAACAGAGTTGGAGCGCTTCGAGCCGTACGGCTCGAAGCGCTCCCAAAAGACGGAATTATGCCCAAGCCATCGTGGTGGGCTTTTCCTCGGTGATGATGATGCCGTTCAAAAAAGAAACCGCCTTGCGAAGTCCCTCGTCGATCGTCATGAGGCTGTCCTCGTGCTCGATCGAAAGCACGCGGTCATAGCCGCACAGACGCAGATTGGAAACGAGATCTCTCCAATAGGTCTCGCCGTTGCCATAGCCGACGGTGCGGAAGATCCAGGAGCGGTGAATTTCATCGCCGTAGTGCTTGGTATCCAGCACGCCGTTCTTCGCGGTGTTGTAGTGATCGATCTTGGTATCCTTCGCGTGGACGTGATAGATCGCGCCCGCAAGCTCGCGGATGGCGGCAACGGGATCCATCCCCTGCCAAATGAGATGCGAGGGGTCAAAGTTCGCGCCGATCACGGGACCGACGGCGGCACGCAGCTTGAGTAGCGTCTCGGGATTGTAAACGCAGAAGCCGGGATGCATCTCAAACGCGATGTGAGGAACGTGGTGTGCCTCGGCAAACGCGCCCGCTTCCTTCCAATAAGGAATCAGCTTCTCGTTCCACTGCCAATCCAGGATGGCAAGGAAATCCTCGGGCCAAGGGCAGGTCACCCAGTTGGGATACTTCGAGCCCTCGCTGTCACCGGGACAGCCCGAGAAGGTGATGACAGTGTCCACGCCCATTTTCTCCGCCAGAAGCACCGCGTTGCGGAAGTCCTCGTCGAACTGTTTCGCGATCGCAGGATCGGGATGCAATGCGTTGCCATGCGCTGCCAGGGCGCAAACCGTGACGTCGTATTTCTTCAAGGTTGCCATGAAAGCGTCGTATTTCTTCGCGTCCGCCAGAAGCTCCGCGGGGTTGCAGTGCGCCTTGCCGGGGTATCCGCCCGCGCCCAGCTCCACCGTGTGAACACCCAGCTCGGTGAGGATCTGCAGAGTCTCCTCCAGCGATTTTGTGCCGTAAAGATTTGCCAAAACGCTCAGTTTCATATCAAGTACCTCTCTTTATATTTATTTGGTTAGTTTTATTATAAGACATATTATGCGACTTTTCAAGTCAGAAATGGGCAAAGTGTGGACAAATATTGCGATTCTCTCTTCTTTTATGCAGAGGACTTGTAAAAAAAGGCGAAATATGATATAATATATAAGATAAACATATCGACTTTTTGCAAGACAAAAAGAGAAAGGCTCCCATTCCATCATGAAAATCGGATTTGTTTCGCTCGGTTGTCCCAAAAATCAACTCGACACCGAGGTCATGCTCCACGAGGTGCTTGCCGCGGGCTATGAGATCACGCCCGAGGACATCGACGCCGACGTGATCATCGTCAACACCTGCGCCTTCATTGAAAGCGCGAAAAAAGAAGCCATCGACAACATTCTGGACGTGGCTTGGCTCAAAAAGAACCGCCATCTCAAGGCGATCATCGTCACGGGATGCCTTGCCGAGCGTTACGGCGAGGAGATCTTCCGCGAGCTTCCCGAGGTCGACGCCGTGCTGGGTGTCGGCAGCATCCACAACATCGTCGAGGCGATCGAGGCTGTCACCGCAAAAAAGAAAAAAGGCTCGAAGGTCAAATATTTCTCTCACGAGGACAAGGACACAGTCCGCCTTGGCGGCGACCGCGTGCTGACCACGCCCGAATATTCGGCGTATCTCAAGATCGCCGAGGGCTGTGACAACCGCTGCGCCTATTGTGCCATCCCCTCGATCCGCGGAAAATTCCGCTCCAGACCCATGGAGGATCTGATCCAAGAAGCCAAACAGCTTGAATCTCTCGGCGTCAAGGAGCTTGTCATCGTGGCGCAGGACATCACGAGATACGGACTCGATCTGTACGGCAAATATGCTCTTGCCGAGCTTTTGCACAAGATCGGTGAGGAGACCGCGATCCCGTGGATCCGTCTGCTCTACTGCTACCCCGACAAGATCACAGACGAGCTGATCGCAGAGATGCGCGACAACCCGAAGATCCTCAAATACATCGACCTTCCCCTCCAGCACGTCAGCGATCGGATGCTGACGGCAATGAACCGCCACGGCGACCAAAAGATGATCCGCGAGGTGCTGTCCAAGCTCCGCCGCGAGATCCCCGAGATCGTCATCCGCACGACCTTCATCGTTGGATTCCCCGGAGAGACCGAGGAGGACTTCGAGGAGCTTTGCGAGTTCGTCAAGGAGCAGCGTTTTGACCATGCGGGCGTATTTCCCTACTCCCGCGAGGAGGACACCCCCGCCTACGACTTTCCCGATCAGATCGACGACCAGATCAAGCAGGATCGCATGGATATCCTGATGCGTCAGCAGATGGAGATCAACGAGGAGCTGAACCGCGAGAAGATCGGCAAGACGGTCGAGGTGGTCTGCGAGGACTATGACCCCGTCGCCGAGGTTCACTTCGGAAGGAGCGCCGCCGACGCGCCCGAGATCGACGGAAAGGTCTATTTCCGCGCCGACACGCGCATCGCCCCCGGCTCCTTCGTCCGTGTCAAGGTCCGCAAAGTCATCGACTACGATCTTTACGGCATTGTTGTCACCAAATAAAATCACTGTCAAGAAAGGATCTTCTCCATGAAAAACATGAATCTTCCCAACAAGCTGACACTTCTGCGACTCTGTCTGGTACCGATCTTTGTGATCGTGATGATGGTATCCAACGCCGTTTGGGCAAGTGCTGTGGGTCTTGTGCTCTTCATCGCCGCATCTCTGACCGACATGCTCGACGGCAAGATCGCGCGCAAGTACAACCTTGTCACCGACTTTGGCAAGTTTATGGATCCCCTGGCGGATAAGTTCATGGTCATCGGCGCGATGTTCGTCATCCTTTGGCGCGCGCAGTCGGCATACTCCGACAAGCTCTTCGCACAGGTCTTTTTCTGGGCGTTTCTGATCGTGATCTTCCGCGAGCTTGCCGTCACCTCGATCCGTCTGGTCGTCTCCGGCTCGAGCGGCATCGTGATCGCCGCGAATATGCTCGGAAAGATCAAAACCTGCACCCAGATCGCCTGCGTCATCTGCTGCATCGCCGAGCCGGTCGTCTTCGAGCTTTTGGGCAAGGAAACCTCTTTCCTCCCCGTCTCGCTCGCAACCTCGGCGCTCATGCTGGTCTTCACCCTTTGGTCGGGAATCAACTATATCGCATCCTATTGGAAATATCTCGATCCTGAGAAATAATACGATTTTTTATGGGGGCGCGTTTTGTGAAAAGGACGCGTTTTGTGGGGAAACTTTTTAAAAAAAGTTTCCCCACACCCCTTCAAAAACTTTTATCGCATGGGTGGGAAGGTAATTTTTTATCCGTGCGCTCGCTCATTCAATCGCTCTCGCGGCTGTTTTGGTACCACCACCCAAAACAGCTTTTATTTTTGTTTTGCCCACGGAAAGGGTGCGCAAAATTGGGATTTATCGGTGTCTCATTTCAACGAACAAATGAACGAAACACTGTAGGGGCGAACAAAGTGTGCGACAAATCAAAATTGGAAGTTGAATTCAGTGTTTTTTGCCCAAATCTCCAAATCGTGGAATCTTGTCAACCTACGGTTGTGAGAATTTCACAAAAGAACTGTTGACTTTTTGGAAAATATAAGATATAATGATAATGTAAGGTCTTTGTACGGAAACGAGGTTAACCCAAGAGAGATAAACAACCATTCCGCTTATTCTTAAAAAACGAATATTTTTTAATAGGAGGAGGCAATTGGTATGATGAAAAAATTATTTGTTATGCTTGTTCTTGTCACGCTTTGCATGACGCTTCTTGCCGGATGTAACAGCACGAAACCGGAGGATCCGCTTGGGAGTGAAACAAAGAGCGAGGATACGCTTGATCGTGAAACGACGGGAGAGGATCCGACTGAGAGTGTCGAGGATGATCCGACCGAAAGCGAGACACTGAAAGATGATTCAACCGAAAGCGAGACGGTAAAAGATGATCCGATTGACAGTGCGATTGCACTTGTCGATAATGTGTCCCACAAAGATGATCTGATTACCGAAACGTATCCGAAAGAGAAGGTCGTTCAGTTAAAAGAATTGGTGGACTCCGAGGAGAGTGTGACTTTTGAGGAGTTTATGGAAGATTACCGCGTAGAATGTATCCGTGAAACGCACCAAGGGTATTACGTTGTGTTGTTGTTGGAAGGCGGAGAAAATGCGTTTGTTTTTATCGACGAAGAAGCAAAATTGTTCGACGTCTTGATTGTAAATGAGTTTAAAAGCAAAAATGATTTTGAAGAAGTGAAAGGGATGACATACGGCGAAGTACAGCAACTGGATCCAAATACAATTGTTTTATCTCCAGGGGGGCAATTGATAACCACTGCTCACATTGTGCAAGAAGGATGCTATATAGTTAATTATTTATATTCGTGGACTGAATATGGTCCGTTGGAAGAGCGTCATGTCACCTCTGTGGATTTTTATACAAACATTGCCTGGCAAAGAGCCAAACCCACTAATATTGTTAGTTGGATTCCGTATATTTTAGAGATTGACAGAAAGTGAATGATTTTGAATTGGTAAAAGATCGATTTCCCTTATTAAATACGAGAAAGCATGACACGGCATCGAACCGAGTCATGCTTTTCTCTTTGCCCTTTTCTCAAAAAAGCCGTTCTGTTTATTCGTTTGGATCATAGTGCGCGCCCTGGAAGGAATTTCGCGCGTACAAGAGCTTGTCGACGTCATTGATGACCGTAGTCTTTCTGCGGCTCCACAGGGGTGCCAAGAGATCCTCGGCTGCTCCGTCTCCCGTCAATCTTCCGATGACGGTGTCGGGCGGCAAAAGCTCAAGCGCATCGGCAACCAGGGTGATATAACGTTCCCGTTCAAGCGGGTGATATTCCCCCGCCTCGAATTGCTTTGCCAACGCCGTACCGCGCAGAACGTGCAACAGATGCAGCTTGACCTGATCGGGCTTCAACGCCGCGACGTCACGAACGGTTTGCATCATCGTCGCGTCATCCTCTCCCGGCAATCCGAAGATGAGATGCACGCAGATCCCGATTTTGGGACTCGCATCTCGCAACGCCTCAAAGCCCCGACGAAAATCGGCAAACGTATGTCCGCGGTTGATGCGCGCGGCGGTCTCGTCGCATGAGGTCTGCAATCCCAGCTCGACCGTCAGCACCGTGCGCTCGGAAAGCTCCGCCAGATATGCAACCACGTCGGGCGGCAGGCAATCGGCACGCGTGGCGATGTTCAAGCCTACGATTCCCTCCTGCGCGAGTGCTTCCTCGTAGCGCGCCCGCAAGACCTCCAACGGCGCATACGTGTTGGTGCGCGCCTGAAAATAGGCGATACAGCGGGAAACGTCCCACTTGCGGGAAAACAACTGCTTTTGGCGCGCGATCTGCTCGGCGATCGAAAGCGCTGCATCGGGTGCGAAATCGCCGCTTCCGCGATTGGAGCAATAAATACACCCGCCTCTGCCACACCTTCCGTCGACGTTTGGGCAGGTAAAGCCCGCGTCAAGCGGCAACTTTGCGCATTTCCCGCCAAAGGTTTGGCGCAGATAATAATCATAGGTATAATAGCGTTTGTTGCTGTCGCTGTGCAAAAACGGATTGCGCTCTGCCTGTGTCACGGTAATTCTCCTTTCCCGTTCTATTCTCTCAAAAACTTTGGGAGGGGCATCCAAGCCCCTCCCTCAAAGCATCGCTCAAGCCTCCAACTGCTCCAGAACGGCGATCTTTGCACAAAGTGTAAGAATATTCATCGCCTCCTGCAGATCCTTGGAGTTCGGGAACGTGGGCGCGATACGGATATTGCTGTCATGGGGATCCTTCTTGTAAGGATAGGTCGCGCCGACGTCGGTCAGCTTGACTCCTGCCTCCTTGCAAAGCTGATAGGTGCGCTTCGCGCAACCGTCCTTGACAAACAGGCTGACAAAATAGCCGCCCAAAGGCTTGGTCCAACGTGCCGCGCCCGTTCCGCCGAGGTCCTTCTCCAGCGTGTTGAGCACGATCTCGAACTTGGGACGAATCAGATCCGCCAGACGCATCATGTGACGGTGCATATTTTCCGCAGATTGGAAATAGCGCACGTGACGAAGCTGATTGATCTTGTCAAATCCGATGGTCTGCGCACTGATGATGGGCATGATCTGCGCGAGGTTCTCCTCCGACGCCGCCATGATGGCAACACCGGAACCGGGGAAAGAAATCTTCGACGTGGAGGCGAAATAGAACACGCGGTTGCGGTTGCCGTATGCCGAGCAAGCCTCGAAAATGTCGGCAAGCGTATCGGCGCGGTCGGGATACAGATCATGAATGACGTAAGCGTTATCCCAGAAAATGCGGAAGTCCTTTGCCGCTGTCTTCATTGCACCGAAGCGGCGAACCGTTTCGTCGGAATAGGTGATTCCGTCGGGGTTGGAATATTTGGGGCAGCACCAGATACCCTTGATCAGAGGATCGGCCGCAGCCAACGCCTCCACCGCGTCCATATCGGGGCCGGTGGGAGTCATATCCACGGTAATCATTTCGATGCCAAGCGACTCACAGATGCCAAAGTGTCTGTCATAGCCGGGCGCGGGGCAGATGAACTTGATCTTTTCCTCGCGGCACCACGGACGCTCGCTCTCACAAACACCGTAAAGCATGGCACGAGCCACCGTGTCATACATCAAATTCAAAGAAGAGTTGCCTCCGATGAAAAGCTCCTGCTCACGAAGTCCCAGCACCTCGGCAAACAACCGCTTTGCCTCCTTGATGCCGTCGAGAATACCGTAGTTACGGCAATCAAAGCCGTCCTCGGTACGACAGTCCTCGGAATAAGAAATGCAGCCGAGCATACGCTGCACAAGGTCCAGCTGCTCCGCTCCCGGCTTTCCGCGGGACAGATCGAGAGAAAGCCCTCTTCCCTGCGCCTCTGCATATTCCTTTCTCAGCTTTTTGAGAAGAGCCGAACGCTCCTCGCCGCTCATCCTTGAAAACTCCATAATCATACGCTCCTTGCACGATCGGTCATGCCGACGAATATCAATACTTGCATATTATAGCATAATACTGAAAGGATTGCAATAGCTTTTTGCAATTTTATAAAATATTTTTTGCATTTTATCCTTCATTTTTCTCGCTTCCCCAGAAAGCAGACACCATTTCTGCAAGTTCTGAAGGTTTTCTTGCATATTTGATTTCAGACCAATGGTCGGGAAAGAGCATTTTCATGCGTTCTTCGGCATAGCGATCATCAATGAGAACGATCACGCCGCGGTCATCCTCCCTGCGAATGACGCGCCCTGCCGCCTGCAGCACGCGGTTCATGCCGGGATAGACGTAGGCATAATCGTACCCACGCTCGCGGGTGTTGTCATAGTATTCCCGCAGAATATTGCGCTCGTTGGAGATGCCGGGCAACCCCGTGCCGACGATCACCACGCCGATGAGTTCGCCGCCCGGAAGATCAATTCCTTCGGAAAACGAGCCGCCGAGCACACAAAAGCCGACTCGCAAACGTCCGTCATCGCGAAAAGCATTCAAAAAACCTTCTCTCTCGGAAGGCTCCATCCCGCGCGTTTGCACGATGGTCTGCACCTTGGGATAATGCTTGGAAAAACTCTCCAGCACCTTCTCCATATAGTCGTAAGACGGAAAATAGACGATGTAGTTTCCCGTTTTCCCCGACACAGACGCGGCGATGAGTGCCGCCACGCGGCGACAGGATTTGTCGCGATCCTCAAAGCGCGTGCTGACGGTTGGAACGGCAACCAGACAGCAATGGGCGGGATCAAAGGGAGACGGCAGAGAAATGCGCACCGCATCCTTTCCGCCTCCGAGGATATCGGCAAAATAGTCGGGAGGCGTCAGCGTTGCCGAAAAGAGTACCGAGGCATGTGCCAGGGAAAGCCGCGATGAAAGAATCGCGGAGGGATCCAGACAAACCAGCCGAACCGTCATGCTCTCCCCCTCTGCTTCGAGAAAGGTCAGAAAGCGTTCGTCATAATGCTCGCTCACCACCTCGAAATGCTTCAGTGCCACGGCACAAGCATGAACCTCGCCCTCCAAAGCATCTCCCCGATGGCGTCTGAGCCACGTGTCCAGCACCGCGCGCACCGCGCAAACTTGCGCGTGAAACTCCTCCAGCGGTCTGCGGTTGAGATAGTATCCCCTCTCCACGCCGGCTTCATCCCGAAAAAGCGTTTCCTCGCAAAGGCGGCGGAAACCGTGCATGGTCACGCTCAGCCCCTCCAGACTCTCACGAAGGCTTTCCTCTGTCTCGGGAAGTGCGCGCCAAAGCCCCGCAACCGTTTCGCTGTCAAGGCTTGCGGAATACATCGCCGCGGCGCGGTCTCCGAGGTTGTGCGCCTCGTCGATCAGAAAGACGTACCGCTCCCCTCTTCCCGCATCGGGATCGAAATAGCGTCGCAGATAGACGTGAGGGTCAAAAACATAGTTATAGTCACAAATCACGACGTCGCAAAGCTCCGAAAGCTCCAATTGGAGCTCATAAGGGCAGATGCGATAACGCGCGGCAAGATCAAGCACCGCCACGCGGGAAAAGCCGTGCTGTGCCGCAAGTCCGTCGCAAAGAGCATCTCCCAAACGGTCGAAAAAGCCCTTGGCATAAGGACAATCGGTGGGATTGCAATGCCCCGAGATCCCCATGGGATCGCATTTTGCCGACTCATTGCGGCAGATCTGCTCCCGCGAGGTCAAGACCACTGTCCGCAACCGCGCGCCCGCCTCAAAGAGCTTCGCCGCGGCGCGGTAGGCTTCTCTTCTTGCCGCCGCCTTTGCGGTCAGATAAAAAATCTTGTCACAGCTTCCCACCCCCATCGCGCGCACTGCCGGATAGAGTGCCGAGATGGTTTTTCCCGTTCCGGTCGGCGCTTCCACAAAGAGTCTTTTTCCGGCACGGATGTCGCGGTAACACTCGCGAATCATGATGTCCTGACCGTGGCGCACAGAGGAATAGGGAAACCGCGCCTGCTCGACCGACGGCAAGGACTCCGTCATGCGCTCGATCAGAAGCCTTACGCGTCTCTCGACACGCGAAAGCAAATCGAAATAGAAACCCCGCAGATCCTCAGCGGAATGATGGGTGATCAGATATTTTGTTTTCCCATCCTCAAGACGGTAGTAGGTCAATCGCAGCTGCACGCACGAGAGATTTCGCTCACGGCAAAGAAAATAGGCATAGCATCTTGCCTGCGCGTCATGAAGCGGCGCGGGAGGAAGATCAAACGCCTTTCCGCTGACGGTCTTGATCTCGTCAACCGTCAAAGGATCGGTGTGCAGGATGCCGTCCGCGCGGCCGCTGACCTCGTATGCGATTCCTCGGTGCAGCGTGGTGTTGGTCATTGTCACCTCGGCGTCGTACAACACCCCCGCCTCCGCCTGCAGCTTTCTGTGTACCTTGGCACCGATCGCCGCGCGTTCCGCAGAAAAACGTCGCGAGGTTCCGGGGCGCAGATCGAGATCTCCGGCAAGAAGCGCCGTCTCACAAAGCTCTCGTACCGAAAGCCTCACAACCGCCCGCTCAACGTCATATTTCATCCCGACGTCCCCCCTTCCCGATCTCCGTTGCGGTATGCCTTGGGAGAAACGCCCAACCGCGCGCGGAAGACGCGGCTGAAAAAGTGAGAATCGGCATATCCCACCATCGCGCCGATCTCTTTCACCGAAAGATCGGTGGTCTCGAGCAGCTCACAGGCGGAGGACATTCTGATTCTGGTCAAATATTCCACGGGAGAGATCCCAAGCTGTTGACGGAACACGGCGTTGTATCGCGAAACGCTCAGATTTTCCGCATTTGCCAGCGTGGGGACACGGAGATCCTCGTGATAGGACGAGTGAAGCAGCTGAAGCGATGCCGCCAAGAGTTGGGTATTGCGACCGCCGTTTGCCACGCGCCGCGCCAAAAAAATGAGCAACCGCTCAAACAAAATCCCCATCTCTCTGTCGCGAAAGGCATCCTGCTGTGAAAAAGAATCGAACAGATTCCGGAATTTTCGTCCGACACTGCCGTCCTCCTCGATCTTGTGCAAAGCGGGATAGAGCGAGAGCGCGTATTCCTTCAAGATCGAATCGACCTGCGCGCCCGTAAAATGCACCCAAAAATAGGATATTTCACCGCCGCCGGGATAGGCATAACGGTAGCGTGTCTGCGGCGGGATGATCACAAAGTTTCCGGGTGTCAGCTCGCGCTCTCCGTCGGGAAAGCACATGTGCAGCTTTCCTTGCACCACGTAAAGCAGATAGTAATCCAATCTGCCTTCCGCGTTATCGGTCAAAAAGCGAGACAGACCGAAAAAACTTCCCATGCAATTCACCAGCAAAGGAAGCTTGTCGGAAGCCTGACTGCACAGCTTCAGGCTGTTCCGACGGTTTTCCAAATCGTCAAAACGATAATACCCAATCGATCTCATTTTCTCGCGCTCCTTTTAAAACAGTTGAAAAATCCACCTTTTCGATGAATTTGTGAATTGACGGATTCCGTTTTTTATTGTATCATATTCTCGACAGCAAGTCAATAGTCTTCCAATCAAAAAGGAGAAGAAATCATGCAACAAAACCAAAAGAAACACAAACTGATCCTCATCGGAGCCGGAGGAAGAGGAAAAACCTATACCGATGTCGCCCGAGATCATCTGTCCGAGGACTTTGAGGTGGTGGCGGTTGCCGAGCCGATCGAAAGCAGACGCAATTATATAAAGGAAAAGCACGGTATCCCCGCAGACCTCTGCTTTGACACCTGGGAACCGCTCCTGGAAATGCCAAAGATGGCAGAAGTTGCGATCATCGCCACGATGGACCGCGACCATTTTGCACCCGCGATGAAGGCGATCGAAAAGGGATACAACCTGCTTCTCGAAAAGCCCGCCACGCCCACTCCCGAGGAATGCATTGCCCTGCAGAAGGCAGCTGAGAAAAAGGGCGTCTTCGTCCTGATCTGCCACGTTCTGCGCTATACGCAGTTCTTCATGGCGCTCAAACAAATCATCGACAGCGGACGATTGGGCGAGATCATGAACATCCAACACCTCGAGGAGGTCGGCAACACCCACCAGAGCCACAGCTTCGTACGCGGAAACTGGGGCAACAGCGAGCGTTCCTCCTTCATGCTCTTGCAAAAATCCTGCCACGACATGGACATCCTCGCGTGGCTGATCGGCAAGAAATGTACACGTGTGCAAAGCTTCGGCTCGTTGCAACACTTCACCCGCGCAAATGCCCCCGAGGGTTCTCCCGAGCGTTGCATCGACGGCTGTCCGCACGCCGAAAAATGCCCCTATGACGCCGTCAAGCTTTATCTGAAGAAAAAGACCGACTGGTTCCGCGAGGCCGCCACACAAAAGGTCGCTCCCACAGACGCCGAGGTGGAAGAGGCACTGCGCACGACGCAATACGGCAAATGCGTTTACAAGTGTGACAACGACGTGGTCGACCATCAGGTTGTCAATGTCGAATTTGAGGGCGGCGTGCTGGTTAACTTCACCATGAGCGCCTTCAGCCGCGGCGGACGCTTCATCCGCATCATGGGAACCAAGGGCGAGCTGACCGCCAACATGAGCTCCCCCACCATCGAGATCTTCGACTTTGAAAAGCATGACCGCGAATACATCGACCTCAAGGGATTGAACACCGTCGACTCGATCGTGGGCGGACACGGCGGCGGAGATACCGGCATCATGCTGGCACTGCGCGACATGCTGAACGGCGTTCCCAACACCTCGGTCTGTGACATCGCCGAGTCCTGCCGCAATCACATGATCGCCTTTGCGGCGGAGGAATCGCGCCTCTCGGGCAAGGTCGTCAGCATGGCGGATTTTGAAGCAAAATACGCAGAATAAGCATTTGAGAAAAGCACTGCAAAAAAGTGCGAAAAAAGGAAAATAATCACTTGACAACACCTCGGTGGTATAGTATAATAAAATTATATTATTAACTATCCGCCGAGGTGTATTTTTCATGATTGCCAAAAAGCGCATCGCCAAGTGCGCAACCACATGTTTGCTCCTGATCTCTTTCGCGCTCACCTTGGTGGGTTGTTACACCGAAATGGATCGTCCGGCCTATCTGCCGATCCCCGACGTGGAACCGCTCGCCACCGAGGAACCCAAACCCACCAAGCGCGTGGCACTGACCTTTGACGACGGTCCTCAGCATTACAAAGACCAAACCAAGGGCATTGTGGACGAGCTTGAGAAATACGGCTATCACGCCACCTTTTTCGTGGTGGGCGACCGCGTTGCAGGCGGTGACAGCGTTGCCTACGCCATCGAAAAAGGCAACGAGATCGGGATTCACGGATACACTCACGAGGTTTATTATGACAGCTGCTCCGAGGACGACTTTCGCTATGAGCTGAACATGACCGAGCAGGAGATCCGCAAGCAGGTTCCGGGCTACAAGATCAATCTGATGCGCCCGATCGGCGGAAAGATCTCCGCAGACCGTGTGCAGACCTGTCCCTATTCGGTCATCATGTGGAGCGTGGATTCGGACGATTGGAATTCCTCCAACCGATACTATGCGGGCATCACCGACGAGGAATGTGAGATCCGCGTCAACCGCATTGTTGACAACATCATGAATTCACTCAAGAACGGCGACATCATTCTGATGCATGACATCTACGAAAGCACCTATGACGCCACCAAGCTCTTGCTGAAGCGATTGCACGAAGAGGGATATGACGTGGTCACCGTCTCCGAGCTGCTCGGTGACAATCTCAAAAAAGGACGGATTTATTATTCCGAAACTACGTAAGTTTTGCGAGGGAGATCTTCCAAGAACGATCTCCCCCGCAAAGATTTTTTCATCCCGGCAAAACATTTCGAAAACTTGGCAAAAAATACTCTTTTTTTCAAAAAACGATTGCATTGTGAGATCATTTATGATAGACTATAAGCAAACAAACATCGCATGAAAAGAAAGGACTTTTCTACCATGAAAAACGAATTCCGCTATCATCTCTCGCTTGAGCATCTGCACGTGGGCTGTGAAAAGCCGCGCGCTTATTTCATCCCCTATCAAAGTGACGAAGCCGCCGAAACGGGCAACCGCGCCGTGTCCGACCGCTTCCTTTCTCTTTGCGGCGAGTGGAGCTTTCGTTATTTTGCGTCCTTGAATGACGTTCCCGATTTCACCGCGCCCGAATATTCCTCGGAGGGCTACGACCGTCTCGACGTCCCCATGAGCTGGCAGCTGGCAATGGGACGCGGCTATGACACCGCGCACTACACCAACGTCAACTATCCCTTCCCCGTTGACGCACCGCACGTCCCCAACGACAACCCCTGCGGACTTTACGAGCGCGACTTTGAGATCGATGCCGAAACGCTGAAAACGCGTGACGTCAAGCTCAATTTCGAGGGCGTGGATTCCTGTTTTTACGTTTACGTCAACAACCGCTTCGCGGCTTACAGCCAGGTCAGCCACATGACCACCGAGATCGCCGTCAACGAATATCTTGTGGCGGGCGTCAACAATATCAAGGTGCTGGTGCTCAAATGGTGCGACGGATCCTATCTTGAGGACCAGGACAAGATCCGCACTTCGGGCATCTTCCGCGAGGTCTACCTGCTCCTTCGTGACAAGGTCTGCCTGACCGATCTCTACGTGCGCAACGAGGTCTCGGAGGACCTTTCCCGCGCGACCGTCACCGCGGACCTCACCTCGAACGGCAAGACCGACGTCGCCTATCGCTTCTGCGCCCCCGACGGAACCGCTCTGGCAAGTGGCAGCGTGACCGTGGATGCAGCGCATACGCTCACCCTTGACGTTGACGCTCCCGCGCTTTGGAGCGACGAGATGCCCCTGCTCTACACCCTTTGGTTGACCGTGGGCGAAGAGCATATTCGCCAGGAGGTGGGTTTGCGCCGCTTTGAGGTCAAGGGCAAGATCCTTTACGTCAACGGCAAAAAGGTCAAGGGCAAGGGCATCAACCGCCATGACAGCCACCCGTTGCTTGGCGCGGCGACACCGATGGATCATATTTTGCGCGATCTCTATCTGCTCAAGGCGCACAATATGAACATGATCCGCACCAGCCACTATCCCAACGATCCTCGCTTTTACGAGCTTTGCGACCGCCTCGGATTTTACGTCTGCAATGAAGCCGACCTTGAAACGCACGGCATGCAGGCGGTGGGAAATTGGGATGAATTTACCGACAATCCCGATTGGACCGAGGCTTACCTCGATCGTGCCGAGCGCATGATGGAGCGCGACAAGAACCATGCCTGCATTCTGATGTGGTCGGTCGGAAATGAAAGCGGAACCGGACTCAATCACCGCTTGATGAGCGACTATTTCCACCGCCGCATGCCCGGCTGCATCGTCCACTGCGAGGACGCCTCGCGCCGCGCCGACTCGATCTATAACTGTGCCAAAGGCAAGGTCAAGCGCCAAGAAATGGACTACATCGATATTGAGAGCGGAATGTATCTTTATCTCACCGAGAAAAAGCCGACGGGAAACAAATCCACCAACACCATCCCCTTCTATATGAAGAGCCGCTCGATCACAAAGCCGCTCTTCCTGTGCGAATACGCGCACGCGATGGGTAACGGCCCCGGTGATCTCGAAGCATATTGGCAGTGCATCTACGCGCACGACAGCTTCTTCGGCGGCTGTGTGTGGGAGATGCTTGATCACTCGGTGGACATCGGCGTTCCCGGAAAGCCTGCCTACGTCTATGGCGGTGACTTCGGAAACACCCCCCATGACTCCAACTTCTGCGTAGACGGCATGTTTTATCCCGACCGCCGTCCTCACACGGGCGCGATGGAATACAAAAACGTCCTCCGCCCCTGCCGCGTCACCGCCTTCGATCCCGCGAAAAAGACGGTCACGCTGCGCAATTACCGCTATTTCACCAATCTCTCCGATCTCGATCTCTGCTGGACGGTCGAGCGCAACGGACGCGTGATCCGTCAGGGCAGAATCGCAAATCTTGCGGTGCGCCCCCAGACTACCCGCACCTATGCGCTGCCCCTGGGAGATCTTGAAAACCTTGACGGCTTCTGCTATCTCAACCTTTCCTTCCGCTCCAACGTCGCGCATCCATGGGCAGACGCTGGACACGAGGTGGGCTTTGAGCAATTCGAGCTTCCCGTTGCCGCCATGCCCGCTCCCGTCCGCAAGCACGCCGTACGCGCGTCCTTTGCCGCAGAAGAATCTGAAAAATCGATCCGCGTTGTCGATGGCAATATGGCTTGGACTGTGGATTCCGTGCACGGCTTGATCTCCTCGATCGTTGCCGACGGCAAGGAGCTTCTTTCCTCTCCCGTCTCCCCCACGATCTGGCGCGCGCCCACCGACAACGATCGTCGCATCAAGCGCGATTGGGTTTCTGTCGGATTTGACTGCATGAAGCTGCATTGTTATGATTGCCGTCTCGTTGACGCGACCGACGACAGCATCACGGTGTCCGCAAGCCTTTCGATGGCGGCTCCCGCCAAGCGTCCGATTTTGTGGCTCACAGTCAGCTACGTCTTCCGTCGCGGAGAGGGATTGACCGTGAAAACCGACGCCAAGGTCGCCGAAAATCTGCCTTTCCTGCCGCGTTTCGGCTTTGTCTTCCAAATGCCGAAGGGCTTTGAAGCACTCCGCTACTTTGGCAGAGGTCCGGTGGAATCCTATGAGGACAAGCGTCACGCCTCGCGCATGGGACTCTTCGAGACCACGGTGACCGAGCATTTCGAGCCCTACGTCCGTCCGCAGGAAAACATGGCGCACACCGACACCCGCTGGATGGAGGTCTCCACGCACGCGGGACAGTCGCTCGTCGCGCTCAACACCGAGGAAAGCAAAACCTTCAGCTTCAACTGCTCGCACTACACAGACGAGCAGCTGACCAAGACCGCTCACAACTATGAACTGACACCGCTTGACGAAACCGTGGTACATATCGACTACCGTCACAGCGGCATCGGATCGAACTCCTGCGGTCCCTCCCTGGATCAAAAATATCGCTTGAAAGAAACCGCGTTTTCCTTCGCCTTCCGTCTGTTGCCCACGCGCAAAAACGACGTTTGCCCGTTTGAAATGATAAAATAAAATTTTTTGTGGGGAAGCTTTTTGAGAAAAGCTCCCCCACGCCCCCGCAAAAACTTTTATCGCATGGGTATCAACGTAATTGTTTATCTGTGCGCGTTACCCTTTCATTAGCTCCCGCGGCCATTTTGGGACCACCACCCAAAATGGCTTTCTTTTTGTTTTGCCACGGATGGGTATGCAAAATGGGAATTGATCGAGCGCAGGGATAAAAACATACCTTTATACCCATGCGATAAAAGTTTTTGAAGAGTCCGGAGAAACTTTTTTCAAAAAGTTTCTTTGGTCGCCGAAGGCAAAAAGAGTGTGGGGGTGGCTTTTTCAAAAGTACCCCCACAAAAGTCAAACATCTCACACTATCCTCGTTTCACGCCCATCCCATAGCTTCTCGCGTACGCCTCGGCGTAGGAGCCTGCGGCGCACGTGATGCTGAGCGTGGCACGGCAATTTTGAAACGCGCCGTAGGAGATCGTCGAGACACCTGCGGGAATCAGAATGTTTTCCAAGGAAACACACCCCGAAAAGGCAAACCATCCGATGCTCACAACGCCTTCGGGAAGCACCACCGAGGTCAGCACCACGTTGTCCATAAAGGCGCGATCTCCCACGGCGACCACGGGATATCCCTCAATCGTTGCGGGAATCTTCACCTGCTTTTGCTTACCCGTGTAGGCGGTAATGATCACGCCGCCGTTTTCGATCTGATAGGCAAACGGCAACTCCGTCGATGGTGCGGAAGGCGGTTCTTCCGGGGCGGGCGTGGTTTCGCTTCCCTTCTCCAACTCGGCAATGCGCGATTCATATTCCACACGGTCGATGTAAATCTCGGTTTTCAAATCCAGCAACTCCTGTTGCAACTGGGAGACCAGCTGCTCGTAATATGCGAGCCGCGTATCGTCTGCATCCGTGGTTATCTCGGTCTCTTTTGGGGGCTGGGTTTCGGGCGTCTGCTCTTCACGCGGCGGCGTTTGTGTGTCGATCCGGCATCCCGTGAGCAACGTGCAAAGCGCGAGCGCGCATAACAAGGTTTTTTTCATTTTCTTTCTCCTTTCGATCGCAAGATTTTTCTTGACCGTCTCTATCATACCACATTCCTCTTGTCGAAGCGGCGTGAAAGTCGCGATTTTGAAAAATAATCTTGCCCAAAAGAAGAGTCCTGTGTCTGCCGCGTTGACAGATACAGGACTTTTTGATTGCATTTAAATTTGCAGAGCGCCGCTGTCGAGATCCGAAATGATTCTCGCAATGGCATGCTCCTCGTTGCTGACGGTGACGTGATCTGCAGCAGCCTTGGCGGCGGGAGAGGCGTTCGCCACGGCGATTCCGAGCTTTGCGGCACGGAGCATCTGGACGTCGTTGTCATAGTCTCCCACGGCAATCGTCTTTTCGAGCTCCATCCCCAAAAGATTCACCATCGGAGCCAGAAGATTCCCCTTGTTGACCCCCTTGGGAAGGATCTCATAAAGTGTCTTTTCCGCACTGACAAAGTCGAAGTTTTTCGCCGTGGGATGTGCCTTCAAAAGGCGATCCAGCCGCTCCATCTCCTCCTCCGTCTCGACACCGAACAGGATCTTTGCGATCGGTTCCTCCGTCTCGCGGCAGTTGCAGGTCAGATATTCCGCACCGGTCAGCTCCCGAAACCAAACCATGACCGAATTGTCTCGACAGAAATAGGTATTTTCAAAGGTATTGAGCTGAATTCCGAGAGACGGCATTTCCCGCTCTGCCAGCTCGACCAGATCCAGAATGTCACGGGAAGCTTCGTGTGTCCAAAGATATTTTTTGTTTGGATAATCATAAATTCCGCCACCGTTGATGCAACCGATCGGCGCATTGGGGCGCACGGCATCAATGCAATTGCCAACGAACCGCGGCATGCGCCCGGTGATGAAGGTAAAGGTTCCCCCCTCGCTCTTGAAATATGCAATCGCCTCACGGTTCTCGGGTGAGACGTATTCGTTCTTTTGCAACAGCGTTCCGTCCAAATCGCTGCAAATCAGGATTCCGTCAAATTTTTTCATGTTCCATCTCCTTGCAAAAATCTCCGCGATATTTCGCGAACACCGTATCATTATAGCACATCAAACGCAAAAAATCAATAGAAAACCAAAGAAATCACAAGATAATAAAAATGGTAAGAAAAAGCAGTAAAAGCCTTGACCGAAGCTACTTTCTGTGATATAATGAAGATGTATGAATCTGTTTTCAAATGACTTCAACCGCGCGTATTTTGCTTTTGCAAGGAAGAAAGGATGAAACAATCATGAAAAAAACACTGTTAGCACTCTCAACTCTACTTCTGATTGCTTTGTTGGCAGTCGGGCTCATCTTCTCCGCATCGGCGGATGACACCGTCCACAGCGGCACGTGGGGCGATCTGACCTGGACGCTGAACGAGACCACGGGAGAATTGGTCATCTCCGGCGAGGGTGAGATGAGGATGTTTGAAAGACCCTCCTCCACCGATGCTTGGAGAGCCTATAAGAGCCAAATCAAATCGGTTGTCATTGAGGAAGGTGTCACAAACGTCGGCTACTATGCGTTCAGAGAGTGTGCCAACCTCGAGCGCATCACCATTCCCGACAGCGTGACGAGCGTTGATTACTATCCGTTTTTAGGTTGTACCAAGCTGATTCAGATCGAAAACGGCGTTTCCTACGTCAACGGTTGGGTGATCGCCTGTGATGCGTCGGCAACCTCGGTGACCCTGCGTCCGGGTACCGTCGGCATCGCCAAAGGCGCGTTCGATGGCGGGACGAACCTTGTCAGCCTCACGGCATTGGACGGGCTGAAGTATATCAACTCGCATGCTTTTTCCAATTGTGAGACGCTTGTCAGAGTTTCGCTCCCCAACAGCGTCGTAAGCATTGGAATAAATGCGTTCGAATACTGCACCTCTCTGACAAGCATCAATATCCCCACCGGCTTGACAGCCATTCCCGATCACATGCTCTACAACTGCAACAATCTTTCTCAAATCACGATTCCAAGCGGGGTGAAAACGATTGGAAACGGAGCGTTTGCCAGCTGTGATATGATTGACAACGTCGTCATTCCGGAGGGCGTGACAAGCATTGGGGACAGCGCGTTCTACTATTGCACAAGTCTGAAAACCGTCACCATCCCGAAGAGCGTCAAGAGCTTTGGCGTATCAACGTTTTTGTTAAGCAGCAATCTGACCTCGATCGTCTACGGCGGATCTCCCGCAGAGTGGGAGGCAATCACCAAGGGAGACCGTTGGGATACCGACACGGGCAATTACAAGATCACCTACACCGTTTCGCACAGCTTCCCCGACGGCAAGGATAAGTGCTCGATCTGCGGAGGCTTCCGCGACGGCATCGCGGCTTTGTACGGTTACAGCATCAGCCTCAATGGCGACATCTCGATCAACTTCTATTTTGAGGTGAGCGAGGAAACGAAACAGGATGCAAACGCATATATCCTCATCGCCTATCCCAATGGCTCAACCGAAAAGATCCTCTTGAGCGAAGCGCGTACCAAGACCGCAGGCGGCGTGACCTACTACGTCATCAATCCCACGCTCCCCGCGAAGGAGATCAACTCGATCGTCTCGGCGCGCATCGTGCGCGGAGACGGCACCGAGGGAATCCTCTATGAGAAGAGCATACGAGGTTATGCCGAGACGCTGATTGAGAACGCCGATTCCTACTCCCCGGAGCAGGTCGCTTTGATGGAAGCGCTGATTGCCTACGGTGAGGCGGCAAGCGTTCACTTCGGCGGCGGCATGGCAGATCCGCAGCTGACCGAGATCACGGCAGAGACGCTGGCGGATTACGCGATGGCGCAGAGCGGCACCCCCAACACCGGGCTGACCTACTTCGGCTCGAGCGTGCTCCTCGAGTCCGAGACCACGATCCGTCACTATTTCCGGCTGACATCGGGATCCATCTCCGACCATACCTTCCTCATTGACGGCAAAGCGGTTATGCCCGTGAACGAGGCTGGAACGAATTATTGGTACGTCGATATTCCAAACATCGTCTCGAAGGACCTCGACAGAGTTTACACCGTAGAGGCGGACGGCATGACGCTGGAATACAGTGTGCTGAGCTATGCCTATACCGCACTTTTGAAGTACAGTGACGATCCGTTCTCGGTTCCCGTATGTAATACCGTCAAGGCGTTGTATGAATACAACCTCGCGGCAAACGCGTATTTTGAGTGATTTGAAAGAACCGTATCACTCTTGATATATAAAAACAAAAACATAAAGGAGGCTTTTTCATCATGAAAAAGACACTGATCGCGCTCTCCACCCTGTTGCTGACTGTCCTCTTGGCAGTCGGATTGACGCTCTCAGCTGCGGCAGAGGACGGCATCCACAGCGGCACACACGGTCTGATCTCGTGGTCATTCGACGAATCCACGGGAGAACTCACCCTTTCCGGAAACGGAAAAATGGCAAACTTTGAAGCCTGGAACGATAACGTGGTCTGGCTGCAATACAAGGATGCCGTTCAAACGATTACCATTGAAGAAGGTGTCACCGGCATCGGCAACTATGCGTTCCGCAATTTTGCGAACTTGTCATACGTTTCGATTCCGTCGACTGTGACAAGCATCGGAAATAGCGCGTTCTACAACTGCACGAGCCTTTGCGACGTCCAACTTCCCGAGGGGGTTGAAAGCATCGGCGGTTCTGCATTTTCCGGCTGTGAAAATTTGGGCTACGTTTTTATCCCCGACAGTGTGACAAGCATTGGAGATTTCGCCTTTGAAAACTGCACTTCCCTTTGGAACATCTCACTCCCTTCCGGCATTACCCGCGTGGAGGACGGTCTCTTCCATGGTGCGGGATTGGGAGAAATCTGGATTCCCGATGGCGTTGAGAGCATCGGCTCCTCCGCCTTTGACGGATGCGCAAATTTGCAAAACGTCAACATTCCCGAAACCGTGACGAGCATTGAGCAAGGTGCCTTCCGGAATTGCTCTGCCCTGTGCAACATCTCGCTTCCCGCAGGCGTCACCACAATCGCCAACTCTCTGTTTTATCAATGCACAAGTCTTTCCGGTATCGAGATCCTCGGCGATGTGACCGAAATTCAAGATTCGGCATTTGATTACTGTTCATCCCTTTCCGACATCGCCATTCCCGAAACGCTCACAACCATCGGCTATCGGGCATTCGCTTCCTGCAGCATGCTGAACACGGTGAATCTTCCCGTCACTCTGACCTCCATTGGAGGACAGGCGTTCCGCTACTGTGGTGCGCTGCAGCAAATCTATTACGCCGGATCTCCCTCTGAATGGGATGCCATCGAAAAAGGCAGCTATTGGGATGATGGAGCAACCAATTACAGCGTTGTCTACAATGGCTACCAAAGCGGCAAGATCGGCAATCTTTCTTGGCTCTTGAATGAGGAAACGGGAGATCTGTTGATCGTTGGTGAGGGCGCGATGGACAATTTCTCCTACGCCGGCTCCCCTTGGGACTCCTACGCCTCCTCCATTCAATCGGTGACGATTGAGGAGGGTGTCACGAGCATCGGCTCCTACGCGTTCCACAATTGCAGCAATCTGCAAAGCATCTCGATTCCCGACAGCGTCGAAAGCATCGGGGAGTATGCCTTCTATTACTGCTCCACCCTTCCTCAAATCGAACTTTCGAAAAACAGTAAGCTTGCGACAATCGAGTCTTATGCATTTTCCGATTGCTGCGAGCTCAAATCCATCACCATTCCGGGCAGTGTGACAACCATTGCACCCAATGCTTTTGCAAACGTCATGGGTATGACGGACGTATACGTTTTGGATGTGGAGGCATGGCTGAACGTCTGGTTTGGAAATTCAATTTCCAATCCTACCTTTTACGGAGCCAACATCCACGTTTTGAACGATGAAGGCGAAGAAATGACCGATCTGGTGATCCCCGACGGTATTACGGCAATTCCGGAAAGAGCATTTTACGGCTTCAAATCGCTTGTTCGCATTCAAATTCCCGCAAGCGTTACCAATATCGGTGATTTTGCCTTCTGCAACTGTACCGGTCTCACCACCGTAACGTTTGATAAGGGCAGCGCACTTGCCAACGTCGGTGTCCGTGCATTTGAGAACTGCACGAGTCTGGAAAGCATCGTCTATCAGGAAACCATCGCACAATGGGAGGCGGTTTCCAAGGGTACCGATTGGAGCGCGAACACCGGAAACTTCTCGGTTTCCTGCTACACCATCACGGGAACCTGGGGCGATCTCTCCTGGTCCTTCGATGAGATCACGGGAGCTTTGACGATCTCCGGAACAGGTGCAATGAACGACTTTTCCGAAACCTCCACCGCTGCATGGAGAGCACACACGAACGCCATCCACTCGGTCACCATCGGTGAAGGCGTGACGAGCATCGGAGCGTATGCGTTCTTCCGTTGCAACGGCTTGCAGAGCGTGAAGCTTCCCTCCACACTCAACAATGTCGGCTCCAATGCCTTCTTCCAAACATCGGGAGCAAAAACCTACATCACCGACGTTGCGGCATGGCTGAACATCGTCTTCGCCGATGAAAACGCCCGCCCGAACGGCGATCGCTCCGGCACGGTACACGTTCTGGGATCGGACGGCAACGAGATCACCGAGCTGGTGATTCCCGCGGGCGTGACCAAAATCGGCGCGCAAACCTTCCGCAAATTTACGGGCATCGTCTCCGTCTCCTTCCCGAACACGCTGGAGAGCATCGACGAACTTGCTTTCCTGGGATGCAACTCCCTTGAGAGCGTAACCTTCCCCGCAAGTCTCCAAACGATTGCGGCATCCGCATTCCGCGCTTGTTCCGCACTGACCTCTCTGAGCGTTGAAGACGGAAACGCGAACTATCTCAGCATCGACAACTGCCTGATCGACGCCAACACAGGCGTTCTGGTGCTCGGCATCCAATCCAGCATCATTCCCGAGGACGGCAGTGTGACGGCAATCGGCAACGAGGCGTTCTACGGATGCACGGAGCTGACCGAGATCACGATTCCCGAGGGCATCACGAGCATCGGAGAGAGCGCATTCCAAAACTGTTCCTCTCTTGTCCGGATTTCTCTTCCGAACTCCCTGGAGAGCATCGGAGCGTATGCTTTCGCGGGATGTGAAGCCCTTCTTCAGATCAGCATCCCCGACAGTGTCACCGCCATTCCCGCGTATGCATTCCAGGATTGCTTGGCACTGGAAAGCATCCTGTTTGCCGAGAACGGCAGCCTTGAAACCATCGGCAATTACGCTTTCTGGAATTGCATCAAGCTCGCAAACGTCTCGATCCCCGCAAGCGTTGTGAGCATCGGCGAGAACGTTTTCAACGGCGGTCTGCTCTCCATCACGTTCGCCGAGAACAGCAAGCTGACCACCATTGGAAATTTCGCGTTCAACACTTGTATTGATCTCACCGAAATCACGATCCCCGCATCGGTTCAAACGATTGGTGCCGGTGCATTCTACGATTGTTGGGCGCTTGAAACCGTGATCTTCGACTCCGGAAGCCGGCTTACCAAAATCGAAACCAACGCTTTCATGTATTGTAAATCACTGGCCTCCATCACGATTCCCGCAAGCGTGACGGGCATCGGAGAAGGTGCGTTCCGCGGTTGTGAAAATCTGGCAAGCGTGTATTTCGAGGACGGCAGCAATCTGGCGTACTTTGGAACCGAGACGTTCTCCTCCTGTACTTCTCTGGAAAGCATCACGATTCCCGGCGGAGTTTCGTCACTTGCATGGAATCTCTTCAAGAATTGCACAAGTCTGAAAACCGTAACCATTCCCACGAGTATTTGGATCTTTGAAATCAGCCCCTTCAACGGCTGCTACGAGCTTTCCGAAATCATCTATGAAGGCTCGCCCTCAGAATGGAACGCGATCCAGAAGGATAGCACATGGGATCTCAACATAGGCTCCTATACGCTGACCTGCCTCAACGATCCCGGCAACACCTGGGGAGACCTCACCTGGGAGTTTGACGAGATCACGGGTGAATTGACCATCTTCGGCACGGGCGCCATGAATGACTTCCTTGCCAATTCCACCGACGCGTGGAGAGGCTTCAAGGATTCCATCCAATCGATTGTGATCAAGGATGGCGTCACGAGCATCGGAGAGTATGCCTTCTCCGACTGCACAAGCCTGACAAGCATCAAGATTCCGAACAGCGTGACGGCAATCGCAGTCCATGCGTTCGAAAATTGCTTGAATCTCGTCTCCATCACCTATTGCGGTACCCCCGCCGAGTGGCAGTTCGCTTCCGGCCATACCCTCAATCTCCCGAATGAGATTTCCTATCACGAGGGAGACGGTTGGAATCAAACAGATGACGAAAATCATGAAAAATACTGTTCGATCTGCGAAAAATACGTCTCCGCTCCCCACGAATGGGATGAAGGCAACGTGACCGTCCCCGCAACCCACACAAGTGAGGGAGAGATCCTTTACACCTGCCTCGGCTGCGGTGCAAACAAATCCCAAAGCATCGAAAGACTTCCCGATCACAAGCACGGTGATTGGATGCAAATGGATTCCGAAACACATGCGAAGTCCTGCGAATGCGGTGACACGATAACCGCTCCCCACGACTGGGATGACGGCAGCGTTACCGTCCCTCCGACCCATACAAGCGATGGCGAGACGTTTTACGTCTGCTTGGAGTGCGGTGCAACCGACGTCAAGACCATCGACAGACTTCCCGATCACGATTACGGCGATTGGACGGTAATGGATTCCGAAACGCACGCGAAGTTCTGCGAGTGCGGTGACACCGTCACCGAGCCTCACACATGGAACGACGGCGAGGACTTTACCTCGGATGGCGGCACGCCTTCCACCCTCTACACCTGTACGGCTTGCGGTGAGACCAAAATCACTGACCGAATCCAATTTGGTATATTCTCCAATCTGACCTGGTCACTGAATCTAACCACGGGTGAATTGACCATCTCAGGCGAGGGGGCAATGCCCGGTCTCAACCTTTCATCCTCCATGGCTTGGAAAGAATACAAAACATTTATCAAATCCGTGACGATTGAAAACGGCATCACACACATTGGCTTGATGGCGTTTGAGAATTGCCAAAACCTTGTAAGCGTCACACTCCCCGACAGCGTTACGAGCATTGGCAATAATGCATTCATTTATTGCACAAGCCTTACCGACATCACGTTCGGCAACAGCATCACAAGCATTGGCGACTCTGCATTCAAGTATTGCACGAGCCTTACAAGCATCTCGCTCCCCGATAACGTCACGGGCATTGGCAATTCCGCATTCTACAATTGCACGGCATTGAATGAAGTGATCCTGGGCAACGGTCTCAAAACGATCGGAAACTCTGCATTCGAGTATTGTTCGTCGTTATTCGAAATCACGATCCCCGATCAAGTGAGCACGCTTGGATCACGTGCATTCTACAACTGCACCAACTTGACCTACGTTACCATCGGCAACGGTATCAAAACCATCAGCGAATCGGCATTCCATTATTGTACGGCCTTGACAAGCATCATGATTCCGGATACTGTTACCTCCATCGGAAAATCCGCGTTTGCCGGTTGTCAGGCATTGAACACGCTCATCATCGGTAACGGTGTTACGTCCATCGGTGAATCCGCCTTCCAGGGGTGCAGTGCTTTGACAAGCATCGAAATTCCCAATGCCGTGACCTCCATCGGCAATTCGGCGTTCTACAGATGCACAAATCTGGAAAACATTGCATTTGGAAGCGGCGTCACGAGCATCGGCAACTCTGCATTCTACCAGTGCATCGCCTTGACCGAGGTTACCCTTGGCGCGAGCATCACAAGCATTGGCGACTCCGCATTCTACGATTGCACTTCCTTGGCGGAAGTGACGTTCCCGAACAGCCTCCAAACCATCGGCTCCGAGGCGTTCCGAAATTGCACTTCTTTGAAGAGCATTACCATCCCGAGCAGTGTTTCCTCCATCAAGGTGATGGCGTTCTGGTCTTGCAGCAGTCTGGAAAGTATTGTTGTTGAAAACGGAAACGCAACCTATCACAGCGCCGGAAACTGTCTGATCGAAACGGCAACCAAGACGCTGATCCTTGGATGCAAAAACAGTGAGGTTCCCACAAACGGCAGCATCACAAGCATCGGCGCGGGAGCATTCTATGGTTGCAAAGATTTGACGAGCGTCATCATTCCCAAGGGCGTGACCAAACTCGGAGCGTATGCCTTCAACGGCTGCGCATCCCTCACCTTCATCACCTATTGCGGTACTCCCGAGGAATGGGAGGCACTGTCCAAGGGAGCAGCTTGGGATTCGGGTGCAGGCAACTACGCAGTTTCCTGCCATCGCTACCCTGCAGGCAAGGACAAATGTGAGCTTTGCGGACACTTCCGCGACGGCATCGCAGCACTGTACGGCTACAGCATCAGCCTCAACGGTGACATTTCGATCAACTTCTACTTTGACGTAAGCGAAGAGACGAAAAATGACGCGGCTGCCTACATCCTCATCACCTACCCGAACGGCACAACCGAAAAGATCCTTCTGAGTGAGGCTCGCACCAAGACTGCAGGCGGCGTGACCTACTACGTTGTCAACCCCGCACTTCCCGCAAAGGAGATCAATGCGATCGTCTCCGCCCGCATCGTGCGCGGCGACGGTACTGAAGGTATTCTCTACGAGAAAACCATCCGCGGCTACGCCGAAGCGCTGATCGAAAACGCCGATGACTACTCCCCCGAGCAGGTCGCTTTGATGGAAGCCCTCATCGCCTACGGCGAGGCGGCAAGCATCCACTTCGGCGGTGAAAATATCGAGCATCAGCTCACCGAGATCACGCCTGAAACGCTGGCTGAATATGCAATGAAACAGAGCGGATCGACCAACGAAGGCTTGCGCTACTACGGCTCAAGCGTCCTCCTGGAGTCCGAGACCACCATCCGTCACTACTTCTATCTGACCGGCGGCGACGTTTCCGACCACACCTTCCTCATTGATGGACAAGAGGTGACTCCGGCGAACGAACCCGGCACGAACTATTGGTACGTCGATATTCCGAATATCGTCTCGAAGGACCTCGACAGAGTCTACGTTCTCGAGGCAGACGGCATGACGATCGAGTACAGCGCACTCAGCTACGCTTACGCGGCGCTGGTGAAGTACGGAGAGGACGAATCCAAGGGCGCGACGTGCAACACAGTCAGAGCACTCTATCTTTACAACCTTGCAGCAAACGCATACTTTGAAAACTGAAACAAAGGAGAATGCAAAACATGAAAAAACAGTATGAGCGCGCAGAATTGCGCATGATCGAGCTTTCCCGTGAGGATATCGTTACCGCAAGCACTCCCGTGCTCGACGACAACGAGATGCCGATCATCTGATCAAAGCATAAACCCCACCGCCCCCGACCTTGATGGTCGGGGGCGATTTCAATCAAGAAAAATCAAGAAAAAGCAGAAAAGCTCTTGACTTTTCAAGATTTATTCGCTATAATAAGAGAGATATCAGTCGGACCATTAGCTCAGTTGGTCAGAGCTCCCGGCTCATAACCGGTCGGTCCAAGGTTCGAGTCCTTGATGGTCCACCAAGAACAGCCAAATTCGAACAACATTCGAGTTTGGCTGTTCTTCGTTGATCGTCTTGGTTCACTCGAACCTTGCGTGGGTGCAAAAAAGACAACCAAATCGCACCTTATAAAACGCACCCACAAGTCGGATTGCCTTCGGCAAGCCTTGGTTCTGAGTCCTTGATGGTCCACCAGCGGCAAGTTGCCGCCCCCAATAATCGGGGGAATGCGGTGCTATGCCAAGCTTCATACCACGATGGCGGTGTTCGGTTTTAAAGCCCACGCCTCAACCAAGCAAAGCCGTGGGGAGCTTGATCAGCACGTTTTTTCGAGGTTGGCATGGGTAAAACATTCTCGCAAAAATTCTTTTTAGGCGATTGGTCGAATTCTATTGCAGAACGCCTTTTTTTGTGATATAATATAAAAGATGAACTTTTGTTCACAATCCGCGACGCTCTACCAAAATCTGAAAAGGCAGGACATCACGTTGAAGATCAAGATCAAAAAGAGTTCCTATCAAGAAGTGACGGCACTTCCAAAGCAGAAGCATGTCAAGCCAATGAAGCAAAGCTTTTTCTTCCGGCTGCTTTTGCGCGTCGTTTCGACGTTTGAGCTTTGGGCATGCAAATTCTCGCTTCGACGGGTCGGCATGGAGAAGCTCGGCAAAAAACAGCCGTGTCTCTATCTGATGAACCATTCCAGCTTCATTGACCTTGAAATCGCATCGGTGATTCTCTTCCCCCGCCGTTTCAGCATCGTTTCCACCACGGACGGCTTTGTCGGAAAGAATCTGCTCATGCGATTGCTTGGGTGTATCCCGACCAAAAAATTCATCTTCGATCTCGGCTTGATCCGCGACATGAGCTATGCCGTCAAAGAGCACAAAAGCTCGATCCTTCTCTACCCCGAAGCGGGCTATACCTTTGACGGAACCACCACGACGCTGCCCGAAAATCTCGGCGCGTTTGTGAAAATGCTCGGCATCCCCGTGGTCATGATTGAGACTTACGGCGCGTTTGAGCGTCAGCCGCTCTACAACAACCTGCGCAAGCGCCGCGTCAAGGTCTCGGCGGAGATGCGATATCTGCTTTCCGAGGAGGATTGCGCCCAAAAGGATGCAAAAGAACTGCAATCGCTGATCGAATCTCAGTTTTCCTTCGATGCCTTTCGACGCCAGCAAGAAGAAAAGATCTCCATCACCGAGCCGGACCGCGCAGAAGGCTTGGAGCGCGTGCTTTACAAATGCCCCGCCTGCCTGGCGGAAGGACAAACCGAGGGGCGCGGTGACAGCCTTGTCTGCCACGCCTGCGGGAAGAAATATCTGCTTGACGAGCACGGCTTCATGCGCGCGGAGGTCGGAGAGACCGAGTATCCGCATATTCCCGATTGGTATGCCTGGGAGCGCGACTGTGTTCGCCGCGAGCTGGAAGACGGCGTCTATCAATTGGACTGCGACGTGCGCGTTCGGATGCTGGTGGACACCAAATGCCTCTACGACGTGGGCGACGGCAGACTTCTGCACACGCACGAGGGATTTCGCCTGACAAGCAGTGACGGCACGTGGGAATACACCCAAAAGCCGATCTCCTCCTACACGCTCAATTCGGATTTCAATTGGTACGAAATCGGAGACGTCATCGGCATCGGCAATCCGAAAGCACTCTACTACTGCTTCCCCAAAGACAAGAGCGTCTCGGTTGCCAAGGCGCGACTCGCCGCCGAGGAGCTTTACAAAATTCTCAAGAAAAGATAACAAGTAAGGACGCGTTTTGTGGGGGTGCTTTTTGAGAAAAGCTCCCCCACACCCCTTTTTTGCCTTCGGCGACCAGAGAAACTTTTTGAAAAAAGTTTCTCCGGACTCTTCAAAAACTTTTATTGCATGGGTATCAATGTAATTGTTTATCTGTGCGCGTCACCCCTTCAATAGCTCCCGCGGCTGTTTTGGTACCACCACCCAAAACAGCTTTTATATTTGTTTTGCCCACGGAAAGGGTGCGCAAAATGGGGATTTGTCGGTGTCTCCCCCTCTCAGTCACCTTACGGTGACAGCTCCCCCAAAGTGGGAGCCCAATGACAGCCTCTCCATCTGGGAGAGGTGGCAGGCGTAAGCCTGACGGAGAGGGCAATCTCCCCGACAAATCAAAATTGGAAGCAAGCAGCACGAGCCTGCGGCGTTGACGTTGCCACAGGCTCATGTGCAAAAAAGGCACCGAACATCAACATTCGGTGCCTCTTGGGAGATTCACAGATTGACAACGGCGGTTTTCACGCTAACCGTCAACTGTGTTCACTCAAATCAACTCTTCTCTTATACCTATAATTGTGTTCGAATCATCATATTCTATGGTAATCAAATAACCGTCTTTGGTATAATGAGCAGATGTTCTAGGAAAATCATTTCTACCCGTATAAAGAAACAAATATTCCCCATTAGGATCAATTTTCATGACTGTTTCTAAACTTTGGCCTTCAACCACATTATCAAATGCATCTTTTGACAATGTAAGCGGATATATTCTCCCCCACATTTTACTACCGGAGTCATCAAACACGATCACAGCAACGCGGTCTGACCCAAGATACGATACTCTATAGATATCCGCGATCGTTCTCATACATTCAATCGGATATTTCGTATTCAAGCCTTTTATCGAACCATCGAAATTTACTATTTCTAACAACTCGGATTCATTATAAATTTTCGACACCAAATCCATCAACATTTCATCAGTAGCAGGTGTTTTATCGGTCGACTGTGTTTCTTCGGTTGAATCCATTAAATTTTTATCAGTTGAAAGTGTTTTATCGGTCGACTGTGTTTCTTCGGTTGAATCCGTTAAATTTTTATCAGTTGAAGGTGTTTCCACTTTCGGCTCCTCTCCCGCATTAAAGCATGAACAAAACAAACAAAGTAAGATCACAATTATCAAAAAAATTCTAACGTAACGCATAATTCCCTCCTAATAACCGACAGCATAGTAAATATGTAGTTTCACCGCTTGTATGATCGGTGATAGAGTGCAACTCACCGCCACTGTTGTAGCGGTAGGAGTAAACAGTCTCAAACGCACCGCCTGTGCCTGTATTATAGCATATTTCACTAATTCTGTCAACCTCATCGTACAAATATTTTACTTTTAAGCCATTTCCGTAGTTCAAAACGCTCAATTTTCCATTGTAAGCGTTATACTCATACGACGCCAATTGATTGTTGCCCGCCGAAATTCCCGTGGTATTTCCAAACCCATCGTAGGTGAAGGCGTAGACCGTCGAATCGGTAATAATTGTATCCAAACGGTTGGTTTCATATGCCAAAAGAGGCACCGAAAATCAACATTCGGTGCCTCTTGAGGGGTTACAGGTTGACGACGGCGGTTTTCACGCTAACCGTCACCTGTCTCATTCATTCAGCAGTTCAGCAATTTCCATGTTTCCATTATCTACCGCATAATCATAAGCTGTTTTTCCAAAATCATCTTTTGCATTTTTCACACCTTTTTCTAAAAAAAGTTTGACAATATTTATGCTGTTATTTTGGGGATTTCTGCAATAATCTATCAGTGCAGTTTTGCCATCCACACCGACAGAGGGATCAATGGAATAATTCATCAGAAGATGTTCAATGATTTCTTCATTCCCCCGATAAGAAGCCATATTCAACAAGGTTCCTTCGCTTTCATGATAATAAGAAATATCTCCCCCATTCTCAACTAATAAATCAATTAATGCACTTACATTAGGAACTTTCTCTCTGCTATTCATTAATTGATACAGCGCATCGGCATCATAAGATTTCTTTCGATAAGATACGATAGCTCCTTTTTGGATTAAATAATCAGCTATTTCGAGATTCTCTTCTGACAAACTGGTAACGGCAAGCATCAGCGGTGTAAACGGAGCATGCTTATTGACACCATTTACATCAGCCCCCTCTTCAATCAAAGCCTTTACCATTTCAAAATCACCGATTTCGCAAGCCAACTGTAATGGCGTTCTAAAATAATTTTGTGATAAAGCACATAAAATCGAAAAATATGGTAATCCTTCAAAATCAAAAACATACGGCAACAAACTTTCAACTTTTTCATAATCTCCTGTTTCAATTGCCTTCAGCAATTTTCTTTGCATATAATGGCTTGTAATCGGAAACATCCCCATTAAAAGGAAAGCAAGCATAACCAAACAAGCAAACCGTAGTACGTTTTTTGATATTTTCATGATCCTCCTCCAAAAAACGCGAAGATGCGGTCAAAAATAGTGGTTGTATCATCCTCAGAATTGCCATAAATCACCCAAGGTAATACATCAAAATAACCATGACCAATTATACCAATTAAACCATAATGATCCGAAGGAAAATAGTTAAAAGTGCCAATATCTCTTGGATCAGTTACCAATTTTCCATTTTTGTCAAAAATAACTTCACAATAGCCATCTGGCGAAACATATTTGACATTGCTATTATCCGGAGACGAAAACTGATGACAAGCAGCACCTGGACCTCCATCTTTTGAAGACTTCCAATCTTCCGGAACTTCTTTTTCACTTGTTGGAACTTGATTAATAATATTTCTGTTATAATGTATTTCTCTTACCACCGTTGGAGAGCAAAATCTTACAACAGTTTTTACAACTGCATCTGCTTTTTCCCCAATTGTCTTTCCACCACAACTCTCACAATCATTCCAAAAATCCCAACGATGGAAACAAGTTCCGCAAGGATCACAACCATTTACTGGATTATTATTACAATATGCAAACAAATTATATCCAACAAATCCACCAGAACCAAGGATAGAATCCGCATTGATAAATCTGCACCAGCTCGGATTATAGTATCTGCTTTGCAAATAATACCAACCGGTCTCGACATCATAGTAATATCCACGGTACCGGAACGGATTGTAGGTGGTTGCAATTGCCTTGTCGGTGCTTCCGTTGACCAAGGTGGTTGTGGTGCAAGCTCCCCATGCGTCGTAGGAATAGGTCGCGATTTTGTCTCCGAACTGATTGTAGATCGCAACGATATCGCCATGCAAATTCTTTTCAAAGAAATAGTACAGATACGTATCTGCCGCATACGTGGATGCACGGTATTTCAGTCCGATGGGCGAACCCTTTTCATCGTACAAATAGACGACTCGGATCTCGCTTGCGCCGCTACCGCCGATGATCTCCGCCACAATCTGGCTGCCGTTGAGCAAATACTCGTGCTTGACGTCATTGACCGTCTTGCTCGTGCGAATCCCATCGGCGTTGTAGGTGCATGTGACAGAATTTCCTCTCCGAGGCACCGAACATCAACATTCCGTGCCTCTTTTTTAGTTCTTATTGGGGAGACACAGAAGTGTCACTTGAGTCCACTTCTGTCCTCCACAGTTCGACTGATATATTGGCACTCTCTCCTATCAATTTCACATAATACGTAGCATCTTTCACAGTCTTAAATGAAACCTCCGCGGTTTCATCAATCGGAATATCATACAATATTCGATTAAATTCATCAGTAATCACTATGCGTAGATTGCCTTTTTTTACTTTTGAGTCAATCGTAAATGATACATTATCACCATCTCCGAGATAAGCATTTAAAATATAAATTCCAGATAATTTCCCAAAAGATGACCTTGTATATTCACAATCAAACTGCTCGTAACGACCTTGAATCCCACTTTTGTTTGCATGCTCGTTATAAACATTTCTTTTTATTGCACGATAATCGGTATAACAACTTTCAATATCCAAATCGGAAAGATAGCACAGTTCTTTATTTATACCGTTTGTATCAGGTATTTGCATAGAAAGTTCCTTCAAAAATCTTGCTACAAA
>JAFWYJ010000053.1 GCA_017517745.1 Clostridia bacterium | reverse complement strand
TTCTTCTCCTTTAAAAATGATAGTTGCAAATACGTAAAGTATAGCAGATATACTATGATAAATCAACCGATGTTTTTTTGAAAACACGGGGCGTTTTTATGATAAGCGATCTTTTTCGTACCCGATCAAATTTTTAAAACGGAATCTGCTTGATATCAAACGGATGGAAGGTCTCCAGATATTCGAGATAATCCTCGTCCGCACCGCGCAGAGGCTCGTTACCAAGAGTAATTTCGCCATCGCGGTGAATTTCAAACCAATGTGTTTTTCTTGCCGCCATCAGCACGTCCTCAGCGCCCGCGGTGATCAACTGATGGATCACGCGATAGAAATAACTGGAGGGCTGCTCCTCGTATGCCATATCAAAGCCGGGGATCATCGCGTAACGCGCGCGAATGGCGTGGTAATAGTCCCCTATTTTGTAGTTGATCGCATGGTGCGCAACCTGCACCATGTCACTGACCAGCGGCGCATACGAGCCGGGCTTATCACGGTACATGCCGAGGAAGCGCGTTTCCAAACGAATGCTTTCCACAATGGGATAAGCGTCGTTCTGGACGTTCGTTCCGGTATCACCCAGCAACATGAACTTTTTGCCGTGGATCGTGAATTTCATGATAACGGAGGTGTTATTCACCTCGCGAATCGACAGCACCGCCTTGTCCGCCGTCACCATATCCTCGTGCGTGAACATCACGTCGATCTTCATGTCTCCAAGCATGAAGCTCTGTCCCGTGTGGGGCTTGAGGAAGAGCGCGTTGGGATATTTTTCGCAAACCAGCGCACCGAAATCGGGATAAGTCGGGTTGTGTCCGCCGATGTTCTGGAAGGACGCAATATTATAGCAGAAGCGTTCAATATCAAGGCAATCGCTGTGATGCTTGATCAGATCGTGCGTGAACTGCTTGTGGTCGCCGTGGGGGTGCGTGATGATCACTGCGGCGATCTTGACCTTCTCACCCGCGGGCGTTCCGCTGATCTCGTAGAGGAACTTGAGTGCCTCGGGAACCGACTTTTCGGTCGACTGCGATTCCCAGCCGCCGTCGATCAGGATCAGACGGCTGTCGGCAAGACGGATGATGTAAAACATTCCTGCCGCCTGATGCTTGCGAAGGAAGCGTCCCGGCTCGATCTGCTCGGGAACGTACATCATACCGTACTGATAAATGACGGTGGTATCTCTGCCCTCTCCCTCGGGCAAAGCGTAGCCAAATTGATCGATCGGCGTGCTGACGCGGTCCTCGATCACGCGAACCTCGGCATATCTGCCAACGAAATAAACGTAGAGCGTGCAATCATCGCAAACGAATTGCGCAAATTGGTTCTGTTCGACACGATTCTCAAAAATCTTCTTGTAACCCGCCTTCTCCAGCTTTGCAAGATAGGCAAGGTATTCGACCTCGTTGGTGTCTGCCACCAGCTGCATGCGGGAGATCTGCGTGTCCTCCTGAATGCTTTTTCCGTAGCCGATATTAAAATCCTTCTCGGAAAGCACACCGCCATCGTACGCGGGCGCCTTCAAAAGCCACTGACCGTTGGTTGATTGGTTCATATCCGTAATCTCCTTTTCTCTTCGAAATCGGTTTTATTTTTTTCGCACCTGTGCCAAAAGCACGATCGCGGCCTGCGCGGGAATGCCGATCAAAAACAGCACCCATGCATTATAACGCAAGAATTGCAAATAGAGTGCCGCGAGCAGTGTCCATGCGAAGAGAGATGCAAACACAACGGCACACGCGCGATATTTCCATCGCATATTAAACAGCGTCACCAAGAAAAAGGAGATCGGCAACGCCCAGACGAACCCCGTCCAAAAATGCTTGTGCCAATAGGTCGCGACGACGACGTAAAACACCGTCGCCAGCAAAAACACCAACGAAATTGCCAAAAGCTCCATCACAACGCGAAATCCCACGCGTTGCCGACGCGGAATTTCAACCGCGGCAAGGCTTTTTTCGGCAGCCCCCTCCGTCACAAGCGCATCCAAGGTCACGCCGTAAAGCTCGGCGAGCTGCATCAGGACCTTCAGATCGGGCAAGCCTTCACCGCGTTCCCACTTGGACACCGATTTGTCCGAATAATTGATTTTTTCCGCCAGCTCCGCCTGTGTCCATCCCTTGGCGCGGCGCAGCTCCGCAAGATTCAGAGCAACCGTTTGCTCCAGATTTCGTTCCATCGGTATGCCTCCTTTCCGATCCCTTCCGGGCTTTTGATGATTTCAATGTCTTTCAAACAGCGGTGTCGAGAGATACCGTTCTCCCGTATCCGGAAGGATCGCCACAATCGTTTTTCCTTCGTTTTCGGAACGGTTGGCAAGCAATGTTGCCGCATGCAGAGCAGCACCCGAGGTGATTCCGCAAAGCAGCCCCTCAAGATCGGCAAGTCTGCGCGCCGCCAAATATGCCTCCTCTTCCGTGACACAAAGTGTTTCATCAATCAGCGAAAGATCGAGATTTTCGGGAATAAAATTCGCGCCGATGCCCTGCAAACCGTGCGCACCCGCCACGCCCTTCGAAATCAAGGGCGACGATGACGGCTCCACCGCGACCACGCGGCATGCGGGGGATTGCTCTTTGAGATATTTTCCGATTCCGCTGATGGTTCCGCCCGTTCCCACACCGGCAACCAAAAAATCCACCCGTCCTTCGCAATCCGCCCAAATTTCGGGACCCGTGGTAGCGTAATGCGCCGCAGGGTTGGCGGGATTATCAAATTGAGAAGGGATGATGCTTCCCGGAATCTCTTCCGACAGTGCGCGCGCCTTTGCGACGGCACCCTGCATTCCCTCCGCACCGGGCGTCAGCACGATCGTGGCACCGTAGGCAGCGAGCAGCTTTCTGCGCTCCACGCTCATCGTGTCGGGCATGGTCAAAATCAGACGGTAACCGCGTGCCGCGCAAACCGCGGCAAGACCGATCCCCGTATTCCCGCTGGTCGGCTCAATGACCGTAGCTCCTGCGGAAAGAATCCCCTTTTTCTCGGCATCATCCAGCATGAACAGCGCGACGCGATCCTTGGCGCTCCCCGCGGGGTTCATACCCTCCAATTTGCACAGAACGCGTGCGTGACGGCACTGCTCCCGATTATATTTTTGCGGCAGAAACAGAGGTGTTCTGCCAATCAATTCCTCAATATGACGGTATATCATAAAACGACTCCTTTCGGAACATCATTTGCTTGATCGGCAAGCATTTTTACCTTTTTATTATAGCATGATTTTATATTTCTGTCAATACCGCCGCCGAAATATCCTCCCCGAAATCTGAATTTGCAAAGAAAAAAGCCGCCTCAAATTTGCATTTGAGGCAGCCTTTGGATTTTATTGAGAGTCACCGGATTTTTTGGTCGGAGCAGCAGAACGCGCCTGTTGGCGTGCCGGTGCAGCCGCGCGGTCCGCTTCTGCGCCGTCATGGATCATTTCGGATCGGATGCCTGTCTGCGCATAATAATCGGAACCGGTCATGTTTTTGTGATTGACCTGATTCAAAACAGCGCCCAAGATCTTGCATCCGCTCTTCTGCAACTGTTGCTTGACGCTCTGCGCAAAGCGATATTTGATCGAACCCGCGTTCAAAACCAGAATTGCGCCGTCGCAAACGCTTGCCATCACCGCCGCATCAATCACGAGTCCCAAGGGGGCCGCGTCGACGAGAATATAGTCATACTGCTCGCGCTTTTCGTCCAAAATTTCCTTGAAGATGGGGCTTCCCACCAACTCGGTGGGGTTGGGCGGATAAGGACCTGCAAAAACAATGTCAAAGCCCTCGATCTGTGTCTTGCAAATGGCATCGTTGATCGACACCTGACCGGAAAGGACCTGAGAAAGGCCTGCGATTCCGCGCACCTTCGTGTATCTCGACACCATCACAGACTTGCGCAAATCGGCATCCACCAAGAGAACCTTCTTGCCGCTTTCCGCAAGGTTGCGCGCGGTTTCAAAGGTGACCGTGGTCTTTCCCTCGTGTGCCATGCAGCTGGTGATGATGATGGTCTTGACGTTTTTTCCGGAAAACAGGATGTTGGTGCGCAGGGTGTTAAACGACTCGCGCATAAAATAATTCTGTTGCTCTTCAAGCAATAATTCAATTTTTTTCATTGGCATCCTCACTCCTTACGACTTCCTGGCACCGCGGCCTCGCCCGTAACCGTAGCTTGAACCATAGTTATAGTAATATTCTTCCTTGTTCCGTCTGCGGCGCAAAGAGTTCTTGTCGGGAATCGATCCCAAAACATTGAGTCCCAAGTGCTTTTCCACGTCATCGGGAGAACTGATCTTGTCGTCCAGAATGAAGCGGACAAAATACAGTCCGTAAACCGCAAATCCGGCAACAAACGCGATCAAAAGCACTCTCAGCAAGGAAATGGGATTGGAAGGTGCTTTGGGCAAGCTCGCATCAACCACCTGCTTGACCATGTCCTCACCCATCGTTTCATTGATATAGTCGCAGAAAATCGTTCCCCACGTATTGGCGATCATTTGCGCGGATTTCGGAGAACCGGTGGTCACAGACAGATACATCACACGCGTTCCCATTTCGTTTTTCACCGAAGCCATGGACGAAAGCTGTTTGACCGAAACGTTCGCCAAGTTTTGCGCTCTGATGACATCGTCCACAATCTTGTCGCTCTTGATCAAGAGCATGTAGTCATTGATCAAGTAGGTTGCGATCGAAACGTCCTGCGTGGAAACGGTACCCTTTCCGTCGGGCATACGCATCGCCCAGATCGTGATCGTCGCGGTATATTGGTCCTTATGTGTCACGTTCAAAGCAATATAAACCGAGGAGGCGACGATAACAATGACGATCAGCATCAGCCACCAACAGCGTTTAAAAATGTTCCAAAGCTCGGCCAAGCCGATCTCGGAGTGCTTCTTTTCTTCTTCCATAATAATGATTCCTTACCCTTTCTTTCGCTCTCCCGTTTACAGCAAGGAGCTTGAATTTTCATGATGGATCGATTCAAATGACCTCGTCCCGAACGATTCGACACGCGTGATTCCACGTCAGGTCCCTGACCGTTTGCGGATCGCAATGCTTTTGCAAAAAGCCCATGCAAACCGACATCTGCGGCGGACGCGACGTCATATTGTGCGCATCCGAGGAAATGAGGTGAACCAAGCCCTTCCGAATCAACTTTTTTGCCTGACCGGCGCAAGCCTTTCCCCAGCCTGCATTGACAGAGGACGCATTCACCTGCACAACACCGCCTGTTTCCACAAATTCTTGGATCCATGAAAGCTTTCCGAACAGACATCTGTATCGCTCGGTGTGTGCCAAAATCACAAAATATCCCTCTCGTTGCAATTGAGAGACCGCGTTTCGCAGTTCAAAAAAGTCAACTGTTTCAGGAAAATCCATCAACACGTAGCGCGTCCCCGCAATCGTCCTGCAGGTTCCGTCGCCAAGTGCATGAAGACATCCGTGATGATAGCCCAATTCGTGACCGAGAAAAAGCCTCATATCCGGGTGGTTGCGGGCAACGTATTCCCGAAGCACCGCAAAGGATTTCGCGGAGGATTTCAACGTGTCTCCGAACAAATACGGTGAGTAGTGCGGAGTCAAACAAATCGCGCGAACCCCATCCTCGTATGCCGCCTCCAACATGGCAAACATCTCCTCCGGGGTTTTGGCACCGTCGTCTACTCCGCATAGCATGTGACTATGCAAATCAAAAAACTGCGCCATCATTTTCTCCCTTCCATTCTACAAAAAAGAACAAAATTCCACGCTCGTACTCTACATTATAACATAGACGTTTCCGATTGTCTATGTTATTTCAAACTATTAACAAACTTTTAACATTTAAAGAACACCGTCACAACGCGCAATCCGCGCGGCAGAGCAGAGCTTGCAAGGCATCCTCGATCCGCTCAAAATGCAGATCGCAAGCAGCCGCCAAAGCATCCGAACGATGTCCGATGCAAACGGCGTGCTTGGCGTTGTGCATCATGGCGACGTCATTTCCGCTGTCTCCGATGCAGACCGTGTCGAACTTGGTCAGCATCAGGCGCGTTTGCAGATCCGAAAGCGCCGTTCCCTTGTCTGCAAAGCGGTTGACGTATTGCGCCACGCCGTTCTCGCCTCCGTCCCAATGCATGCGCAAGCCGCAATAGGGCGGCAAACGAAGTCGTTTTCCAAAGGAGGTCACCTTGAAGATCTTTTCTCTCACGGCATCAACACCGGAAATCGGAACGGCATGAAACTCTGCCGCCTCGGCAGGGATCTTCCCCACCGAAAAATTTTTGTGCGCGGCGTGCAAAACAAAGGAAAAATCTTCGCCTGCCTGCTTTTGAAAGAAGGTCAGATCCTCGTGCGAGATCTTTTTTTCATAATAATCGCGCCCGTCCTTGGCATAATGCGCGCCATCACATCCGATCAACCAGACCTCTTTTTTCCATTCGGGCAAAAGAGCCGAAAGCTCCTCCACCGTTCTTCCCGAAGAAACTGCCAGCGTGATCCCACGCTTCAGTGCTTCGTCAAGCAATGCCAAGGTCTCTTTCGAAATCGCATCCTGACCGTACGGCAAAAGCGTTCCGTCAAGATCCGAAACGATCAGCTTGCGCATCGCTTTACACCAACTCGCCGAGATAATACTTCTTCTTACCGCGGCGCACGACGAGATACTTGCCACCGAGACAAGCATCGGCGTTGACCTCAAAATCGGTCGCCTTGAGCACCTCACCGTTGAGCGTCAGCGATCCGTTGGAAACAAACTCACGCGCCTCTCTCTTGGAAGAACAAATGCCCGCGGAAACCAACACGTCCATGATCGGGCCGCCCTTGGTCTCAAAGTGCGGAACGTCCTTGAGTCCTGCCAAAAGGTCGTTGACGGGGATCTCTCGGATGTTGCCGGCAAACAGCTGCTCGCTGATCTTGACCGCCGACTCGTAAGCCCCCTCGCCGTGCAGATCGCGCAGGATCTCCTCGGCAAGCTTCTTCTGCGCCAGACGGCGCTCGGGTGCCTGATTGTGCTCTGCCTCGATCGCCTCAATCTCCTCGCGAGAGAGGAAGGTCAAACGCTTGAGATACTCGATGACCATGCTGTCCTCGGAGTTGAGCAGAAACTGATAGAGCTGATAGGAGCTGGTCTTGTTCTTATCCAGCCAAACCGCGTTGCCCTCGCTCTTTCCGAACTTGTTGCCGTGAGAATCGGTGACAAGAGGCATGGTCATGGCATAGACCTCGTCTCCCGTGGTCTTGCGGATCAGTTCGATGCCCGTGGTGATGTTGCCCCACTGGTCGGAGCCCGCCACCTGCAGATCGACGCCGCGCGTCTCGTGCAGATGCTTGAAATCCAAGCCCTGGATCAGCATATAGGAAAATTCGGCATAGGAAATGCCGCTTTCCATCTGACGGCGGATCAGATCCTTGGAGAGCATGTAGCCGACGTTGATATATTTTCCGTAATCACGGAAAAACTCGATGACATTGATGTCCTTCACCCAGTCGTAGTTATTGACGACCTCATAGGGGAAGATGGTCTGCAGCTGTGCCTTGAGGCACTCGTAGTTATGCTCTACTTCCTTGCGGTTGGAAAGCTTGCGCTCCACGGTGCCGCGAGGGTCGCCGATGAGAGCGGTCGCCATGCCGACCAGAAGCAGGGGGGTGTGTCCCGCAGCGGCGAGACGGCGCGTGATCAGAAAGGACGAATAGTGTCCCAGATGCAGGCTGTCTGCCGTCGGGTCGGTGCCGATGTAGAAGGTCATGCCGCCCGCGTTGAGCTTATCGATCAGCTTGTTGTCGGAAATATCCTGAATCAAGCCTCTCCATTTTAAATCCTCATAAAGTGTCATTGGTCTGTTCTCCTGTTCCAATAAATCTTTTAACCTATCAATTATATCATAAAAAAAGCGATTCGTCAATATTTTTTCTGAAATTATAGAAAAGAGGCTGTCTTTTGCAAAACAGCCTCTTGAGAAATTACGGGTTCAAATTGAAATCCAGCATCACGGGCTTGTGGTCGGAGGAGCAAAGGATCGGCTTGTCCGCAATGTGGCGGTACAAAAGCTCTTCGACGTTGTCCTCTTCGTCGAGCACGTAGATATGGTCGATCGAATAATAATAGTTATGATCGTCGATGATGGCATCGTATCCCACAAACGCGCCGAGCTGACTGCTCCAGAAGGGATAGCCGTGACAGGAGCATTGCTCGTTTCGATCGGGCGCGGTGTCGTAGGCGTTGGTATAGCCTGCCTCCTTCAAAAATTCCAGAGCACTCTTCAGTCGCGGGATCATCTCTCCCGTGTGATACTGCACCATATCCTCCTCGGTGACCTCCAGCGAGCCGCCCAGGGCAGTATAAGGCCCCGGAGGATAGGAATCCATCGAGTTCATATCTCCGCCGAGAATGATCGGCACACCGTAAGTCTCCCGGTAATTCTGCAAGAACGGGATCAGCTTTTCGACCTCCTCCCAGCGAAGCGGATTGCCCATGACGGCAACCTGCGGATCAACGTAGGTATTGGATTCCAGATGCGTGCAACAAATGCTGTATTCTTCTCCCGTGCTCTTGTCACGGAAGCTTGCCACGGTCGCACAGAGATCTCTGTAATCGGAATTGTCATAATATTTACCGTTTTCACGCAACACCGGCTCTCGGATGCCGTCGTGGTCGGAGTCCGTGGTGTTAAATCTGCCGTAGGAGAGATATTTTGCAGAGCCTTCGATCAGCTCGGTGGTGTTGGTGTTGTAGAAAACCGAATCGCCGAGATTGGTGATCGCCCTTCCGTTCACAATCGGCTGTGCTTCTACGTAACCAAGCTCCGCCATCGCCTCGATGAATCCACAGCTTCTCCATCCGCTCCAAAATTCATTGAAGCCGATGACGTCGGGCTGATATGCCGCCACCAGCGCAAGCTCGTACTGATAGCTCGTGGGAGAATTGAAGCTGCCAAAGCTACGGAACCAAACGTTGTGGAAGATCACTCGGTTCTCTCCCGCCGATCTTGTCAGCGTCTCACGCTCATAGCATCCGTCGTAATTACAGTCATTGGAAAGCACAAATCCCCCCGTGGCAAATACGTCCTCGGTCAGATAATCCGCCGCGCCGATGAAGCCGAACATATCTCCCGCCGTGATGACGAGACGGTTGTTCTGAACCTCAATGCGATAGTGGCCCGTTTCCATGGAGGAGTCCTCGCAAATCAGAATCTCCTTGGCATCTGCCTGCGGAGAGGATTGCGATTTCAGAGGCAGCTGAAATCCTCCCTTTTCCAGAAACAGATTCTGAAGCGTGATCGCCGGATAGACCGCGGCGTTCACCGATTCCTCGGGATAGACGATGCTGTAGGAAGCGTTCACGCAAAGCGGAGCCTCCTTGCCGCAATTGAAATCCAGCATCACGGGCTTGTGGTCGGAGGAGCAAAGAATCGGCTTGTCCGCGATGTGGCGATAAACGATCTCCTCAATCGCATCCTCTTCGTCGAGCACGTAGATATGGTCGATGGATGCAAGATAGTTGTTGTCATCGATGACGGCGTTATACCCCACGAACGCGCCGAGCTGACTGCTCCAAGTGGGATAGCCGTGGCAGGAGCATTGCTCGTTTCGGCTGAGTGCGGTGTCGTAGGCGTTGGTGTATCCCGCCTCCTTCAGAAATTCCAGAGCGCTCTTGAGTCGCGGGATCATCTCGCCCGTGTGATACTGCACCATATCGTCCTCGGTGACCTCCACCGAGCCGCCCGCCGCAGAATATGTGCCCGCGGTGTAATAATCTCGCGAGTTCACGTCTCCGCCGAGAATGACCGGCATGCCGTAAGTCTCCCGATAATTCTCCAAGAACGGAATGAGCTTTTCCACCTGCTCCCAGCGCAGAGGATTGCCCATGACGGGAACCTGCGGATCGACGTAGGTGTTGGATTCCAGATGCGTGCAGCAAACACTGTATGCTTTCCCGGTGGTCTTGTCACGGAAGCACGCCGCGCTGGCACCAAGCCATCTGGAGGAGGAATTGTCGTAATATTTTCCGTTTTCGCGCAACACGGGCTCTTGGATGCCGTCGCCGTCGGCATCTTTTTTGTTAAAGTTGCCGTAGGAAAGGAACTTGGCAGAGCCCTCGATCAGCTCGGTGGTTGCGGTGTTATAGAAGATCGGATCCAAATGATTGGTAACCACTCTATCGTTCTCCGTGGGCTTTGCCTCCACGTAACCGATCGCCTCCATCGCCTCGATGAAGCCGCAACTTCTCCAGTTGCCGTCAAATTCGTTAAATCCGATGACGTCCGGTTGATACGCCGCAACCAATGCAAGCTCGTATTGATAGCTCGTGGGAGAATCGAAGCTGCCAAAGCTACGGAACCAAACGTTGTGGAACATCACGCGATATTCCCCGACCGATCCCGTCAGCATTTCGCGTTCGTAGCGTCCGCTGTAATTACAAGCGTTCGTCAGCTCAAGCTCTCCCGTGACGAAGATCTCGGAGACCAGATAATCTGCCGCGCCGATGAATCCGAACATATCTCCCGCCGTGATCACCAGACGGTTGTTTTGCACGGCGATCGTGTAGCATCCCGTTTCCACAGAGGGATCCTCAACGATCAGGATCTCCTTGGCGCTCGGATGTAAAGAGCCCTCTCCTCTCAGGGGCAGGAGCAATCCTCCCTTGGTCAGGAAATGATTTTGCAGCGTGATCGCTGTATAAACGGCGGCGTTGACCGAATCCTCCGGATAGACGATGCTGTAGGAATCATCGACGTCGACCGAGATCTCCGAGCAGCTCTGGAGCAGGAATTCACCGTTCTCGTCATAGAACACCGTCCAGCTTCTTCCCCAAAAAGGTGTTTCACCCTCCTCGGTCACGCAATAGGGTGTTACCGTATAGACGACCGCGCCCCACTCTGCAAGAGACGACTCCAACGTGAGCGCCATCAGGTATTCGGCGTCGAAATCCTCGGCGCTGTAAAGAACAGTCTCACTGTCTCGGCTTGCCGTCAGTGTCTTGTAGTAGCGCTCTGCCTTTACGGTAAAGCTTTCGGTCTTTCCGTCGCGTCCGATCGCAACGACCTCGGCACCGGCTTCGTAATACTCTTTTTCAGCGGTGCGGAAAATGAAGCGAAGCGCATAATTTTCATCGCGTGCAAGCGTTTCCTGCACACCGACGTATGCGGGGGCGTCGAGCAAGTGCTGATCGCGAAGGATCGCATCGACGGCCTTAGAATAGCCCTCCTTGCCTATCAGATCCTCTGCGGAAATGCCGTATTGACAGGTCGCAAACGCCGCGTCGGCGCTTCCGAAGCCTCCCTTCACCTGCGCCTCGGAAAGCTCCGCGCAGATCAGTCCGGCATAAGGCAACGGATTGATCGCGCCGCCCTCCGTTTCCTTGTCCTGCAGATTGAAATTCAACGCCACGGTGGACGAATTTCCGCAAACATCGATCACACGCTCGCCCGCCACGCTGTAGCATTGCTCCATCGTGCGTTTTCCGCCGCCCGAGCCGTCCTTCGCGTAACCGGCAATGCCTCCGGCAACGGCAAGAAAGTCTTTTTCCGTATTTCCGTTGTCGATGAACTGCGCCTCGAAGCGCGTCTGCAGATTGTAGCAGTGGGTATAGCTCACTTCCGCGTTGGGCGTGTAGTTGTCGTTTCCAACGATGCCGCCGATCGCCACACGGTTGTTTTTCGAGGAGTTGGGCTGTACCGAGATTGCGGACACCGAAGCATCTGCGGAATTGACGCAATGGGTGAACGTGCTGTTTCCGAGCGGCACACCCATGATGCCGCCGGCACCGCTCCAGCGTGTGAAGGTGAAGTGCTCCACGGAGCCCTCATTGACACAATAGGAAAGATTGATGACGTAGCCCGCGCCAACAATGCCGCCGGTTGCCTGATCGGAGGAAACCGTGGCACGGTTGAGACAGTTGGAAACGGACATCTTTGCCTCCGACATTCCCAAAATGCCGCCTGCGGCATAGACTCCGAATGCCGCGCAATCCTCATCGGTCGAGCAATGGGAGATGCTTGCATTCGCACAGGTCGTGCCCGCAATGACGCCCGCAACGAAGCTACCGTATGCGTCTTTTGCACTCCGCGCGTCCCGATCGATCCAACCGACCTTGACGTTTTTCGCATTGACGTAGGTGATCTCCGCACCCTCACCGAGCACGCCGAAGAGTCCCGCCGCGGCATAGCCGCTCACCATCAAAGCATCGCGGTCGGTCGTTTCCAAGGACGAGTCGGCAGCGATCACCGCATTCGAGATCGCATAAGAACCGCCGTCATAGCTCCCCGCGAAGGCGTTTCGCTTGTCCTTGGCATTTGCCTGCGTCGTTCCGATCGGCACAAAGTCGTTGCCGCCCAGATCAACGTCGGCGGTCTGACGGAAACATGCACCCGAAAACATCGCGTGCGATGCATACGAGGTTCCCAAAAGCGCGTTCGCCTCGTCGGGATTGCGCGTCATGTATGAAACCCATGCCAGCTCCTCGGCACAGGAGATCAGATAGGGTTCCGCAAAGCTTCCCTCACCTTGCGGCATGGAGATGCTCTCACCGTCCCAGCCTTCCTCCGCCGCCGTCGGACAGAGCGCGAACAATCCCAACACCAGGGAACAAACACAGAGGATCGAAAGAAATTTTTTCATCGTACGTCTCCTATTTTATGTAAATTTGGATCATCTTGGTTTTCAAAGATATTTCGTATACGCGAAAAATGCCGACGGAATGGCGTATTTTGAATGGAGTTCGCCGTTCGGCACGAGCAGAAGTCCCGATCCCTCCGGATAGCCGTCAAATTCGGGCGTGACGCGTATCGCGTAGGCGATCATCTGCCATTCGATGTGTGTGAAAATGTGCTTGGCATCCTCCAAACGCTCGATGCGCAAAGGTTCAAATCCAAGCGCGCGGACGTGCGCCAAAGCCGCCTCCTCACCGAGATGTCCTTCGGTGTTCGGTAACTCGTAAAGCCCCGCCAAAAGCCCCTTGGGAGGACGCTTGCGAAGCACCGTGCGGTCTCCGTCGCGAATGATCAACAGCGTCAGCGGAAGGATCTTGCGCGGCTTTTTGGCACTTTTTACGGGAATCTCATCGGTCAGCCCCTCACGCACGGCAACACATTCGGACGCCAAGGGACACGCGTCGCATTTTGCCTCTCCGTTCGGCACGCAAACCGTCGCGCCGATCTCGATCAGAGCTTGGTTAAAATCCCCCGCCGCCTCCGGGATCAGTGGTAACAAAGCGCGCCGCATCGCTTCCTTCGTCGCGGGCAGCGCGATATCCTCGCGCGAACCGCTCACACGCGAGAGTACGCGAAGCACGTTTCCGTCCACCGCGGGAACGCGGACTCCAAACGCGATCGAGGCGATCGCGCCGGCGGTATAATCTCCGATTCCCGAAAGTTTCCGCAATTCCTCGTAGCTCCGCGGCATCCTGCCGCCGTACTGCGCGCTCACCGTGCGCGCCGCCTTTTGGAGATTGCGGGCACGGCTGTAATATCCCAGCCCTTCCCACAGCTTCATCAGCCGCTCCTCGTCAAGGCATGCCAGCGACTCCACCGTCGGACAGCGCTCAAGGAAACGCGCATAATAGGGCTTAACTGCCTCCACACGCGTCTGCTGAAGCATGATCTCCGAAAGCCAGATGGCGTAAGGATCCTTCGTGTGTCGCCAGGGAAGATCTCTTTGATGGTTGCGATACCACGCAAGAAGCGCATCGATCGCCTCTGCCGACAAAAGCTCACCCATCGCGTCGCCTCCTCTCTTTTTCTTTTCTACTATACATTTTATCACATCCTTCCTCAAAAATCAAGAAAAACTTTTCCTTGACAGAGTCGGTTTTTATTGGTATCATAAGAGTAGATTCTTTTTTTCATTTTTTTGAAAAAATGTGTAACCGATTCCAAAATACGGCGACATATTGAGTGAAGGCCGAAAAAACAGGAGATTGAACATGGAGGATAACAAAATCGTTGATCTGTACTGGGCAAGAAACGAATTGGCAATTCACGAGTCCGATCGGAAATACGGAAGGATGCTGACGTCCCTCTCCTTTTCCCTGCTCTCCTCTCGCGAGGACGCCGAGGAATGTGTCAACGACACCTATCTCGACGCGTGGGGCGCGATGCCGACGGCACGTCCGACCTATCTCGGCGCGTTTCTCTCCAAGATCACCCGTCGCATCTCGATCGACCGCTTTCGCGCGGAGCACCGTGAGAAAAGAGGCGGCATGGGCGCGATTGTGGAGGAACTGACCGAGGCGATCCCCGACCGCGGCACTCCGGCAGAGGAATATGAAAACGGCAGACTCGCAGAGGCGCTCAACCGATTTCTGCGGTCGCAAAGCCCCCAGCGGCGCGCGATCTTCGTCAGACGGTATTTCTATTCGCAGCCGGTGTCGCAAATCGCAGTCGCGCTGAAGCTTGGCGAATCCAAGGTCAAGGTCACGCTTCACCGCATGCGAGAAGCACTTCGAAAGGAATTGGAGGCACAGGATCTGTTATGAAAAATCAAAAAGAAGAAAAAGCGATCCTGCTCTTCCGTGAGATCGGGGAGATGGATGACCGCCTGATCCAAGAGGCGATGCTCTACCGTCCAAAAACATCAGCGTTCTCCCACGTCCTTTTGATCGCCGCGTGTTTGGTGTTCTCGCTGATGCTTTCGGTTGGCGCGTTTCTGATCACCCACCGCAACGTCAAGGATGAGAACGTCGGCCACACGTCTCCCGGTGACGGCAGTGCCACCGAACAAACGCTGGATGCCATCCTTCTTGCCCAAAGCGATGCGCAAGCCGCCTCTGCCGATGACATCGAATTTTTCGGTGAAAAGTCTTACGTGGTCTGGCAACGCACCGACACGGAGGAGATCTACGTCAGCCGCGCGCTGACCTCCTACGAGGTGGAATATCTCACAAGTGAGATCTCCAACGGAACACAGATCGAGGCGGGCAAATCCGAGCCGATCTGCCGCGTTTGGATCGTGCTTGGCGACGGCACAGCCCTCTCTCCTCACCTCAAGCCCTCCGACGGCAACGTCGGTGTCGGCGAGCTCTTCGACTATCACGCCGAGCTCATTCCCTCCGATGCCTTCAACTCCAAAATTTCGGACATTTTGAATTGAGACCTCTCCGCGCAAGCGTTTTGCCGAAGGATCTCGGGAAAGGAAGGACCCCTCATGAAAAAACTGCGTACACTTCTGCTTCTGACACTCACACTCATCCTCACCATCATTCCGTTGGCATCCTGCTCGGCGGACTTTGAACTCAAAAACGAAGCCTTAAACCCCGATGAAGACGGGTTCGACGTCAACGAGGATGCGGCGCTCGCCCCCGAAGCCCCCGCGGATGACGAAGCGCTTGCTCCGGAAACCGAAAAAGCGGAAGGCGATGCAATTCCGGAAAGCCCCTTCATCAGCACGTCGGAAACCCCCATCTCGACCTTTTCCGCCGACGTGGACACCGCGTCCTATTCCTATTTCCGCAAGCTGGTATCCCAAGGAACCACCCTCGACAATCTGAAGAGGCTTGGCGCATCCTTCCGTACCGAAGAATTTCTCAACTATTTCAAATATAACGCCACCGCACCCGCCGAAGGCGAGCTGTTCGGTGTCACCGCAGACGTCATCAAAACCCCGTGGAACAGCGACAGCGTTCTGATGCGTCTGACCTTGCAAGCCGAGGACGCGATTGCCTACGAGGGCAACAATCTCGTCTTTCTCATCGACGTCTCGGGCTCGATGAATCAAGCCGACAAGCTTCCGTTGCTCAAAAAATCCTTCGGGTATTTGGTGGAAGGTCTGAACGCCAACGACGTGATCTCGATCGTGACCTATTCGGGCAAAGAAGAGGTCGTGCTCACGGGCTGTCCCGGAAACGAAAAGGAGCGAATCCTCGGCGCGATCAATTCGCTGAGTGCCTACGGCTCGACCAACGGTGAGGCGGGACTCACAAAAGCATATCAACTTGCCGAAGACTACCGCATCGAAAACGGAAACAACCGCATCATCATGGCGTCCGACGGCGACCTCAACGTCGGCATCTCCTCGCAAAGCGAGCTGATCGACTATATCTCCCAAAAGAAAGAATCCAAGATCTATCTCTCGGTGCTCGGCTTCGGCACGGGCAACTACCGCGACAGCAACATGGAAGCGCTTGCCGACAACGGCAACGGCGTCTATTACTATATCGACGGCGAGGGAGAAGCCGAAAAGGTGCTGGGATCCGATCTTTTCTCGACACTCTACACCGTTGCCGAGGACGTCAAGCTGCAGATCACCTTTGATCCGAACGCCGTCTCCTCCTACCGCCTCATCGGCTATGAAAACCGCAGGCTGACCACAGAGGACTTTGAAAATGACAGAAAAGACGCGGGAGACGTCGGCGCGGGACATCAGGTGACCGTGTTTTATGAACTGAAGCTGACCGAAACCGCCCGCACCACCGAAGCATGGTTGAAGCTTGCCGTCCGCCACAAAGCTCCCGGCGAGCCGACCTCCAAGCTGAACGAATATACCATCGGCGCGGCGAACTTCAAGCAGACGCCAGACGACGATCTCCTCTTCATGCTCTCGCTTCTCGAGACCACCATGATCCTGCACAAAACCAATGCTCCCGCCTCCACGCTTGCGGCGGTTTTGGAGACACTCAACTCGCTTGACCTCTCCGGGCACCCCGACCGCGCCGAATTCCGCGCTCTGATCGCACGGCTGGCATAAGTAAGCCGCACGCCGAATTTTTTAAAAAGGAAGGTACACGTCATGAAAAAGCACACCCATCTTTGTACGCTTTTGCTGGTTCTTCTAGCCCTCGTTCTCCTGCTCGCCTCCTGCAGCGCATCCACCAAAGCGGACGGCGGCGCGATGGAGGACGTCAAAAACGAGCTTTACGGTGAGGAGATCGCTCCCGGTGTGGGCAACACCGGAAAGCCCGACACCGATCAAGAAGGAACCGATCTCACGGACGCTTCCAATCGCAAGATCATCAAAACCTTTGAGATCTCCGCCGAAACCAAGGATTATCCTGCCGCGATCGAAGCCCTTGACACACTGATCGCGCAGTACGGAGGCTACGTCGAAAGCTCCTCGTCCACCAACAAGAGCCTGAAAAACTCCTCCGACACCTATACGCGTCACGCGAGCTACACGATCCGCATTCCCGCCGAGCAAGCAGATGCCTTCGTCGGCTCCATGGGAAATATGCTCAACGTCACAAACACCCGCTCCTTCGTTGAGGACGTCAGCGAAACCTACTATTCCATCGAGGCTCGCCTTGAGGAGCTTTTGGCAGAGCGTGACTCTCTGATCGACATTCTGGATACCGACAAAACCAAGCAGGACTATCAGCTTTGGCTGACCGTCACACAACGCCTCTCCGAGATACGTCAGCAGATCGCGGTCTATCAGGGACAGCTCGATCGCTATGACAGCAAGGTCGCCTATTCCACGGTCCATCTCAACATCAACGAGGTCATCGCATATTCGGCAACCGGTCAAGACAATCGCTTCGGCAGCAGATTGCAGGCGGCGTTCTCAAACGGCTGGAACGGCTTCGTCATCGGACTTGGAAACTTCGCGATCTGGTTCGCAGAAGCGCTTCCCACCCTGCTTCTGTTGGGCGGACTCGCAACGGGTATCTTTTTCTTCATCCGCGCCCAGATCCGCAAAAAGAAGAGAAAAAAGTCGGAACAAACGAGAGATCAATAAACAAAAAACGCGGGCAGGATACGAAACGTATCCTGCCCGCGTTTTTTAGCTTGCGGTCGCGCTGAGGTATTCCTCAAGTGTCAAGCCCGAAAAATAAATATCGGTCGCCGCCTCTCTGCCGACGAAACGGTAGTGCCACGGCTCGTATTGATAGCCCGTGATCTCGGTCTTGTCCTTCGGATAGCGCAAAATGAATCCGAACCGATAGGCGTTTTGTGAAAGCCAGGTGTACGCCTCGTAGTTCTCAAAGCTCGCGTCCAGCTTTCCACCCATCCCTTCGGTGATGAAATCAACGCAAAGCCCCGTCTGATGCTCACTGGTTCCCGGACGCGCGGAATAGGACAAAACCACGCGTTCCGCATCTTGGGCATCCAGCCCCGTTCGATGGTTGACGAGATATTTATTGTAAATATGATCATATCCGAGCACCGCGTATGCGTCCTCGGTGATGTCTTTCATCTCATTGGCTCTGTATTCGTCAAAACGAGCTTGCTGATATGCATAGGTGCGATACGCGCTGGTCACGTAGGTATCACTCACGCCCGCCGCCAGCATCTCTTCCACCATTTCACTCAAGGCAGCGGCAGCGCGCCGTTCGAGCTTCATGGAGCGCGTGGTCCATGCGCGCGGCAAGCTCACCAGATTCTCGGGAACGTAATCCTCCCCCAAGACACAATTCTTGTTTGCCAACAACAAATATTCCTTGCTGAGTCCCGTTTTCAACGTTTCCTCGTCCACTTCGGTGGAATACGTATAAACCGCTGTTTCATGATGCTTTCCCACGGTAACCTCCTCCTTCGGTGTTTCCCCACTTCCCGCTGTCTCGGAAGGTTCGGTCTTTGGAAGCTGGATGCATCCGCCCAAACAGCACAACAAGGCAAGCAAGAGAGCAGCTGCCCGAATTTTTTTCACTTTCGACGTCATGTTCTCTCCTTTACGGCTTGGTTTCGATCACGATAAAATAGGGCGAAGTCGGAGAATTGAGAATGTTGACGCGCGTGGCGCACACCTTGTGGCGGCTGATGCCGGCAAGATAGTCGCAGATCATTTTGCCCTCGGCGTCTCCCTCCTCGTGTCCGGGATAGACGGCAATGTTCAGAATGCCGTCGCGGTCCAGCAGCTCGATCGCGGCTTCAATGGCGGGCATCGTCGTCTCCCTGAGCGTGGTGATCGACTTGTCTCCGCCGGGCAGCCAACCGAGATTGAACATGCCCGCCTTGATGGGCTCCTTGACATAAGTTTTCACGTTGTGATGCGAGTCATGGATCAGCGTATAGTTTTTCGGGCATCCGACCTCGGCAAGACGCTTCGCGGTCGATTCCACCGCCTGCGCCTGAATGTCAAAGGCATACACCCGTCCGCTCTCCCCGACCGTACGCGAAAGAAATTCGGTGTCATAGCCGTTTCCCATCGTAAAATCCACCGCCACGTCTCCCTCGCGCAGATGATTCAAAATAAAGTATTTGTGTAACTGTAAAAGATCAATCATAGCAATGCGAAAAAATCCTTTCCAAATGCTTGCAATCGGCTCATGCGAGCGCAAGCGTCTTACTTATTGTGCAAATCCGATCGCAAAAATTTGAACGCGCGCTCGACGGCATCCTTGGAGTTGTACCACGGCTCTTCGTCATAGCGATAGTCAAACTTTTTGCAAAACCAGCTGACGTCCTTCTGAAGCTCGTCGAAATAGGTCTCCACCACCTTGGCGCAAGCGGCGGCAAACTCGGGCTGCCGCTTCTTTCCAAGCCGCCTCTGACCGTACCACAGCAGCTTACGGTAGTGCGGCAGGCAGAAATAGGGCTGCGCCTTGAGCTTGGGCGCAAAGTCCTCGTCGGTCTGCCAAAGATAAACCACCGTGTCGACCATGTGTTCGAAATTGTTCTCGATGCGTCCGCAGACGTAGCAGCTTTTTTCCAGTGCCTCGATTCTTTTGATCGGCTTGTTGCCCTGACCGCCGCCAAGACCGCCGTCGCGGATCTCGCGCCGCAGGTCGGCAAGATGACTCTCCAGCGTCAATGCCATTCCCAGACGGTTCTTCCGCACGAACATCATGTCGTAATGCGTGCGGCAAAAGCCGCTCTCGTTGGTCTTGATGCGGATGTCGGGTTCCATCATCGACGCGCCCAGAATCAGATCCAATTCGTTTTCCTCAAGCATCCGGTAAAGCGCACACAAAGGACATCCGCAAGCGGGATTTGCCGCCGATGCCTCAAACGCTTCGTTGACCGGAATGGTAAAATTCATATCCATAATTTTTTCCCTTTTCGGTTGCCTTTTTCGTTTTTATCGTGTATAATTAAGTATATCATAATCCGCGCATGCTTGCAAGGGATTTTTCTTGAAAAAATAGGATTTTTTGTGAAAGAGAGGACGAAAATGCGCTACACACACGCTTTTTTTGATCTGGACGGCACGATCTCGAACTCGGCACCCGGCATCACGCACTCGGTTCAGTACGCGCTCGCGAAAATGGGGATCGCCCCTCCGCCCGCCGAGGAGCTGCTCGGCTTCATCGGACCCGCTCTGACCTGGGGCTTTTCGCACTTCTTCGACATGAACGAGGAGGACAGCAAGAGGGCTGTGGGCTTCTACCGTGAAAATTACCGCGCCTCCGGAATGCTCGAGTGCGAGATCTACGAGGAGATCCCCGCGCTGCTCCGTGACCTGAACGACGCCGGCGTGACCTGCGTGCTGACCACCGCCAAACCGCACGTCTTCGCCAATCAGATTCTCGCGCACTTCGGACTCGACCGCTATTTTGCGGGCGTCTTTGGCCCCGAGCTGGACGGTACGCGAGGCGAGAAACACGAGGTCATCGCCCACGCGCTCACTGAGCTCGGACTGACCGATCCCTCGAAGATCCTGATGATCGGAGACAGACACCACGACGCGCTCGGCTCCCGCCGCTACGGCATTGCCTGCGCGGGGGTTTTGTGGGGATTTGGTTCCAAGGAAGAGCTGACCGAGGCGGGCGCGGCATATCTCTGCGCTTCTCCCGCCGAGTTGAAAGCCCTGCTTTTGCAATAAAATTTGATTATCCCCTTGACGAATGCGGAAAAATCATTTATAATACTATTGAAAAAGAATCAGATTTCTCGTAAAGAAAGGATTACGTATCATGTATCGTATCGGAATTGACCTCGGCGGCACCAACATCGCCATCGGAATTGTAAATGAAAATTTTGAGATTGTGAAACAGGGCAGCGTTCCCACCAACGCGGGACGTCCCGGTGAGGAGCTTGTCGCGGACATGGCGGCACTCTGCAAAAAGCTGATCGCAGAGCAGGGCCTGACCGAAGCGGACGTTGCTTCTCTCGGCATCGCCGCCCCCGGCATCATTGACGACGAGGTCGGAAGCGTCATTTACGCGAACAATCTCAACATGCGCCACTTCCCCATCATTCCTCTGCTCCGTGAGCATCTTGCCATCCAAGAAATGCACATCGAAAACGACGCCAATGCCGCCGCTTGGGGCGAAGCGATCGCGGGTGCTGCAAAGGGAAGCAAATCCTCTGTGATGATCACGCTCGGCACGGGTGTCGGCGGCGGCATCGTCGACAGCGGAAAGGTATTCAAGGGCTTCAACTCGGCTGCGGGTGAGCTTGGTCACATCGTCATCGAGGTGAACGGCCGTCCCTGCACTTGCGGACGTAAAGGCTGCTGGGAGACCTATTCCTCCGCAACCGGCCTGATCAACATGACCAAGGAAAAACTCGCCGAATGCGAGGCAGCCGGACGCGCAACCAAGATGACCGATCTCGTCGCGGAGCGCGGCAAGGTCAACGGTCGCACCGCATTTGACGCGATGCGCATGGGAGATGCGGCGGCAACCGAGGTGGTGGATATGTATATCGAATATCTCGGAAGCGGTCTTGCCAGCATGGTCAACATTTTCCAGCCCGAAGTGCTTTCGATCGGCGGCGGTATCTCCAACGAGGGACAGTATCTGCTCGACCGCGTCACTCCCCTGGTACGCGCACAGCAATACGGCTCGGGCATGGTTGCCATGACCGACATCCGCATCGCACAGCTCCGCAATGACGCCGGCATCATCGGCGCGGCGGTTCTCGGAATGTAATTTGCACTGATATCCGACAAAGCACAAACGTCGGCAGTCTTAATCAAAGGCTGCCGACGCTCTTTTGTTTTTTATCTTTTTATCTCTGCCCGCGGATCGCAACGACGATGTGATAAACGGCGTTGACGACCAGCAAAAAGCCGAGAATGAAGGCATACGGCCGCGCCTGCACGCCGTGGAAGATCGCATACCAAAGCGCGCCGAAGCCGACCGAGCTCAAGATCCCCAAAAGGGCTCTGAAAAACTGCTTGGCGGGGCTTACGTGTCCCCCGTCCGAATGATGCTTTGCCATAAGAACCCTCCTCAAAAAGCAACCGTGCCAAGGATCAAAAGCAGCATCGCGATTTGAACGAACAGCGACACCGCGATCACACACCAGAAATGCCATTTCCCGCCGACGTTGGTCTTGTGATGAAACACCAGCGTGCCGATCAACGCTCCCGCGACGCCTCCCATCGCAGTGAAAAGAAGCAAAACCGTCTCGGGGATCCGACGCGTTTGCCCGACCGCCATCAGCTTGTCGGCACCGTACAGTGCCAAGGTGATCAAGGACATGATCGCCAAAACCGTCAGATAGAGCGTCGACACCTCCATCACTCCTTTCCCAAAAAACAGCTTCATCCTTTTTCTATTGTATCACACCGTTCCCCGTTTGTCAAGGACTCTCCTTCAAGCCGGACAAAAGAGCGCGATCACGAAGAAAACAAGCGACCAGAACAGGGTGGCAAACGGCAGCAGCTGTCGCACAAAGGCGTGAACGTAGCTCTCCCTCTTCCAGGAACGAGCCGCCAGAATGATGCCAAGGACGCAGACCAAGGGCGTGATCAAGAGCAAAATTGCAGATACGGTCAAAAAGATCACACCCGCCGACCACACCGTCGGATTTCCGATCATGATCAAGAGATAAATTCCGAAGAACGAGCCGATCCAAGCAAAGAGTGCGTAAAAAACAGAGCACGCGATCATACTCACAAGACAAAACGAGCGACCGAACAGTGATTTTTTCATGCAATCTCCCCCTTCGTGATTCTATTATAGCACAAATCCGCCCATTCTTCAATAGCAACTGCCAAAAAAGAAAAAGCACTTGTGACAGACAAGGATTTGTGATCACAAGTGCTTATATTCTATCTGAGATCGCTGTTACCAGATCTCTCTGAACAGCTCGATGATATCCGCCTTGGTCGGCACCCTCGGATTGGTTTCCGTGCATCTGTCGAGCAATGCCGCCTCCGCCATCGCGTCAAGCTTGCTCTCATATTCGTCAATCGACACCTCAGGAATCGCGTCGCGCACGCGCACGGGCATTCCCATTTCAATTTGCATGGAACGGATAAAATACGCAAGAGATTTGACACAGGCGATGTCGTCGTAGGCGATCAGACCGATACGGCGAGACATATTGGCATACTTGGATACGCAAGGCGACGGATTGCTGAGAACAAAGGTCTTTTCGGTGATCTCCGCGTTGAAGGCGATGACGTTCGGGAGCGCGATCGCGTTCGCGCGTCCGTGAGGAATGTGGAACTGTGCGCCAAGCTGATGCGCGATGCTGTGGCAAATTCCGAGAGAAACCGTGTTGAAGGCGACGCCTGCGAAGCAGGACGCGATGTGCATCTTTTCTCTTGCCTTGTTTTCGTGCGTTTTGGGATAATGATAGGAGCGCACGAGATAATGCTTGCAAAGCGAGGTTGCTTTCTCTGCGTACATATCCGAGAAGTAGTCCGCCTCGGTGCTGACGTAAGCCTCAAGCGCGTGTGCCATCACGTCCATTCCCGTGTCCGCCGCAATCGAAGCCGGAACGCTCTTGACCATTTCCACGTCAAGAATCGCCTCGTTGGGAAGCAAAAAATCGTCGATCAGCGCGTGCTTGATGTTTTCCTGCGTGTCGGTGATGACCGCAAACGAGGTCACCTCACTGCCCGTTCCGCTGGTTGTGGGGATCGCGATAAAGTAAGGCGTATAATCGGGATGGAGATTATGAGCGAACAGGCGCACGCTTTTGGCAAGATCGATCGCCGATCCGCCGCCGACGGCGATCAGGCAGGGAGCCTTTTCGCGCAGAAGCGCATTCACTCCCGCAACGACCTTCTCCACGGAGGGATCGGGAACGACGTCGGAATAGACCGTATATTCGATTTGAGCAGCCTCAAGATGCTTTGTCACCGCTTGGATCAGACCGCTGGAAACCGCGAACGGATCCGCGATGATAAAGACCGTTTTGTATTCCAACGCGGCCAGGCGCGAGAGCGCGTTGCCTTCAAAATATATCGTGGTTTTCAGGTTACAGCTACGCATTTGCATACCTCCGTGAAAATATACATATACGGACATATTATATCATATATATGCAAGCAAGTAAATATCTTTTTCAAAAAAACAGATATTTTGCATCCGTCTATCGCGATACCTGTTTCTCTGTTTTTTATATTGTATCACATTCCGCACCGTTTGTCAAGAAAAGAGGACAGAGAATGCAAATTCCCTGCCCTTTTTGTGTGACAAAACAAATGCTTTCAGCGTTTTTTCTCACAATTTTGTTGTCTTCAACCGTGAGATACGGATTGTCGGGATGCGCCTCGAAGATCACGTTCTTCGCGAAGACGAATGCGAACCTTGAAAACTCTTTTACGGTTTCGGGGGAAGACGATCTTCTTGACACACTTGGGAAATTTGAGGTCAAGCTCCTGCAAATACGAGAAGGGATGTTCAACACCTCAGAGGAAGTGAAAACTCCCGTCAACACCGCATGCTTTTCCGACGGATATTTGTCCGCCAACCAAACACTGATCTCAGTTTTTTTCGGCGAACCCCTCACGAAGGTCCTCCACGATGTAAACGGTATCGTCAATCAGATAACTGTATTTGCCCGATCACATCATTTTTTGTTGAAAAAGGTTACTGACTTTGCCCATTCGACAATTTGCTCCTCATACCGATCGGCATTTTGGGTTTTCACCGCAAACTGAACAATCCAAAACGCATCATCGGACTTGTATACGTAAGAAAAGTATCGGTATTCGTCCTTCGTGTCGGGATTCGTACTGTCATACACAAAGCCTTTCAGCCCCTTAACGTTCAGCTCGTTTTGGGAACTCAAATTGTGAACTTTGAGCGCCAAATCCAAATATTGATCGAGCGTATAGTCCTCAAGACCTTCCATCATGGAAAACGAATCCTTCACAGCAAACACAGCAACCTTGGCGGAAGAAAAGGAGGCGACATGATTGTCCGAATCGAATTTTTTGAACTCATTCGTCAGCGTAACGGTGAGCCCGCCCTGTGAGAAGGTTTTCGGTTCCACTGCCTTTTTGGGCAGCAGAGCCGAAGTGAGCACGAATCCCAAAACAACACCGAAAACAGCGGCAATGATCAACACGATCAAGCCCTTCTTGGTATTTTTCTTGCGATTGGCAATGATTTCCTCGCTATCGTTGTTGTCAAAACAGAACGCGTTTCCATTCGCGGGATTGTATCTGTTTTTTCCCGAAAGAACAACGTCCTCCGTTCCCTCGGGAATTTGATAATACTCGTTGCAATAATTTTTGCTCAATTTATCGGCAATGACAAACACCTTTGCCGCGCCTTCGTCGATCTGAAAGGTCTTTTCCTCGCCGTTCTTCAGCTCTCCAAGCTTGCGGCAGTGGATACCGTTGATCTCAATGTCACTTGACAGAGAATCCTCGATGTAAACCTTCATCTTCCCAAGGCATGCCACAAAGGTTTTTGTTCTTTTCAGTGTTAAATTTCTCATTTTGATGTCCTCCGTTCATTGTTGATAAAAGCAAACAGAATTTCGTCATCTTCAGTATAGCACATCCCCCAAAGATTGTCAATATTTATATCAAGAAATTCCTTCGGTAGCGCCCCGGAGATTGCCCGAAGTGTCTCTTGAAAGTATTGCTGAAATAATACGGGCAACGAAAGCCGCACCGCTCGGCGATCTCCGAGATCGCAAGCCTCGTGTCCACCAGCTGCCGTCTCGCCTCGTTCAGCCGCAAGGAGATCAAATGGCGCATAGGCGGCGTGCCGTAGGCGTTCCTGAATTTTTCGATGAGCACCGTTTTGGAATACCCGGAAACCGAACAAAGGGTGCTCAAATCGAGATCCTCCGCAAGATGAAGGTTCATATAATCGACACACCGCAACAGATTTGCGTCCTCCTCCGATCCCCCGCACCGCTCGATCCGCAAACGGCAAAACAGCGATTCCAACAGGATGCTCTTCTCGTTTTCCTGCCCGCCGCTCTTGTCGTCGGAGCTTTCCAACAGTCGGATCACACTCTCCACCCATGTCACGTCCTTATAGCGCAAAACGCCGCCCATATCGGCATACGCCTCGTCGTCCGACAAACGGATCTGATAAAAGGTGATCGTCTCCATGACGCGTCGCTTGAAATACAACGTCCCCGGAAGATAGATCACGTCTCCCTTTTTCACCGTGTGTACCGTGCCGTCCAGCTCGATCTCAAAGCTCCCGTCCGTCAAGAAAAACACCGCACTCGTCGGCTGATAGCCGCTCGACAATTCAAACTGCTTGCGGGATGCAAGATGTGCGTCCAAAAAAATCATAGTCTCTCCGAAATATTTTATATTTTTACAGCATTATAACACATTTACATCGATTTTTCAATGGTATATAATATATTTATCAAAAAAGCGCGAAAGCTTCAAGGGAGGAACAAGCATTGAGAAATTTACGTCACGATGCCGACCTGTGCGTGGTCGGTGGCGGAATGGCGGGCGTTCTTTGCGCAATCGCCGCCGCAAGAAAGGGCGTGCGCGTCGTTCTGATGCACGACCGCCCCGTGTTTGGCGGAAACGCCTCGGGCGAGATCCGCGTGCCGATCGGCGGCGCATACGGCAAAAACAACCGCGAAACCGGCATTCTGGAGGAGATCTGCCTCGAAAATTTTTACAGAAACCCCACCTCCAACTATCACGTCTGGGACAGCATCCTCTTTGAAAAGGTCTACACCGAGCCAAACGTCACACCGCTGATGAACTGCTCCTGCCTGAAAGCCAAAACGAACGAAAACAGCATCGTCTCGGTCACGGGATGGCAGTTGACCACCGAGACCTACCACACCGTATACGCCAAATATTACGCCGACTGCTCGGGCGACGGCATTCTGGCACCGCTGACGGGCGCGGAATTCCGCATGGGACGCGAGGCGAAAAGCGAATACAACGAGACGATCCCGCCCGACGTTGCCGACAGCTGCACCATGGGCATGAGCTGTACCTTTCAGATCCGCGAGACAGACAGCCCCAAGCCCTTCATCGCACCCAAATGGGCACACACCTACGCCTCCGACGACGATCTCCCCGATTGCCGCCATTTCTGCAACGGCAGATATTCGCTGGCTGAGCATTTGTGGTGGATCGAGCTTGGCGGAGATGCGGATTGCATCCACGACACCGAGCAGCTCAAATTCGAGCTGTTGAAGATCGCCTTCGGTGTTTGGGATCACTTCAAAAACCACGGCGACCACGGCTATGAAAATTGGGAGATGGATTGGATCGAATTTTTGCCGGGCAAGCGTGAGAGCAGACGCTACGTGGGCGATCACGTCCTCACCCAGCACGACGTTGAGGCGGGCGGCAGATTCCACGACGTGGTGGCTTACGCAGGCTGGTCGATGGACGATCATTTCCCGCAGGGATTCTACTATCGCGGCGGACATCCGACCATCCACCACCCCTCCCCCTCGCCGTGGGGTATTCCGTTGCGCAGTCTGCACTCCAAGGACTTTGAAAACCTCTTTTTCGCAGGCCGCAACGTCAGCGCGACCCACGCGGCGTTTTCTTCCTGCCGCGTCATTGCCACCTGTGCCATGATGGGACAGGCGGTCGGCACGGCAGTGGCGCAGATGGTCAACCAAAACAAGCCCTATCGCGAAATCGACGTTGCGAAATTACAACAAACACTCTTGTTTGACGATTGCTATCTCCCCTACGTCGCGCGCGACAACAAATCCGTATTGGAAAACGCCGAGGTCAACCACGCGATCGTTTGCAACGCGCGCGAGCGCGGCGATGAAAACCTGTGGATCGGCAAGGACGGCGACTTTGTGAAATACCGCTTCCGCAAGCCGCAATTCGTCAAGGCGCTTCGATTGGTGTTCGACAGCGATCTGAACCGTCATTTCGTGGAATGGCTGAACCGCAGCTTCCAACAAATGCCGCATATCTATCCCTTGGGCGAGGATCGCTTCCGCCTGCCCGAGACGCTGATCCGGGAATATCAGATCGAGATGACCGACGCCGACGGCAACGTGACGCGGGAAACGCACGAAAACCACCTGCGTTTTGTCACCGTTGACGTCAACAAGACGCTGACAAGCATCCGATTCATTCCCAAATCCACTTGGGGATGCAAGGATTTTCGGATGTTCTGCGTCGAGCCGATCTTGGACTGAAGCACAAACAAAAAGAACGCAAACACAGCTTTGTTTGCGTTCTTTTTTATTCAGATCAGCGCGATCGGAAGGAATGCCGCTCCAACCGCAAGCACGATCGCGGGCAAGAGGTTTGCCACCTTGATCTTTTTGCCAAACACCAGATTGATGCCGACGCAGAAGATCAAAATGTTTCCGACCACAGAAAGATAAAGCAACGCCGTTTCGGTCATGATCGGCTTGATGAGGAGGGACAGCGCCGTCACGCCGCCCTGCAAAATCGCCACGGGAATCGCCGAGAAGATGGTTCCCTTTCCAAGAGACGCCGACATCACCATGAGAATGATGAAGTCAAGGATCGATTTTGTCGCAAGGATCGTGTAATCACCGTAGATCCCGTCGTTGATCGAGCCGACGATCGCCATCGCGCCGATGCAGACCGTAAACGAAGCACTGACAAAGCCCTCGATAAAATGACCGTCCCCCGTGCTGTGCGTTTTCTTCTTCAGCCACGCGCCGAACTTTTCAAATCCGCCCTCAATATCAATGATCTCACCGATCAGTGCGCCGAGCGCAAGACAGCCGATGATCAGAAAATCTCCGCCGTAAACGATCTTGCCGTCCACCACCGAAAACATCCCCTTGAGTGCTCCGGCAGAACCGATAAAGATCACCGAAAGCCCGCAGGCTTTGCATAGCATATCGCGATGCCGCTCGCCGATAAACCGCCCGAACAGCATGCCCAGAAGTCCGCCGACCACAATGGCGGCGACGTTAATGATTGTTCCAAGTCCGTACATGTTCCATCCGTCTTTCTTCGTAGTCAATTGGCGACGTCTCTCGTCGCCATCCCAAATTATACTCCTTTTTGGGCGAATTGTCAATATCTTTTGAGAGAACAAAAAGTCCCCGAACGGCTTTGGGGGTCGTTCGGAGATTTGTGGATTTATAATTTTAACAAGACTTCTTGCCGTATCGAATCGTAGATTGTAGCGTTCGTATGATAAATTCGGGACAAACTTTCAATGCTCTTCACGCCGTTTCCGTGCATAACATAAAGGCAAACAAAATTTGTTATATCACGCCCCGCTTTGTTTCTCGAATTAAAATCGGGGATGTGTGACTTCATAATCTTTTTGGACTTTTCTTCAATGTTTGAAAGTTTTACTCCGTATTCGAAAAAGCACATATCCAAGAGCTTTGCCGAAGGGTAATTGCCGCGACTGCAATACGTTTTCATTGAATCAAAATGTGTTTCGAAAGCTATATATACCTTTTTCAATTCCAAAAGAGACTCGGCGCAAAAATTGGCTTTCTTCAATGAATGCCTAAGGGCACACACAAAGAAACGATCGTAGGCGGGCACACAAGCAACTGTTCCCAGCAGGATTTTGGTTTTTAACGTATCCGTTAGCCGGTAATCATCTCTTTCAAAGTGATGTATGCCTTTATACGTATCTTCCAATTCTTTCGCAAGAGTTTGGATGAGCTCTGCTTGATTTGAAGTTAATGCCGCATAATCAATATCCCACAAGGCGTCCCAACGGTGGTCATAAATCACTCGGATGGCATCCCGGTGAATCTCATGACTATACTCATTCAAAAAAGAGTTTCTCAACATTCCCCAGCTTGCCAAATACCATCCCAAACTCAAGCACAAAAAATCCCTTTCCTCCGGGGTCATCTCCGTTTTGGGGTTGTGATATTTCTGTTTGATCTTCAAAAAAGCACCGTGACAATGCTCCCAAGATCGATCAACACTATACTGCGTTGCGGTCATGTGGTCATAGATAGCCTTTCCGCCATCGATCAAGTGATTGATATCAACAATTTTCATTGAAGCTACCCTCTTTATCATAAAAATATTATATGGTCAGCAATTTAGTATATCACATTTTTCGACACAAAACAATATTTCTTTGTAAATTTATTCCCCGAACGATTGAACCCGCCAACGCACAAAAACCGCGGCTTCTGTCTTGTCGGAGCAAAGATTGGCGGATTGATCGTTTGTATATGAAAAAACGCCACGGGAACCGCCGCCGTTACAATGACCTCACCGACCGCTTCCGTGCCGAGGAAGAAAAGCATAAACGGCTCACCGAAAAGCGTAAGCGAATGGTAGCGGAGTCGGTTGCCATCGGCGGTATGCTCTCCGAGCTCACCGAGCTTGAAGCTCCGCCCATCGAGTTTGACGAAAAGCTGTGGCACGCTGTAGTTGAACGTGTAACCGTCTACAACGATGACCGCTTGGTGTATTCGCTGAAGGACGGCAGCGAGATCACGGTTATGCTTTGAGAGAGAATTAGAAAAAGTCCCCGAACGGCACCAGGGTATGATGCTGTTCGGGAAGTTCCTTAAGAATTTGCATATTTTTGTGCATCAAGCACATCGGGAAGATCAAGTTCCCCTTTGAGATAAGAACTAACGATACGTAAGAGATGTTCTTTAGAATCAAAACCATCCATACGCTCGTTTGCAATTTCCAGATCCATATACCAGTAATACTGCACGTGTGAAAGATCGAGATCATCATCCACCCTGTATCCGTGGTATCGATATTCCAACTTATCAACGTCAAAATCGCAGAAAATTGGAGAAGGGCCATGTGTATTCATGAGCTCCGTCGTTCTTTTGGTTAAGACAAAGGTTGTTTCTCGACTGGATTTGGATTCATATTTTCCATAGGCGTACGTAAGAATATCACCTTCCGAAAAAGGTGTTGGGAAATTCGGATTGACATCCCAAAAATCATGATAAATAATATCACATTCGTCATCATCAAAATCGTTTGAGGTGATCAAAACGGGAACAAGGTCAGGCGTTGTGATCAACTCGATTTTTTCGCCCTTGCCGTCAATATATGTCTTACCAAATTTGACAAATAATACATCTTCATCCACTTGATAGCTTTCTTTGCACGATTGATAAGAAGGAAAAACCTTGCAACTCCATACATTGCCGTCGCTCCACTCGTAGCAACGCTGATAGACGTATGCTGCATTTGCTTCGTCTTTGTAAAATTGTTTGAGCAAGTCGTTTTCAATTTCCATATATTTTTTTAACATGTCATGAATGCTTTTCAAAACAGGCGTGTCAGGGTTCAGCGATCTGACCTCACAGTCCGGCATAGTTTGAATAATCTCATTCCACGCACAATGACGCTCATCAATCGTTGTATTTCTGCTTTGTTTTACGAGCCACGCACTCTCTAAGGTGGAAAATTGATAATTCTTTTCTTCCAGGTGATTTCGAATATCACAAGAGTTGATAAAAGGATAACAATTCATTCGACCGCCTCCTATAGTTTGATATTTCATTATATCACATTATTTGACATAAAACAATATTTCTTTGTAAATTTATTCCCCGAACGATTGAACCCGCCAACGCACAAAACCCGCGGCTTCTGTCTTGTCGGAGCAAAGATTGGCGGATTGATCGTTTGTATATGAAAAAACGCCACGGGAACCGCCGAAATGAGCGTCTAAAGGGCAAAAACGAGCCAATTTTGGCATATAAAACAAAATTCCATAGCCGAAATCGTATCGACTATGGAATCTTTTTTTGCATGATCTTGACAAAATGGATGCCGCGTAGTTTGTCACTAAATGATACGCCTCTTCTCCGCAATTCGCTGCCCGTCAAATATTATGTAGCTATAACTGTCTTCGTCAAAACCTGCTTCGATTTTGTGACCATCTATAACCGCGCTGAGATTATGCGCAAATTCAATGATTCCTTTTTTTTCATCATAGACGAATCCGTTTATAATCAGTTCATTGACACTCCTTACACGGCGATAACATATTTTATACCCTTTCTCCGATGCTTCGAGCAATATTTTGCTTTTGATAGAACAGTCTGCCCGTCGGAGTCCGATATCATTCTCTCCGACTATTACAGCTTTTTCCTTCTTTGTATGTCTCGCCTTTTCCTTGCGCTTATAATTTGATGAAGCAATCACATACCAAATCAAAAACACACCACCGATACACGCCACAATTCCTATTGCAATATATCCATTATCGTAGGAATCGATTTCAGCTTGTGACGTTTCAAAATTCAAAAGCTCTTCCGTATCGGTTTTGATTTCCACAACGCAGTCGTTGTTGGGATTTACCAAAATATACAACCTCGTGCCTTTTTCAAGTGATTTCATCATATTTTGGAAGGCTTGTGTTTCGGTATGAGGGTATACTTCATAAGTAGATCCGTCTTTGAAATGTATCGTTCGATAATTTCTCCACACCTCATATTCTTCAAATTCTCCCGAATACGAAACCGCCTCTGAACGCGGAATAGGTGCGTTTGCGTTTTGAGAAAAAATAAAAAAGAGACCAAGAAGAATGCTTGCAATGGCAAGCACCAATACCGCCGGCTTGGAATTCATAATATCATCTCCCAAGGAACGTCTTTTAGACGATTTTTGCTTTTTCATAATTGTCACCGTCCTTTTGTATTAATATAGCTTACATAATTATTGAAAAGTGTCTTGTTTCTCTCAAAATCAAGCATTTCTATCTTTTTCTCGCTCCTTTCGGGTGGTAACACACATGATACCGAAAGATTGCGAGAAGTCCAGAGGTTTTATGATTATTTGTTGAAATCATTATATCACAAATTCAATGCTTTGTCAATGAAGCGTTTGCTTCGCAAACATGAAGCGGTGCGTTGCACCGTGAAGCACTCGCTACGCTCGCGTGAAGCGAAGCTCACTCTAACCTCTTCGTGAGCCGAAGGCTCGCTTCACAGGACGAAGTCCTGCTTCATTTTTCATGCACCGCAGGTGCGCTTCATTGCAACCCCAAACGAAAAAGCAGTCCATTGGACTGCTTTCGTTTTTGTGTTGTGCATCCAAAATAGATGCCGATTTCGTTTTTCGTAACCCGTATGCAACTTTACCCGATTTCCGATATGTATAGAATAATATTCTCGCCTTCTTCATTCGTTACATATTTAATTCTCAAATGCTGCCCGTTCATTGTTATGACACCGCCATATTTAGCAATAGCAGTATAACCATTTCTTGCGTCAGCGTTATTATATGCGAAATACACCCCGTTAATTTCAAAATTCTCCGTGCCTTTGCCGTCTGCAGGTAAAGGATTGTAGTTTTCTACATATCCTTCCACAACAGATACACTGTCAGATTCCAACATCGTTTTATATTCGTTATATTCTGCAATATGAACAGTAAAGGAAAGTAGAAACACAACCAAACAAAAGGCTCCAATTAAACGCGTTATTATGAAAACTTTTGGTGATATTTCCTTTGTTCTACTGCCAATATCGACGTAAGGTTCAGCTCGCCTGCCAATAAGTTTATCAGCGAAGAAAAAAGCCGCACCAATCAAAGGTACAATAAAAAAACCAATGGCTTTTGCATAATCAAAACTGAATTCATATAGCACAACTTCCAATTTTTTCGCCGCCTTTCTTGTTGTTTTTTGGGGTTGCCGAAATATTGATAATCATTTTCGACTAGCCTTCTTTGCTTTTTATAATCAAGCATTTCTATATTTTTCTCATTGATCCAATACGCTTTTTGAATAATGTCATAAGCATATTTTTCGTCCTCGGTTTTCGGGGGATTTCTCGAAAAAGATGCCTTATATATGAGTAATGTTAATTTTACTTAATAATATGGCTTTAAGTCTATCATTTCCGCGCTCCTTTCGGGTGGTAACACACATGATACCTAAGAAAAGCGGAAAGTCCAGGGGTTTTATGCTTATTTGTTGAAATCATTATATCACAAATTCAATGCTTTGTCAATGAAGCATTCGCTATGCGAATATGAAGCAGAAGCCTTGCGGCTTCTATGAAGCGGCGGCGTTGCCGCCATGAAGCGAAGCGCACACTAACCTCGACCTGAGCCGAAGGCTCGCTTCATAGGATGAAGTCCTGCTTCATTTTTCATGCACCGCAGGTGCGCTTCATTGCAACAAAAAACGAAAAAGCAGTCCATTGGCGTACCTGCGATAAAGCAGGTGCGCTGTTCTTTTGTCGGCAGGTATTGCCCCTGCGTGTCATCTTGAGCGGAGTCCGCCCGAGATTCCACCTTCGCTTTGCTCGGTGCTGCTTCGCAGCTCGACTCCGCAACCGCGTTGCGGTTTTGCTTCGCTCAGAATGACACGGGCGGACGCAGTCGAAACCCGAAGGGCGAACGGCTATGCCGTTCGGATCTTGCAGATGGTTTTCAACCTGCTTTATGGAAAGCACCCCTTGGCGTACCTGCGATAAAGCAGGTGCGCCATTTTGTATATCAAAACTCGAACGTTAGTTGAATTATTATCAAAAAACAAGTTATTGATTGGTTTTAATTTTGTGATATAATATTAGTGAAAGCAGGGCTCGCTTATCTTTTCAAAAGGAGACTAATTTATGGCTCACATAGGAATAAAAATAAAAGAACTTAGAAAGAAAAAGGATATGACACAGGAAAAACTTGCGGAATATCTTAACGTATCGTTCCAAGCGGTTTCAAAATGGGAAACGGGTGCGGCGTCTCCGGATTTGTCTATGATCGTTCCGTTGGCTCGGTTGCTTGATGTAACGACCGATGAACTCTTTGGGGTTGATAGTAACGAAGAACTCTTGCGTCAAGAAAAACTGAAAGAAATTTATTATGAAACATGGAAAACAGGCGATATAGAAAAAAGATATAAAATTTCAAAAACAGCTGTCGAGGAATATCCGGGAAATCTTGAATACTTAAAATGGCTTGCAGATGCTGAAGGATCTTTTGGAATTCACTGTAACGAGCTTGGTTCAAAAGAACAAATCGAACATTTTGAAAGGTCTGTTTTTTATTTCGAAAAAATTATCGAAGACAGTACCGATTCGCATCTAAAAGAATCGGCTATTCGAGGCATTGTTTTTGCTCTTTCTGATCTTGGAAGACGTGATGAAGCCCTTCAATATGCAAGGCAACACCCTGATCGTGATGAACTTTTGAAATATTGCTTGAAAGGCGAAGATTTGAAAAAGCATCGTCAAACTCTAATTTTCAGAAAACTTGCCGATTTGCTTGGAGAACTTGAAACCGATCATTACAATTTTGAAACAATACGGCTTGCCGAGAAAATCCTCAAACTTGTAATTGATGATGAAAATTATTTGTGGTTTCATGAAACTTTGATGTTCAACTATATTTTACAAGCTCAATGTCTTACAAAACAAAAACAATATACAGAGGCAATTTCTATTTTACGCAAATCTTATGAACATGCTGTTCTATACGATAAGATTTTTATGGCCGCAAAAGAGACACCTATTCCATATACAGCTTCCGTTTTTAATAAAATTTCATTTGATGCAAACGAAATCGTAAAAAGCGGAACTGCTACTATGACAGAATCTTTCCGGGAATTCTTGTTATGGAAATCATTTGATCCGATTCGTGACAGCAAAGATTTCCAATCACTTTCGAATCTTTGATTTTTTTATCGCCTTATGCAGACCTTCGCTTTTGTGTCCGCAAAAGCAGTGCTTGTCAGGAAAATTGACGGACCTTCAGAAGGCACAAAAGAAAGGCTCCCTTGTGCAAAGGGAGCTGTCACCGAAGGTGACTGAGGGATTGTTTTTTGGTAGAATTTTGCTTTTTACAATCCCTCCGTCTTGCTTCGCAAGCCACCTCCCTTTACACAAGGGAGGCTCATTGCCGCCCGACGGTACACCTAAAAGGTGTAACACACTATAATACCTTACACAGTAAGGCTTGTGAAAAGGAGTACGAACAAAAATGCTCGTACTCCTTTTGTGTTTCGGTAGGTAAAACCTGCTTTATGGTAGGCACCCCTTGGACTGCTTTCGTTTTTTTGTTGTACAGCCAATTTAGATGCCACGCTCAAAAAGTCAATAAAATCAAGGGGGTTGCGACTTTTGAAGCGGTTTTATGTGCATCCTTAATAGATGACTATTGCTCAAGGATTCTTCTTACGCATTCTATCAATTCATTTTCTTCCTTGATTTTTGACATAAACAATACAGCGCACACAACGGAAATTAAGATAAATGCCAGTATATCTTGAACAAAAATAATTTCTAACAAGCCAATCAACAAGCCGATTATCAATAAAGGGCAGTAATATGTATATCCTTTGACAATGCGTTTCCCGTTTTTCTCTTTTATTTTGATGTGCATCCAAGCTTTCGCTCTCTGCAAATCGTAATGTCTATTACGTTCTCCGGTTTCGTAATAACCGGTAAAACCATTTTCATCGGGATATAGATGCAACCCTTTTCTAGGAGAGGTGTATTCCTTAAATATATTCCACGAAGAATGCTTTTCCCATTCATAATAAGATGACATGCGGTGTTGGATCTCGTCGCTAGTCAAATAAGTTTCAAATTCAAAAAAACGCATTCGTTCACCGCCTTTCCTTTTGATTTTTGAGTAAGGTATGTGTAATATTCTTTGAGTAGCTTCTCATTCACTTTGCAATCAAGCATCTCAATCTTTTTCTCATTGATCCAATACGCTTTTTCGATAATGTCATAGGCGGATTTCTCGTTATCGGTTTTCGGGGGATTGTAGAGAAAGTAAGACTTACATCTGAGCAGGCTTAGTTTTATTTGATAATATGGCTTCAGATCTATCATTTCCGCGCTCCTTTCGGGTGGTAACACAGATGATACCGAAAGATTGCGAGAAGTCCAGGGGTTTTATGCTTATTTGTTGAAATCATTATATCACATTTTTAACTAAAAATCAATGCTTTTCGACCGACGGGAGAAAAGCTACCTTTTCTTTTCTCTCTTCTCTTTTATCTCTTCTCTGGAAAAGTCGCGCGATGATTTAGAGAAAAGTGAAAAGTGAATAGTGAAGAGTGAAGAGTACAAAAAGAAAAAGCCGCTTGCGCGACTTTTCTTTTTGTGTTGTGCATCCTTAATAGATGCCACACTGAAAAAGTCAATAAAATCAAGGAATTTTGGCTGTTTCATGTGCACCTTTAATGGATCCCGATGGCTTTTTTATTTACTTGGTTTCAGGCGTAACATCATCGCCCCGATCCATAAAATAGGTAATATTTTTCCAACGGGGTTTTGAAGAGGCAACAATTCATCGGTCAACCATTTATATTCGTATGCATCATTTACAACGTCATTTTCGGAAAGACGCTCGCTTTGCCCCTGCATATTGCTTTGTCCGGAAAAGATGATCACATCCATATCACTTCACCAAAAGGGTTTTGACGTTTTTACCGGATTTTGCGTAGGCAATCGCTTCATTGATTTCGGAAACCTTGAATTTTGTTCCCAACTTTTCGATCTTTTCATACAACTCGGTATGGACGGACAAAAAGTCAAGATACGTGCGGACGTCACACATGGAATATTGGGAAGAGCCAAGGATGTGAAGCGCCTTGAAGGTAATCAGTTGCGGCTGAATTTCAATACCGCCCGATGCGCTGTACTGACCGGGTACGAGATAGATTCCTCTATTTCTGAGGATATCCATTCCTTGAACAACTGCGGAGGGTGCGCCGGAGCATTCCATGCAAAGGTCTACCCCAAGTCCGTCGTTTTCTGCTTGCAATGCTTTTGTAACATTATCTACACCCTCACGGGTGAGATTGAAAACCTGATCGGCACCAAGCGTGAGCGCGACGTTCTCTCTCGTTGTATCGTTTCCTGCGGTGATCGCGTAGACCTTTTTGACCCCCAATGCCTTCAGATACATCACAGCAAATGTGCCAACGGGACCGAGCCCTTGCACCACAGCAACGTTGATCTTTTCAAAATCAACGCCTGCTTTTTTTGCCAATTCAAAAGAATGGATCGCGGTGGGACCGGGGCACGCAAAGGTTGCGGCAACTACAGGCGGAATTTCATTTGGGATCTTTACAAGATTGGAAAGTGGGGTGTAGTTCACCTCGGCATATCCACCGTAAAGATAGGGCGCGACGTCAATACTTCCTCCATTTGTTACCTGCATATTGACACAGTTCGCATCATCCCCGTTTTTGCAGAGGATACATTCTCCGCAAGGTACGGCAATATCGGCGATCACGTGATCGCCAACGGCAAGATCATATTGCTTTGCATCCTTCTCATCCAAATCGGTGATTTTGCCAACGAACTCGTGACCAATCACAGTGGGGGGATTAATTGCCAATTTTCCATTATGGAAATGCAGATCCGTGCCACAAATTCCGCTGGCGATCAGTTCCATTTGTCCATACCCACGGGGCGTTGCGGTCACATCAAATTCACGCACCTCAAAATCCTTGTGCGCGCCCATAAAAACAGCTGCTTTTGCTTTCATAATCATTCTCCTATCCTTCTATTTTTACTGAAAAATATGTTTTATAAATTGCTTCGATTTTGCCAAGATCATCTTTGGTAAGTGGCTGTTGTGTTTTATAGGCGTATTCCAGTCCCATAGCCTCATATTTTGCGCTTCCCAATCGATGGAACGGCAATAGGTCCACGTGTTTGATACCGATGTCCTGCAAGCGTTCGCAAATTGCCTGCGTCGAACGCGGCGAGGTGTTGAAGCCCGGGATCAAGGGAATCCGAATCCGAACTGCCTTGCCGTCCTTGCGCAACCGTGTAATATTCTCCACAACGAGCCCAAGATCGCCCCCGATCTCTCGGTATTGATCCCCATCAGCCGTTTTGAAATCAAACAAATAGCCCGTTACAAAGGGATTCAGTATTTGAAAAGAGGCATACGGCACACACCCTGCGGTGTCCACAAGAACCGATACGCCGTTTGCCTTTAAAAGTTTTGTCAGGGGAACGAGCTCGGATGCCTGCAGCATCGTCTCTCCGCCCGAAAAGGTTACGCCGCCACGGCTTTCATCGTAAAAATCCTTATCCTCCAAAAGCTCGGTGAGGATTTCCTCTGCCGACACAAGCCGTCCGAGCGTTTCGGTTTTGCCTGTGGAACGGTACCGCAAAACAGCAGGTTGCTTGTTCAGATTTTCGGGATTGTGACACCAAGGGCATCGAAGGTTGCATCCTTTGAGGAATACAGTTGTTCGTATTCCTTCTCCATCTCCTACGGAAAAATGCTGAATATTGGATATATTTAACATATCGTTACTCCTGCTGTGTTCGGTTGAGAATATCAAGCTGAACGTCCTTCTCAAGTGTCACGTAAAAAGCCGAAAAGCCCGAAACACGAACCACGAGATTCTGATATTTTTCCGGATGCTCGATGGCATCAATCAAGGTTTCACGCAAGGTGGCATTGATCTGCAGTTCCTGACCGCCTTTCTTGAAGTAGGTTTTGATCAGCGCCATCAACTTTTTGCGCTTTTCGGGCGTAAACATGGACGGCGAAAATTTTTGGTTGACTACACTTCCGCAAGCGACCTTGGTGTAATCGGGCTTGGAAACGCTGTTGATCGTAGACGTTGCTCCTCTTGTGTCACGCCCATAGGTGGGAGAGGCGGCGTCGGAAAGAGGCTCTCCGCGCAGCCTTCCGTCGGGTGTTGCGTTGATGATCTTGCCTGCGCAAATGTTGCTCACGTTTGCCGCTGCGGCAATATAGATTCCGCCTCCGTCGCGTGTCTTTTTCTTTTCAAAGAGTGAGCCTAAATAATCAATGAACCACACTGCATATTTGTCAACAAAAGGATCATTGTTTCCGTATTTCGGTGCATCCAATAGCTTTTGGCGAAGTTCACCGTACCCTTCAAAGTTAGCGTTCATGGCATCTCTGAGTTCACTGAGCGTCGTCGTGCGATCCGCAAACACGAGCTTTTCAATTGCAGCGAGGGAGTCACATACCGTGCCGATTCCCATCAAAGCAGCTCCGTGAACCGAGGGATAGATGCTTCCGCCGCAGTTGATATCCAAGCCTCTGCCGATACAATCCCGACAGAAGCAGGACAAAAACGGTTCGGCGAAAAAGGCTTGATGGATGAAATCGTTTTTCGCGTTGAATTTGAACATATATTCATCCACACCGAACGCAAGCTGTTTCTCAAAGACCGTCATAAAATCGGACATGGACGTAATATCTTCCAATCCGCAAAGATTGAGTCCGACCGACTGATTGGTGGCACTGATTCCATTATTAAAGATATAATCGAAAAATCTCGGTGTGTCAAACCGTCCGTCAGACCAAGGCGGCTGCTTGCCCGTCATAAAGTTCTCGATACAGCCGACCATGGAATAGTTGTAGACGTCCTCCTCCGCGTATCCGTATTTTTTCAGGGAAGCAATGTTGACGTCATCGTTCATGATCGCGGGATATCCAAGCCCTGTGCCAATGGTTTCCAAGCATTCGTCCAAAAAATCATCGGGGGTGTTTTGCGTGTATCGGAGCGACAGATTCGGTCCGGGGACGTTACAATGGCGCACCGCGCGTAAAATACAGCGGCTCAACGGATTGATTTCACATTCGCCCTTTTGGTTTTGACCGCCGATACAGATATTGACGATATCGTCCTGAAGCCGAATAAAAACGTTTTCCAGAAGCTCAATGACCATCTCGTCAGTCAAAATTCCTTGGTCAATATCTGTTTTGTAAAACCGATATAAATATTGGTCCATTCGACCAAACGCCATTGCATAGCGTCCCTCCATCAGGAACGCCGTATGACAGAACCACATCAGCTGAAGTGCCTGCGCAAAGCTTTTGGGCGGGCCGTTTATAATAGCGCGGCAATTGTCGGCGATGAAGTGTAAGCGGTTCCGATCAAAATCGGGAGAATCTACAAGAGCCTCTGCTTGTAGCATATACTTTTGGATCATTTCGGAAAATCCGCAAAGAGTTTTTTTCATTGCCTGCAGCGTCACGATCTTATCGGGATCGTCACCGTGCACCTGCATCGATACCTCGATCTCGTCGATCATCCCCGGGAGACCCACACGAAGAATATGATCATAATCGGGAGCGTAATGATCCTTGTTCGTGGTAAAGCCTCTTTGAGAAAATCGATCCACAAGATTCTTTGCGTAATTCAGAACCAGCTCGCTTTCCTCACAAAACAAAGATTGTTGGTTTCCCGCGATCCACTCGCTCTTGAGTATCACGGGGTTCGGTTTTGTAAACAGAGAGTAGATGCCGTTCGCCCGCAGGCTCGCATAATCAGCAGACAAATCCTCCCCATATCCCAAATACCGAAAATAATGGGGAGCATAGACGCCTGACGTTTGCCGCAACTCGTTATTTAAGCTCTCGAACAACTTCATACACATACCTCCTTATTCGATGCAAGCTTGCACTCATTTTACTATTTAGTGGAGCATATGTCAATAAACAGAATTGAAAATCTTGACAAAATTAATATGAAATGCTATAATAGAGAACAAAGGATACAATCTATAAAAGAACTGGAGGACCGTTCATGCAAACCTATGAAATCGAAATGTTACCTTGTGTGAAATTTGCCCACATTTATCATGCAGACACTTATTTCAATACCCTTCTGAAGAGAGAAAATTCTATGGAGATCACCTTTATATCCGAAGGCTCGATAGCCATCGAATACAAAGGTAAGGAATACGTGGCAAACAAGGGAGATATTGTTCTCCTTCCGTATGATCAGGAACAAATAAACATCAAGGCTTTTGCTTATCACGAGCATCATACGGTCTTTGCAAATCTAAAATGGTCACTGCAAGATGATATCAATGGCCTATGTTTGCCGCTTGTTACGCCCGAGCGCTTCAACACCCGATCAGCAGCAAATATTATAGATCAGTTGATACGAAACCAACTGATCTTTAAGGAGTCAAAAACCAAGGGCGCATCGAAGTTCCTTGAACTGCTTTGTGAAATCGACCAATGCAACAGAAAACAAACAGAATTGAACTTGCCTAGCGCGGTGTTGTATACACAGCATGCCAAGAAATACGTTCAGACCAACCTGCATCTTCCGATCACACAAAGAAGTGTTGCCCAGTATCTTTCAATTACCCCTGAATATTTGTGTTCCGTTTTCAAAAAAGTAGAAGGAATCTCCTTTCAAAAATACGTCAACTACGAAAAACTGGAAGCAATCAAAAATCTGATGGAGAAGGAGCCTGTTCACCTATACGAGGCGGCAGCACTTTTTGGATACACCGACCCCAATTACGTCAGTCGCTTATTTAAGAAATACTATGGGTATAATATCACGGCAACAAATACTTTCCATTTTTGATCACCTTTCATGAAAATAAAAAAGAGAGCTGCAGAAATTCATTACACAGTCCTCGATTCAGACACAAATTGTATACAAATATTTTTTGAAACAAACGAAAGAAAGGAAGATTGTGCAACTGAAAAATCACAAAATCTGCCTCTAAAAGTTTTATTATTTAAGTTCAAATCCCATCCACACGTCGATTTCATCCATTGGCATCTACCAAATTTGCACTGTGAAAAATGGGAACAAAAAAGCCCAGAAGCCTTATGGCATCTGGGATTTCTGCTGTGGCATCTATTTAGGATGCACAATATGGTTGCGGAGGTGGGATTTGAACCTCACGACCTCCGGGTTATGAGCCCGACGAGCTACCAGGCTGCTCTACTCCGCGATATCTGTTTTTACCCCTCAATGGTGCCGGTGACCGGGGTCGAACCGGTACGATGCTTTCGCATCACGGGATTTTAAGTCCCGGGCGTCTGCCTGTTCCGCCACACCGGCAAGGTAGCACCGAGAGACTTATGCGCTCCTGATCGGTTCGCATTGCTTATTATATCATATTCCCTTTCCTTTGTCAACCCCTTTTTTAGGATTTCTCTTCTTTTTTTCAATTATTTATTGCATTTCCATTTTTTCTATGGTAAAATATAGTATATCTCCATTCCATTTATGTCTGTCAAAGAGGATTTTTATGCTAAAACGCTTTCTAAACTACTACAAGCCCCACAAACGGCTGTTCATCATGGACATGGTCGCCTCCCTTTTGGTGTCGATCATCGCCATTCTCTATCCCATGGTCACCCGCACCATGCTCAACGACCTGATCCCAAACAAAAATTACCGCATGATCGTCATTTTCGGATGCGGTCTTCTGTTGCTTTATTTCGTGCGCATGCTACTCAATTTCTTCATTCAGTATCAAGGACACATCATGGGCGTACGGATGCAGGCGCAGATGCGCAGCGATCTCTTCAACCATCTGCAAAAGCTCCCCTTCCGCTTTTTAGACAACAACGAGACGGGCAAGATCATGTCCCGCATGACCTCCGACCTGTTCGACATCTCCGAGCTTGCGCATCACGGCCCCGAAAATCCTTTGATCTCGGGCGTCTCGATCATTCTTTCCTTTGCCTACCTTTCCACCATCAATATCTGGCTTGCGCTGATCGTCTTCGCCTGCGTTCCCTTCCTCGTACTCGTATCCGCTACAACGCGCAAAAAGATGACCGCGGCATTTCGTGAGAGCCGTCAAGCCACCGCCATCATCAACGACTCTCTGCAAAGCAGTATTTCGGGCATCCGCGTGACCAAGGCATTCACCAATGCCGACAAGGAAGCCGAAAAGTTTGAAGTCGGCAACGAGGACTTCAAAAAAGCCCGCCGCAAGGCATATCACGCCATGGGTGTCTTCCACTCCTCCACCACCTTCATCACCGACGTCTTCAACGTCGTGGTTCTGGTCGCGGGCGGTCTCTTCCTCTACAACGGCAAGATCTCCTTCGGTGACTACTCCGCCTTCATCGTTTCGATCAACCTCTTCCTGGGTCCCGTCAACACGCTCATCCGCTTCATGGAAAGCTTTCAGAACGGCGTGACCGGCTTTGAACGCTTCCTGGAGATCATGGACACTCCGCCCGAAGCCGACGCGCCCGACGCGATCGAAGTTTCCAGACTCGCGGGTGAGATCGAGCTGTGTAACGTGACCTACGGCTATGACAGCGAACGAGAGGTGCTCAAAAACGTCAACCTCAAGATCGGGCAAGGCAAGACCTTTGCTCTGGTCGGTCCCAGCGGCGGCGGCAAAACCACGATCTGCCATCTGATCCCACATTTTTATAACGTCGAAAACGGCAGCATCCTGATCGACGGAAAAGAGATCCACACGATCACGCGCGACTCGCTGCGCCGCAACATCGGCATCGTTCAGCAGGACGTTTACCTCTTCAACGCCAGCATTCGCGACAATATCCTCTACGGCAGGCTCGACGCCACCGAGGAGGAAGTGATCGAAGCAGCCAAGAGAGCCAACATTCACGACTACGTCATGTCGCTTGAAGAAGGCTATGACACCGTGATCGGTGAGCGCGGCGTGCGGCTTTCGGGCGGACAGAAGCAACGTCTTTGCATCGCACGCGTCTTTTTGAAGAACCCGCCGATCCTCATTCTGGACGAGGCAACCAGCGCCCTCGACAACGCCACCGAGATCCTCATTCAAGAGGCTTTGGACGAGCTTTGCAAGGGACGCACCACGCTGGTGGTGGCGCACCGCCTTTCCACCATCAAGAACGCCGATGAGATCGCCGTGGTGGACGAAGGTCGGATCGTCGAGCAGGGTACGCACGATACCCTCCTTGCGCAAAACGGCATCTACGCCAAGCTTTATCGCCAACAGTTCCGTCGGGACGAGCAGTAAAAGAAGCAAAAAACGGCAGCATTGCGCAACTTCTCATAAGGATGATTACAAATTGTAGGGACCGGCCTCCTCGACGGTCCGTGACACATAAATTTCGGCAGAGAACTTGTTTTCTCTGCCGATTTGTGTTATAATGGGAGCAGCAAAAAAGCCTTCCTCCGGGAGGAAGGTGGTACGCGGAGCGTGACGGAAGGAGCCTGCGCAACTTTCGGTTTGTGAAACCCTTCGTGTAACGCATTCTCCCTCAGTCGCCTACGGCGCCAGCTCCCTCCCAGAGGGAGCCTTAGGATGCGCTCAACCATAGGGGTATGGGCTTTGCCCGAAGTATTTGTAATACAGATGCGAAACTGGCGATAAAACAGAACGATAAATAAGAATTTGTCTAACAAGTTTTCACCGCGCCGTCGCAACAAACTGAAATCACAAAAATCGCAAAGGAGAATAACCTTGAACAGAAAAGAATCTAATCTTTCTAACATCAAAACCGTGGCAATCGTATTGATTGGACTTGCCTTAGCGATGCTTTCGTTTATCACAATCATTACAATAATCGAAGGATTTGCAATGAAAGAAAAGATACCGTATCTTTACGGGAGTTATGCCCCATACCGTGAGCTTCTTATTATTGGCGTTTGTATTGTTGTTTTCGTTTTAATACTCTTGTTTAACATACGCATTAAACGCAAATGGCTTTCTGCATTGGTGAACATAATCGTTATCATATCACTATTCAATCCGTATACTCTTCTTTTAGGATTCATTGGGATTCCGAAAACTACGAATTACTATACTATTGAAAGTGAAGTTGACTTTAATCAGTGCGCAGATGATATGGGAATCGATTTTAACTATTTCCCAAAGTACAACGAATTTGATAAACAGAACGTTCGATTTGTCGGTAAGGTTGATTCCGGATTTTTCTTTTATCAGTCTGTCACAGCAATCGTAAAATACGATAGCCTTGAACTATGCGAGGCAGACTATAAGTCTTACATAGACTCGCATCAGTTTTTGACAGATCCTGTTATTGAAAACGATGGAGATTACCTTATTGCCGCACCTGAATTTCATTACGAAGAAATCTTTTTCAAGGTTGTAACTGCGGGGGAAGAAGATCATTTCCCTAATCAAATATACTTGATTGGTATTGATAGAGAAAACTCCACGCTGTATTACCTTTATCTTGAAGACCACGATTTAGACTATATAGCAGGTGCGGATACGCAAGACCTTGAAGGCGAGATGAGAAAGCAGATTGCAAACCGGTTTAATCTCGGCCAATGAAACACATTTAACGTATAAAAATAAATTCCAATTTGTCGAACAGGATCACATAAAATTACCCCGACAGACTTTGAAAATCTGTTGGGGTTAATCTTTGTTTTCTGCAATACAATTATTGTGATGGACCGTCGAGGACGCCGGTCCCTACGAAGAGAGATTAAACTTCCTTATGAGAACCACCCATTACGCTGCCGTTTTATTTTACGACCTCCACCGAATGGATGCCGTAATATTGAAGCAATCGCACCGTGTTTTCGGTGATCCGCTCACCGCTGATAACCACGGGAACTGCGGGCGGGCAGGAAACCGTGGGAGACGCGCAGACGCGTCCGATCGCGGAGTCAATCGCCACCGATTCACTCGGGGACATCACCGCCTCGCGGATCGAAAGACAGACCTCGCGCTCCGCCGCCAATGCATCGGTCGGAAAGCCCGCGTTCAACACCGTCCTTGGAGACAGCGCGCCAAACGCGCGCTCCACACGCGCGAAGTCCTCTTCCCGTGTCTCGGGCGTTGCCATCAGCACCAGATATTCGCGGTCGGCAAACTCGGCTTCCACCGCGTATTGGCGCAAATGCTCCGCCAATTCCTCACCCGTATATCCAAACCGCGATGCGTGAAGCACCAACTTGAGTGGTTCGGTCTGCTCGGATGGAAATCCGCACGCGACAAGCATCCGTTTGACTTTTTCAAGCCGTTCGATACAAGCCGACAAACGCGCGGGATAGTTCTCGGAAAGATAGCGGTTGCAAAGATCGAGCGATTGCAGGATCAGATACGACGGGCTGGTCGAGGCAAACAGTGCCATTCGTCGACGCACCGTTTGGGCGTCAAAGGGCGCGTCTGGCGACAGATGGAGATATGCCCCTCCCGTCAGCACGGGTAAGGTTTTGTGTGCCGAATCGCAGCACATCGTCGCGCCAAGCGAGATCGGATGCTGTGACGGTTCAAGGAATCGCAGATACGCCCCGTGGGCGTTGTCGATCAGAAGCGGAATGCTCCGTGCGCGGCAGACCTTCGCGATCCCCTCGACGTCGGCAAGGTTACCGAGATAGTCTGGCGAGGTCAGATAGACCGCCGCAGGTTTTTCCTGCATCGCGTCCAAAGCCTTCTCCACGTCACGCGCGGTGATCGGACACGCGCAAAGATGCGCAGGTGTCGCAGGATCGAGCCATTCGACGCGCAGATCCAGAAGCGCGCAAGCGTAAACGAACGCCTTGTGCACGTTCCGCGCCGCCAAAATCAGGGGACGCGTTTGACGTTTGGATTCCGACGCGACCAGCGCCAGCATCGTCTTGATGCAAAGGGTGGAGCCCTCGGTGCTGTAAAAGCTACGCGCGCCAAAAAGCGCCGAGGCATACGCCTCGCTCTCGGCGATCACCCCGTCGGCATCCGACAGAACGTCCGCGCCCTTGATCTCGGTAATGTCGTAAGGCTCGCATCCCAGCATCGCGCGCCCCTTGTGTCCCGGCATGTGAAAGCGCGACACGTCGGCGTCGGCGTACGCCTTGACAAAATCTACGATGGGAGTTCTCATTGCTCTTCGGCTTCGGCGACCTGCATCATCACGGCGCACTCAATGCGCTTCTTGAAGAGCTCACAGCCGTAACGGTAGACGCCGCCGACGCTTCCCGTCGCGTGGTAAGCATTCGCGGCACAGCCGCCCGAGCAATACATCTTCGCCCAGCAGTCGCGACATTCCTCGCGCGCGTAGGCGTTGCAGGAACGGAACTCGTCCTGCACCTCGATATTCTTGACACCGTCCCAGACGTTGCCGAGGCTGTACTTCGGGTCTCCCACGAACTGATGACAGGGGAAAAGCTCGCCCCAAGGAGTCACCGCCATGTACTCGGTACCCGAGCCGCATCCCGTGATCCTTTTATAGATGCAAGGACCGTTCTTCAGATCGAGCATGTAGTGATAGAAGGTAAAGCCCCTGCCCTCTTTCTTTCTTTTGATCATCTCTTTGGCAAGGATCTCGTACTGCTCAAACAGCACCGGCAGATCCGCCTCGGTCAGCGCATAGGGATCGTCTGGCGGACAAACCACCGGCTCCATGCTCAGCTCGGTAAAGCCGAGGTCTGCCATGTGGAAGATATCGTTGGTAAAATCGACGTTGTTGTGCGTGAAGGTGCCGCGCATATAGTAACCCTTGCCGCCGCGCGCCTCGACCAAACGCTTGAATTTGGGGAGAATGGTATCATAGCTTCCCTTGCCCGCGTAGTCACGGCGGAAATGGTCGTGGATCTCGCGTCTGCCGTCCAGGCTGAGCACGACGTTGCTCATCTCGCGGTTGACAAAATCGATCACGTCATCGTCGATCAGAACGCCGTTGGTGGTCAGCGTGAAGCGGAAATTCTTGTTGTGCGCCTTCTCAATGCTGCGCGCGTACGCGACCAGCTGTTTGACGACCTCCCAATTCATCAGCGGCTCGCCGCCGAAGAAGTCGACCTCCAGATTGCGGCGCGTGCCCGAATTGGCAACCAGAAAATCAAACGCCTGTTTTCCGACCTCAAAGCTCATCAGGGCGCGGTCGCCCTGATATTTGCCCTGGCTGGCAAAACAATACGAGCAATTGAGATTACAGGTGTGCGCGACGTGCAGGCAGAGTGCCTTGACGACCTTGCTGTTGTTTTTGTAAGTGTGCGCCAAGTTTTCATATTTGTCCTCGGAAAAAAGCTTTCCACTCTCCTCAAGTGCCGCGACGTCATCCAGACATTCGAGGATTTCCGCCTCGTTGACGTCTTCCAGATGTCCGTATTTCTTCAGCATCTCGGAAACGATCTCCTCGCGCGACGCCGTTTGATACATGGCGATCACGTCGTACGCTACCTCGTCGACCGTGTGGACCGATCCGCTGCAGGTGTCAAGCACGATGTTATAGCCGTTCAGCTTGTATTGATGTACCATAAAAATCTCTCCTTTCAATGCAAAACGCTGCCTTTTCGGAAAAAGACAGCGTTTGTATCAGAAAATCAGTCTTTTATTATTTCTGATTCTCGCATTGCTGATTGGCAACGCCGCAAGAGGTCTTGCACGCGGACTGGCAAGAGGTCTGGCATTCGCCGCAACCGCCGTTTTCAACGGTCTTGGCAATATCCTTGGTTTCAATGGTCTTAATTCTGGTCATGGTTTTACCCTCCGTTTTCAATTTTCTGCGTATATTATAGCACAATTATAAAATATTGTCAATAGAAATCAAAAACTTTTATTCCTCTGTTTTTTCAATTTTACAGATTCAAAATCACGACAGCAGCCACGCCCAGGAAGAATCCGACGTACTGCTTTTTCGAGAACGATTCCTTCAAGAACAGGAGCGAATAGAGGAAGACCGTGATGAGGTTTCCTCCCGACAAAACGGGAAACATCACCGATGCGGGCAGACGTCCGTTGAGATAAATGAACACCAGATTGGAGCAGGCATTCACAACTCCGCAGATCACCGCCAGATACCATCCCTTCTTGAGCGTGACCGAGATGATCTCCTTCTCCCTCATCACAAACGACGAGATCAGCATCAGCACAGAGGAAATCGACAACGCACATGCCATGAGCAGACGGATGTTTTCCTCACCGTATGTAAGAATCGACTGTCTCTGGATCGTCGAGCACATTCCGTTTCCGAAAAAGCCGATCAGAATGAAGACCACCCATTTCCACGTGATCTTTCCGCCCGCGCCCTGAGAATTGCTCAGCCAAAGCGAAACGGCGATCAGAACCAAGCCGATGATCAGCTTGACACTGACCGGCTCGTGCAAAAAGAAGATTCCGTAGAAGGTCGGAATCAAAAGCGAATACGCCAAAACCAGAGAGGAATTCGCCAACGAGCCGTAGCGGATCGATACCAAAAAGCCGACGGTGGCACAAGCGTAGCTGATTGCGAAAGCAATGATCGGAAGCAAAAAGCGAACGTCAAAGCTCCAATTGCGGTTGATCGACGCAAAAACGATCATCGCACAAAATGCGACTATCGCGGAAAAGAAGCAAACACCGGACGTGCTGATCTGCTGATACTTCTTTTTGACAATGTTCTGCGAGGTCAGCAGAATGAATCCAAGCACCAAAACGAAATAAACCAAAATCAATTCTCCTTTCCAATCGGGAAATACCACACAAGATTATATCACAACCGTCTTTGAAAATCAAGCCGTATTTTTCTCAATTTATTGCATTTTTGTCCCGATCATCAGCAAAAATGTCACATCCGCTATTGACAGCACTTGGATTTTGTTATATAATTTTGTTATACTATCCTACGGATACAGAGGACAACGTGATGCTTTTACGATACAATCTTGAAAAGCTGAAAAAGGTCATCGACGATTTTCACCGTCTGACCGGCATCAGCATCAGCATTGCCGACACCGAATTTCATCATTTGGTGCGATGTCGCGCAGAGTCTCCCGATTCCTTTTGCAAAATGATCCAAAGCACCCCGGAGGGACTTTCTCGCTGCGGCGCATCGGACTGCGCCCTGCTCTCCGAATGCCGTGAGCGGCGCGCTCCCTGCACGCATCTGTGCCATGCCGGTCTTGCCGACACCTGCGTGCCGATCATCGATGACGGCGTGATTTTGGGATACGTCATTTTCGGTCAGGTGTGTGATTCTCCGCTCTCCATCACGCATTTTTCGGAGATCTACCCCCGTGTCCGCGATCTCGGACTTGACCGCGACCAACTCGAGGCGGCTTACTCACGCATCCTGTTCGTCGATCAGGAAAGCATCGAAAGCGCATCGGAGCTGGTCAACATTCTCACAAAATACATCTGGCTGGAGCACATGATCCGACGGGATGACAACGACGTCTTCGAGACGATTGCCGAATACATTGTGAGCCATCTCGGACAGGATCTCGAAATCGGAGCCCTGTGTAAACAATTCAACCTTTCCAAAAACGCGCTTTACAAGCTATTCCACAAAAACGCGGGCTGCACCGTTAACGAATACGTCACCGCGCGCCGCATTGCCGCCGCCAAGCGTCTGCTCAAGGAGACCACGCTTGCAGTTTATCTGATCTGCGAGGCGGTCGGCATTGAAAATTATCAATATTTTTGCCGCGTATTCAAACGAGTCACCGGCATTTCCCCATTGCAATACCGCAAAAAAGGAGACGTCGAATCCGTCACACCGTCTTTTCAAAAAGGAGACAACGCATGAACTTTTCCGAGCTTGCCCGCGCACGCTACTCTGTGCGCGCATTTCAACAAAAGGAGATCCGGGACGAGGATCTCAACGCCATTCTGGAGGCGGGACGCGTCGCGCCCACCGCCTGCAACAATCAACCGCAAAAGATCTACGTGGTCAAATCCCCCGCTCTGCGCCAAAAGCTTGCCGCAGTTTGCCCCTGCACCTTTGACGCACCGACCGTGATCGTCATGGGATATGACAAGACACGGGATTGGAAGAACCGACGGATGCCGGGATATTCCTCCGGTGAGACAGACGCCGCCATCGTTTGCACGCACATGATGCTCGCCGCATTTGAAAGAGGCGTCGGCTCCTGCTGGGTGGGAGTGTTCAACGCAGAGGAGGTCGCGAACACACTCGGTCTGCCCGAAAACGTCCGCGTCACCTCCCTCCTCCCCATCGGCTACCCCGCCGACGGCGCGAAGCCACTCGAGATGCACAGCCAATACCGCGATCTTGACGACACGGTCACCTTTTTATAAATCAGAGAAGTGAGGAACGAACCAAGCATGAAAAAATTTTTTGACGTCAGCCGCCGCGGACCGATCCTTTATCCGCAACCCGTATTTATCATCGCAACCTACGACAAAAACGGCGTCCCCAACGCCATGAACGCCGCTTGGGGCGGCATCAGCAATTCCGACGAGATCTCGATCTGCGTGGACGCGGGTCACAAAACCGTCGCCAATCTCTTGGAGTCCGGTGCCTTCACCGTCAGCATGGCAACCGCCGACACGGTGGCGGCGTGCGACTACGTGGGCATCGTGTCGGGCAACAAGGTGCCCGACAAATTCGAGCGCGCGGGCTTTCACGCCATCAAAAGCGAATACGTCAATGCCCCTCTCATCGCCGAGCTGCCCATGGCGATCGAGTGTCAGGTCATCAGCTACGATAAAGAAACCGAGCGTTTGCTCGGCAGGATCGTCAATGTCAGTGCCGACGAAAGCATCCTGGACGCCGACGGCAAGATCGATCCGCAAAAGCTCCGCCCCATCACCTACGATTCGATGAACCAAGCCTATCTCGTGCTGGGAGACAAGGTCGGCAACGCCTTCCGCGACGGAAAGAAGCTGATCTCATGATCAAAATCATGTTCGTCTGCCACGGCAACATCTGCCGCAGCCCGATGGCGGAATTTATCTTCAAAAAAATGGCGGAGGAACGCAATCTCTCCGAGCGCTTTCTCGTCGCCTCAAGCGCTACAAGCACCGAGGAGATTTGGAACGGCGTGGGCAATCCCGTCTATCCGCCCGCCAAAGCAGAGCTGAAAAAGCACGGCATTTCTTGTGAAGCCAAGCGCGCCGTGCAGTTGCAAAAAAGCGACTATGAAAAATACGATCTTTTCATCGGCATGGACACCGCCAATATCCGCCATATGCACCGCATCCTCGGCGGCGATCCCGACGGTAAAATCAGAAAGCTGATGGACTACACCGATCGCGGCGGCGACGTTGCGGATCCGTGGTACACCGACCGATTTGACGTGACGTATCGGGATATTTATGACGGCTGCGAGGGCTTGATGAATACACTTCTGCCCCAACTTTGAAAGGAAAAAGCTTATGAACTTTACAGAAATCGCACAAACGCGCCAATCCTGTCGCAAATACGATCCCGCCCGCCCAATCGAGGACGAGGTCCTCACCGCCATTCTGGAGTCCACCCGCCTTGCCCCCTCCGCCTGCAACGGTCAGCCTTATCATCTTACGGTCTGCAAGGGTGAGACCGCCCGCCGGGTCGCCTCGGCAGTGATGGGAATGGGCATGAACAAATTCGCCAAAGACGCCCCCGTCCTGATCGTGATTTCCGAGGAAGCTTACGTCGCGAGCGCCGCGTTTGGGGCGAAGGTCAAGGGCAACGACTACCGCTCGATCGACATCGGCATCGCCGCGGCGTATCTAACCGCCGAAGCAACGGCACACGGGATTGGCAGCTGCATCCTCGGCTGGTTTGACGACGGGAAGATCCGAGAGATCTGTAACCTCGACAAGCCCGTCCGCCTCGTCATCACCCTCGGCTACCCCCACGAGAGCGACAAGCTGCGCGATAAGAAGCGCAAGCCGCTCAAGGAGCTGGTCAGCGAAAAATAATCGCATATAAAAGCACCGCCGCAACCGAAATCGGTCGCGGCGGATTTTTTCATTGTTCTTTTTTGTTATTGCTCTTTCTTTTTGCGCATCAGCAGAGCCGCCGCGCCGCAGAGAGGAACGATCAAAGCAATGCCCGAAACAGAGGAGAAACAACCGGAGGATTTTTTCTCAGAAGTGTCTCCGCTGTCGCTTGTATTATTGGATGTATTGTTATTGGCAGAAGAATTGTTTTCGGTGGGATTGTTGTTTGCCGCATCGTCATTGGTAGAACCATCATCGTTCGGCTTTGTCATACCACAAAACGTGCAAACAGCGTTTTCATAATTATGGAGTTGAAGATCTGCCAAAACACCGGACTTCCAATTTGCTCCCTTGGATATCGCAAACCACTCCGCTAGTGTCCCGCAATAAATCATCTTGGTCAAGCCAGTACACCCATCGAACGTACTATATCCAATGTTCGTCACGCTGTTGGGAATCGTGACGCTCGTCAAGCCCGTGCAACCGGAGAATGCATGAGAGTCAATTCTCGTCACACTGTCGGGAATCGTGATACTTGTAAGACTTGTGCAGCCCTCAAATGCAGCAGATCCAATGCTCGTGACGCTATCCGGAATCGTGATGCTTGTAAGACTTGTGCAGCCCTCAAATGCAGCAGATCCAATGCTCGTGACGCTATCCGGAATCGTGATGCTCGTCAAGCCCGTGCAACCGTAGAATGCATGAGAGTCAATTCTCGTCACGCTATCCGGAATCGTGATACTCGTCAAGCCTGTGCAACCATAGAATGCATGAGAGTCAATTCTCGTCACGCTATCCGGAATCGTGATACTCGTCAAGCCTGTGCAACCATAGAATGCCTCCCGATCAATGCTCGTCACGCTATCCGGAATCGTGATACTCGTCAAGCCCGTGCATCCGTAAAAAGCACTGTGGCCGATCGTTGTAGCATTCGTAATAATAACATTCTTAAGAGATGTGGGGATAGCACTACTCTGGTCAAAGTGACCATGTGCCCCAAAGATATATCCAAAACACCCGCCTTTTACAAAAGGGATCGTGACGCTCGTCAAGCCCGTGCACCCCTTGAACGCCCAATCGCCAATGCTCGTCACGCTGTCTGGAATCGTGACGCTCGTCAAGCCCGTGCACCCCTCGAATGCAGAAGAACCAATGCTCGTAACGCCGTTTCCAATCGTGATGCTTGTAAGCTCGGCACAACCGTAGAACGCCCGAGTGCCAATGCTCGTAACGCCGTTTCCAATCGTGACACTCGTCAACCCAGTGCAACCCTCGAATGCAAAGCTGCAAATGCTCGTCACGCCTTCCTCAATCGACACCGATTTGATAGAAGCCCTGTAGCCCCCCCAAGAAGGGCTTGGCCAAGCCATCGCCCCTTCTCCTGAGATGACCAATTCCCCTGTAGTCTCGTTCAGCGTCCACGTGAGATCTCCCCACGTGCCGCTTTGGATAGTATCTGCTGACGCAGAGAGTGTCAATCCCACAGCCAAGAGGACAACCAACAACAGGGTGGACAGTGCTAACAATGTCTTTTTCATGTTTTTTCTTCCTTTCGAAGTAATGTTTTCATGAATTTTATTGTACCACAAAATCAAGCAACGCTTGGCGTACCAGCAGGGCTTATGATTCAATAAAAGCTTCCTTGGGACGCGCGCCGCCCTCAGCGGTATCGCGCATTCTTGTTTTTTATGATACTACGAAATCTCCCTTTTGTCAAGACGTTTGAAAAAAATCCAACCCCAAAAACGGTTTCGATCTCATGCCAAAAATCAAAAGCAAAAAAAACCAAAAAACTTTTCAAAAAGGGCTTGACTTCTCGAAAAACTTGTGATATAATATCAAGGTCGTAAAGACGATCTGGGTGTGGCGCAGTTGGTAGCGCGCTACCTTGGGGTGGTAGAGGCCGCAAGTTCAAGTCTTGTCACTCAGACCAAAAATCGGGAGTCGTAAGATTCCCGATTTTTCTTTATTTCACAAGGGTTTTCAGCACTTTCGGGTGGTGGAAACCCTTGCCTCGTTATTTCGTGTTTTCCTCGATTTTGTTCCAAAAAATGAGGTTAGTACATACCTTGGTACATACCTCAAAAAGGTACATTTCACGCAAGAGTAGAGGCCAGCGGCTCTACTCTCGGATGAAAATTATTTTTTTCTTCATTCCGAGGTACATACTTTTTGCCGAAATGGAGGAAATTTTTATGGCAAACATTACCCCTAAAGCCAACGGAACTTATCTTGTCCGTATTTCCTGCGGGCTTGACAGTGCAGGAAAACAAATCGTTCGGTCTAAAACTTTTAAGCCGTCGAGACCCAATCTATCCTATCAAAAGCTCAACAAAGAAATTGATGCATTCGTCGAACAATTCAAAGAAGAGCTGGATAAGGAACAAAAAGGAATCGTCCGTTTCGATAAGATGACGTTAGCAGACTTCGCTAAAAAATATCTGAGCATGAAAAAGACTGTTCTCTCCCCTACTACTTATCCATTCTATGAGATGATCATCAACACGGAGATCATCCCAAAGTTTGGACACATGAAGCTCTCTGAGATAAGAACGTACCACGTTCAGGATTTCATCAACTACCTCACTACCGAGAAAAAAAGAGGCGACGGAGCTCCGGGAGGAATTGGCGCAACAACGGTAAGACGATATACAACCGTCTTTCGTTCTATGCTCTCCCTTGCCTATCAGCTTGAGTATACCGAGAACGATGTCGGTGCCTCCAGAAGAATCGTATTTCCAAAAGACGAGCCAACCGAGCTTGAAGTATACTCTGAAAAAGAGGTGGCAGATATTCTTGAAGCGCTCAAAACAGAACCGACAAATATCCGCGCTCTTATTGAAATTGCGCTCTTTACAGGCATGCGCCGTGGAGAGATCGTGGGGCTTAAATGGTCAGATATTGACTTTGAAAATCAAAAGCTTTCTGTAAGAAGAAGCATTTACAAGAATAAGGATGGCAAAGCGCAGGAAAAGCTTCCGAAAACAAGGGGAAGCATTCGAACAATGTCCATTCCCGATTGTCTGTGCAAAACACTTCTCGAATATAGAATGCAGCAGGACAGACACATCTCCTTTATGGGAGACGCATGGAAGAATCTTGATTACGTGTTTACAGAGGAAGACGGATACGTAATGAATCCGCAAACCCCAACAAAACAGTTCTCAAAATTCTTAAACCGACACAATATCCGCCATTTGAAGTTTCACGGCTTAAGGCATACCTCTGCCACACTGTTGCTCGCAAATGGATGTGACATTAAGACGGTATCCACCCGTCTGGGACATTCCGACATTGAAACTACCGGAATATACGTTCATGCACTTGAGCGTGTAGACAGAACGGCTTCTCAAACATTTGATAAGCTCATTTCTCAAAATGTCGGCTAAAGACAAATAAGGCGGCAAGGATTCATTTCCCTGCCGCTTTATCTATTTGCTCTTGCACGTTTAATTTTCGGTATTACGACCTGCGCAGAGATTGCTGCGCTCATTTGCTCAAGAATATCACGGCGCATCATGTCACTCTTCGCAAAGGAAGGTGCCTGTACGCTCATAATTTTCTCGCAATAAGGTGCATCAAAGCTCTGCATTGCAATATAACGTCGGCAACCGATCTTGATACTGCTGATTCTTCCGTCAGCTACACACCGTCTGATGTGCTCCTCCCCGATACCAAGCTCGGGACGGGTTTCGCGCAACTCCATAATAGCCCCACGTATGCTTCTAATATGAGGAACATTAGTTTTATCCTCAAATTCAAGCAAGTCATTTAGTGTCGTAATCATATTGCCAAATTCAATTACTGTCCTGACACCGTGACTACTGTGACTCAAATGCTTATCCTTAATCAAGGAGATAAGCATATCCTCGTTTACTGCGGAGCGAGAATCAATTGATCTGATCTCCTTCACCGCCTGTGGTAATGTTCTTACTCGCATTGAATCTCCCTCCTTTTAATATTAATTCATGATACAAGCTGCGAGAGCGTCTGCAGCACGCTTTTTAGCGCTGTCATACGCTGTAAGGTATTGTTGAGTAGTTCTGATGTTCTCGTGACCGAAAACGCTCTTAACGGTTTCTATATCGACTCCGTTTTTAATCATTAAGGATCCGCAGGTATGTCTAAGCCCGTGAAGCTTCAAATGACGAAGCCCGCACTTTTCCTCAAGCCGGGAACAAATTTCGGTAGGCAAGCAAATGTTGATCATATTACCAAACTCATTTGTGAATACAAAGCCTTGCTCATTCCAAGATCTGCCCGCTTTGATACGCTGCTCGACCTGCTCCTCGCGCCAAGCCAGAAGAACCTCAGCATATGCTTCTGAGAAAAATACTGTTCTGACACTGCTCTGGGACTTGGGCGGCTTCAATGCTTGAGGCTGCCCTTTTGTTTTGTATGCACTTCTGCTGATGTACATGCTGCCCGTTTTGAAGTTGATATCAGACCACATGAGTCCTACAACCTCACCCCGTCTCAGTCCCAAAAGCAAAGACGTCATCAAGAGTGCTCTGATTTGAGGACTTTCTTCTTTTAAGCCATTGAAGAAGATACGCGCTTCATCATCGTCATATGCTTGAATTTGCGGCTTTACAACGCGAGGGTAATCAATTGCTTGTCTATGAAGAATATCCTTTTCTGCATAGCCCATCTTATGCGCCTCAGTCATTACAGACGAAAAAACGGTAGCATAACGCTTAACCGTTGCTCCGGACAGCGGCTCCGAATTTTCTTCGTTACAGCGAGAGCCTGCGGAAGCTAAATAATCTACAAACGACTGTAAGTGTGCAGAGCTGATATCACATACTCTGACACGTCCAAAGGACGGAATTAAAAACTGATCTGCCACAGATTTATAAAACTGAACCGTAGTAGGGGAAAGCTTAACTTCTATCCTTTTATAATAGTTCTTCTGAATAAAATCAGCAAGCGTAAGACCAAAGGGGTTGATCTGTTCAACCTTTTGCTTTCTGCCCGGTGTAAACAGTCCGTTATGTACGGATGCTTCAAAGAGCTCTGCAAACTCCTTTGCTCCTCTCTCTGCTGCACTTGCCGAAATTCCTTTCGGCGGTTTATATGTTGTTGAAACAAGATCCTGTTTTCCGCCGGGCTTGCCTCTCGAAACTCTGATACAGTAGGTACCGTTCTTTCGTCTATAATAACTTGCCATTATTGTTCTCCTTTCTATAGATTTTGGATTGTTTTTAGTAAAAAGAAAAATATTTTCAAGCGGTCGGTTACGAGCCGACTCCATAGGAATCTCACCTCCCCCGGGATCTCCGCAGGCAGCTTTTTGACTGAAGTATCATTATCCCTTGCGTCTGTCGTCGCCCTCCGCCGATAGTAACTCGGCTTCACCCAAAATATCGTTTTATCGCTCCCCTCAAACCGAGGATCATGGCGCACCTCTTGGGCTTGGCTTGCTCGCTCATCACGAATTAACGCAGGTAACGTGCTTGAATATAAAAATATTCAGTTTTCAAGGATCAAATTATAAGCATTTGGGATGCTTTCATATATAACCACGCATCAGATTTTTCAAAAGGGACATGAACTTAAAAAAATCTTCAAAAATTTTTTCAGACCTTGAATTTTCCGATATTCATGATAATTTTAAGAAGGATTTCTTGCCGAAGATCTTCGTCAATTCGTCCGTCTATGTAGCTGTGCTTATTTACGACCTGCATATACATCTCAATAATCTCGGTCATGGCTTCGTTATTCCCTTTCTGCGCTTCAATGATTAACTCCTTAAAACTCATATTCTTTTCAGTTGCCATAGTGCTTCTCCTTATAAATCTTAATTGCCTCTATCGTTAGGGCGTACAATCTTTTGGTGTGGCGGTACGAATACCCAATCACATCCGATATCTCCGTCAACGGCTTTTCTTCAACGACATGAAGGTAAAGAATTTTCTTGCTAACCTCTGAGAGCTCAAGAAACGCTTTTTCAAGCCACTCTACAGAGAAATCAAAGCCCCAGATGTGATCTAAAGCAAAGGCTTGTTCTGTATCTTCTATAAGAAGCCTATCCTCTTGCATTTCGTCAATGGAATCTGTCATTGTATGTTTCTTCTCTTTCCTTATATAATCTATCTTTGTGTGATACGCGAGTGTGTCGAGCCAATTTGTAAATTCCGCTTGAAGTCTATTGTTTTCCATGTTAATCTCCTTGTTTTTTTGAATTTTGAAATGGTTTAATCGGGTTTCAAAATTCAACAAGGAGGCGCACGAGCAGACAAAATACAAGATTTTTCGCACGCAAAAACGCACCCATCAAGCAGCAGTGTTTGCCGCAAGATGAGTGCGCTCAATTCATTATTTATACGAACTGTCAGTTCAGTATCGATCCCAGAGGAACCCATAAGGAACGACTTGTTGTTTTTACAAGCATCAAGAGCTTGTCCTATGTATAATCCGTATCATATTCGCTGCTTTTAATAAGCAACGTAGCGTTGGAGCTCCAACACATAAAAATCACCCCTTCCGAAAATCGGTCTTGGGGTGATATGCGCGTGGAGATACACCGCCAAAACGTCTTTTTTTTATTGGCGGTTTGCTTTGTTCATTATTTTATGTACTGAATGTTCTCTTAAATTTGACCTGCTATGCCATTATAAACCTGACCTAAGTATGATAAAATAATTATATATACAGGAGGTTGTAATCATGGAAGCAAAGAAAAGATCTCCGCTTGGTGATATCATAAAGAACGCTCGTCAGAAAAACGGGTTGACGATAGAAGAGTTGGCTGAGAAAGCCGATATTACGGTTCGTTACCTATACCGTATAGAAAATCAGGATGCAAAGCCGAGTTACGAGTTACTCCATTTTCTGATCAGAGAGTTTGGCATTGATCCGGACACCATTTTCTATCCGGATAAACCCGAACAAGACAACGAGTTGGAAAGCTTGATCAGACGACTCTATAATTGTGATGAACGTGCAATCAAGGTCATAAAGGCAACAGCAACGAGTCTTCTAAACACCTTACCGGAAAATAAGTGAAAAAACAGTCGTTTGGGGCTGTTTTTTCTATTGTAAGAAGATTTTACCATATAAAAGTTAAGAAAGAGTCAAGAAAAAGAAAGGATTTAGGAAAGTTTTGGGCGGCAAGGAATATTTTCCTGCCGCCCGTACATATTTATATTTTTAACCTTCATATTGGAACCGGTAGCCGATCCCCCACACGTTCTTAATGTATTCAATATCCGCCTCCGACATTTTCTGCCTGAGTGAGCTGATATGGGTTTTGATTACGCTCTCAACGTTATATACGATCTTATCGTCCCAAGCATAATCGTATAGCTGATCCTTGGTGAAAACTCTTCCGGGGTGACTTGCCAAGCAGAGCAGGATATCAAACTCCTTCTTGGTAAATGCAAGCTCCTTGCCTTTGAGAAATGCTTGTCTGGTTACGGGATCAATGATCAGATCATTTCCGCATACAAGCGTATAGCAAAGTTTTTCGGCAGGGTGTATGCTTTCACTCAGTCTCATCAAAGAATGTGCCTGTGCTAAGCACTCATCGGTTGTATAAGGCTTGCCCATATATGCGTTTGCCCCTGCATTGAGCGTATGTATCCGATGCTCATAGTCGGTCTGTGAGGAAAGTACAAGAATAGGCATAGTTCTTGTATCTCTCATAAGCTTTAAGAATTTATGATCATCCTCTGCAGACATATGCGCATCAAGAATAATCAGCGCAAATTCAATTTTGATAAAATATTTCATTGCATCCTGCATTGATGTGGCGCAGATAACCTCAGACACGCTGGAAAGAAGCCTTCCCTTTATTTCATCAGCCTCCCGCTGATCGTGGTTAATGATTAGTACGTTCTTTTTCATGATTTTCTATGTTTCCCATAATCCTTTCGAGGTAAAACAACTTGTCTGGCGTTTATAAATAAAAAAGCGCAATACCCAAAGAACGTTCTTTGGCACTGCGTCGAAGCGTCGGGTACTTTATTATTTTACCATATTTTACCACATTCGATTGTTTTTGTCAAGAAAATCTCATCGACAAAAGCCGACACAAAACTCACTTTTCAAGCTTTCTCTTTTCGAGAACCTCAATCTTGAATTGCTTTACGTTTATGATACATTCGGTTCTGCACTTTCTGCAAAACAGAGGAAAATGCTTCAATTCCGTATCATCCATCAGCTTTACTCGCGTGTTTTTCCCGCAAACCGGACACTTTATCCATTGATACTCATCCATATCCCTTATTCTCCTTTGACGAGAAAATATGGGAGTTATGTATAATAACCCCCACGTGAAATAAGAAATTTCCCTACGTTGGCATTATCCAAATCAGGTCAAAGGGACGAAGGCTTTACCTTCCTCTCAGCTTGTAGACAAAATGCAAGCTCCCCATGGCTATTTAATTATGGAAAATACTTTTTAACCAGCGTTTTTTGTAAAAAATAACTATGAAAAAAAATCTTGAAATTTAGCTTGTTCTGGAGTATAATATATATGCTTATGCAGAGTAGGCCGCACAGCATGGGTGAGGATTTGGATAATAAAACTTCTTTTCGGGGTTGTCCGTGATCAGCTTATAGTCCACACCGTCCTCGGTACAGATCATAAACTCATCAAGAGGACTGTCTGCCACGTAATCAATCAGCTCTGCCGTGCTTCCAATATAATCGGATATCTCAAGCAGCTCAGGCTCGCACTCGGGGTGAATGAGAATGGGGGCGTTCGGATGCTCTGCCTTTACCTTTTTTAGCTGCTCAACGGTGATCGACGCGTGGATCGGACCGTATCCGCTGTTGATGATGATATTCTTCTCCGGGACCTGTGAAGCCACGTATCTTCCGAGGATTCTGTCGGGAATAAAGAAGATATTCTTGTTCGGCGAAGCTCTGACAATTTTGATGGCATTTGACGAGGTTACACAAACATCGCTCTGACATTTCAGCTCTGCCGTGGAGTTGATGTAACAGACAACTGCGAGATCCTCGTACTTCTCTCTCATTTCCTGAATCTGTCCGGGCTTCACCATATGAGCCATCGGACAGTCTGCCGTAAGATCGGGCATCAGTACCTTTTTGTCCGGGTTCAGTATCTTGGCACTCTCTCCCATAAAGGACACGCCGCAGAAAACAATGATGTCCGCCTTACTCTTTTTTGCGATCTTTGCAAGGTAAAAGGAGTCGCCAACGTAGTCCGCAACCTCCTGCGCCTCGGCGGGTGCATAGTAATGCGCGAGGATGACCGCATTCTTTTCTTAACTTTAACTGTAGTATCTTTTCTTTCATATCAACCTTTCCTTACCTGTTGAATGACGATTTAACGTTTACTATTATACACCTTTTGTTTTCACCTGTCAGTAGAAGCTGTAAACATTTTGGACTAAAAGCCGTATTTTGTTAAATGTCACAAAGCATTTCAAGCAGATAACGGCAAACCGTTGTATCATTTGTTCAACGCTCATTTTGGCGAACAGGTATCAAATTGACTACCCGATTTTTAAAAATACTGTTTTGTCCATCATTTGTTTTGTTGTGTCAATTGATTTTTTATAAGGATAATGATATAATATATACAGTAAAAGCGTTAAATCAGGAGGTTTTGTTTATGAATATATTGCATATGAAATACGCAGTTGAGGTTGCAAAGCTCGGCTCGTTAAACAAGGCTGCTGAGACTCTTATGATTGCAACCCCTAATATCAGCCGTTCAATCAAGGAGCTGGAAGCTGACCTTGGCATTACGATCTTCCAGCGTTCCGCAAAGGGTGTTGTTCTGACACCGGACGGCGAGGAATTTCTCGACTACGCAACCGATATTCTGAACAGAATTGACCGCATGGAGCAATCCTACCGTGACGGTTCCCATAAAAAAAGAAAGTTTTCTATCTCTGTTCCCCGTGCCTGCTACATTTCTGCTGCTCTTGCAGAGTTCTCTAAGCGACTCGGAAACGCTGATGTTGAAATATATTATAAGGAAACCAACTCAAAGAAAACAATCAACAAGGTATTGACCAACGAATACAAGCTAGGAATCATCCGTTATTCTGAAAGTCACGACAAGCATTTCAAAAACATGCTTGAAGAAAAAGGGCTTACTTATGAAATCGTTGCGGAGTTCTCTTACGTGCTGATCATGAGCAAGGACAATCCTCTGGCAAGCAAACCGACGATCACCTATGATGATCTTGCTCCCTACATTGAGATCGCTCACGCTGACCCTTACGTACCTTCTCTTTCCATGTCTAAGGTATTCAGAGAAGAGCTTCCCGACAATATCGGTCGCCGCATCTTCGTCTTTGAGCGTGCAAGCCAATTTGACCTGCTTTCCCAGAATCCCGAAACATTTATGTGGGTATCCCCCGCTTCCCCCGAGATACTTGAACGCTATAATCTCGTTCAAAGAGTTTGCGAGGGCAACAAGAAGACCTACAAAGATATTCTGATCTATCATAAGGGCTATAAATTAACCAAGCTTGATAACGAATTTATCACTGCCCTCACAGAATCGAGAAGAAAATACTTGAATTAACAAGCACAATTATATTTTTAATGAAGGCTTTGCTCCCAAAAAGCAGAGCTTTTTTCTTTACGATATGACTTGTATCGATAAAGATAATACTGATTTAACTTTTTGATTATTCACAAGCTCACAAAACTGTGTTATAATTTTAACGAAATAAAAAAACACCGCAAAGGAGATAAAAAATTATGGCACGTTTTACATTACCCCGTGATCTTTATCATGGAAAAGGAGCTCTTGAGGCTCTGAAGACTCTTAAGGGAACCCGCGCAATGGTTTGCGTTGGTGGCGGCTCTATGAAGCGCTTCGGTTTCCTTGACAAGGTTGTTTCCTACCTTAAGGAAGCAGGCATGGAGGTTGAGCTCTTTGAAGGCATCGAGCCCGATCCTTCCGTTACCACTGTTATGAAGGGCGCTGAGGCTATGGCAAAGTTCCAGCCTGACTGGATAGTTGCAATCGGCGGCGGCTCGCCTATCGACGCTGCAAAGGCAATGTGGATCAAGTACGAGTATCCCGAAATCACCTTCGAGCAGATGTGCGTAGTATTCGGTATTCCCGAGCTTCGTAAGAAGGCTCGCTTCTGCGCAATTCCTTCTACCTCCGGTACTGCTACCGA
>JAFWYJ010000052.1 GCA_017517745.1 Clostridia bacterium | reverse complement strand
TTTTATTGAATCATAAGCCCTGCGGGCACACCAAGCGTTGCTTGGTTTTATGATATAATAAAAGCAGTTCATGCGCGATCCCGCCGAGAGCGGCGCGCATCCCAAGGAAGCTTTTATTGAATCATAAGCCCTGCGGGCACACCAAGCGTTGCTTGGTTTTATGATATAATAAAAGCAATTCATACGCGATCCCGCCGAGAGCGGCGCGCATCCCAAGGAAGCTTTTATTGAATCATAAGCCCTACGGGCACACCAAGCGTTGCTTGGTTTTATGATATAATAAAAGCAGTTCATGCGCGATCCCGCCGAGGGCGGCGCGCATTCTAAGGAAGCTTTTATTGAATCATAAGTCCTGCGGGTACATCAAGCGTTGCTTGATTTTATGATATAATAAAAGCAGTTCAACCACAATTCAGGAGGCTCGACCGTGACAAAACAGCAATTTCTGAAATACTGCCTTGATGCGTACGGCACGTCGCCGGACTATCCGTTTGAGGATCTGCTGGAAACGGCAGTGCTCAGGCACGCGGGCAACCGCAAGTGGTATGCGATCGTGATGCGCGTATCCCGCCGCAAGTTTGGCTTTGACAGCGACGAGGTCATCGACGTTGTGAACCTCAAACAACCGACCGAGATGTTCGGTTCATTCGGTGCGGTCGACGGTGTCTACCCCGCCTATCACATGAACAAGCTCCATTGGATCTCGGTACTTCTGCCCGACGCGCCACAGGACGTGGTGACGTTTCTCACAAATGCAAGCTTTGAATCAACGAGAAGCAAGATGAAATCAAGGAGGACGACATGAACAGACCGTATATCATTTGCCACATGGTGACCTCGATTGACGGCAAGGTCACGGGAGATTTTCTCTTTCAAAAGGAATCTGCCGAGGCGACCGAGATTTATTATCGGATCAACCGCGAGCGAAAAGCAGACGGCTTCATTTGCGGACGCGTCACGATGGAAGGCAGCTTCACGGGGGGCTGGTATCCCGATCTGAATCAATACAACCCCGTGGAAAAAAAGTCCGATTTCACCGCGGTTGAGCGCAGCGGATTCTATGCGATCGCCTTTGACACGCACGGCAAGCTCGGGTGGAAATCGAACAGGATCGTCGATCCCGACGGAGATCCCGGCTATGACGGCGCGCAGATCGTCGAGGTGCTGTCCGAAGACGTTGACGATCGTTATCTCGGCTATCTGGAATCGATGAAGATCCCGTATATTTTCGCGGGCGAGACCTTCATTGACGTTGAGCTTGCCCTCTTCAAGCTGAAGGATCTCATGGGTTGCGAGACGCTGCTTCTTGAAGGCGGCAGCATCTTGGACGGTGCGTTTGAGCGAGCGGGGGACGTGGACGAGCTCAGCCTTGTGGTCGCACCCGTGATCGCGGGAAAAGACTCGAAGCCGCTTTTTATGGACGCCGACATTGCAAATTTTGAACTTGTCAAGTTTGAGAACGAAAAAGGCAATCTCGTTTTGAATTACAAGAGAAAATAAAAGCCGTGAAAAACGAATGAGGTGACGCGATGATCCAACTGATTATTTTCAATTTTGTACTGATTGCTTTCATTGCCATTGGATTATGGCTGATCAAAAAGCACGTGAAACAAACCCGCACACAAAATATCATTCTTCTTGCCGCGGCGATTTTTACAATTCTCTTCCATTATAGTACCTTCCTTTTCAAGCTTTTGTTCGGCGGCGATGCGATGGAATATTTAAGCGGAACGCCAAATTTGATTTTGCCGATATATCCTTGCAACGTGGTGATGTGGTCGGCTTTGATCTTTGCACTCCTCAAGAACAAAAAGTCGAAAATCGGAGACTTCTTCGTGGATTATCTTTTCTGGTTTGGAATCTTCTCAACGCTGATCGGGATGTTTGCGAACGTAGATTTTATAAAAAACCCTACCCTTGCCGATTATGAAAACGTCAAGAGCATTGCCGCACACGCCACGCTTCTGTTCAACGTGCTTTTGCTCCCTCTTTTCGGGTACGTAAAAATCGACGTGAAGAGAAACATGACAAACATGATCCGTTCCATTTTGGTAATGGCGGCGATTGGTTGTTACTGCAACCTTGTTTTCCGAGCACTCGTTTCCGAAGCGGCGGCATATGACGTCAATTCCATGTTTTTAATTCACTCTCCGTTTGACGGGCTTGACTTCTTGACGTATCCCGTGATTTCCTTGATCGTGCTGCCGATTTATTTCGCCGTGTTTGTGATATGTGACCGCTGTGTCCGCAAAAAAAGGAGAATGCTTTTATAAAAAAGTAAAAAAGCAAGAATAAACCACCGATATAACGAATTGAGGGAAAGGACAAGGGCTACCGTGCGGTAGCCCTTGAGTTTTTAACCATAATGAACAGACCAATATTCAACGTCATATTCTGCTCTTTGTTTTGGAGATGATAAAGTATGAAACGCCACAGTGATCAACTCAATATCATCCGGTTTTTGCTGTTTGAGTTTGTTGTATGCATCAATAATTTCTTGTTGCGTGGCGTCAGTTCGAACTCGCAGGATCTGATAATAATCCGTAAAATTCTCACTCCTTTCAAAATCTTCTACGTATTGCATCAATCTGATCGCGGCGTTCTCCGGCTCTAATACGTTCTTTATCACAAACGTTTCTTTTTTTCCGTCATCGTCATAGCACACCTTAATTTTTCCATAATGATAGGTTCCCCATGAAACGAAATTCCCGAACACGTGAAAATATTTTTTGTTTTTTCCCTTGGCATAATAGAGATCCCAAACGGGAAATTCCAAAATCACCTTGCCGTTGTAACAGTAGATATTTTCTCCTTCCACATAAATTGGCGGTGTCTCGTCATGATTCGCTTGCAGAATAAAATATACTCTTACGGCTAAAATCGCACAACACATGAAAAAAACAACGATAACGGCAACAAAATGCGGGCTAAAAAACACGGCAGAAAAAAGAAGGGACAAAAGAATCCCCAAAAGAATTGTTTTTGTGATGGGTCGGATGACCCGTTCGGCAATTGTTTTCATGAAACGTCTCCTTGATGATGAAAAAGCCGCAAGGAAATCCTTGCGGCTTTGGTGCGGGCTGAGCCGCTTTGGCGGAGGCGGTGGGATTCGAACCCACGGGCGATTTTACTCGCCACTCGATTTCGAGTCGAGACCGTTATGACCACTTCGATACACCTCCGTATATGAAGCAGCTGCCTTTTGATCGGCAACGCTAATGATTATACCATAAACTTTTCACAATTGCAAGGGCTTTTTGAAAAATATTTTATTTTTGAAGGATTTTTTCTGATTTTCATTCAACCATCCACTTCCCCGCCCGCTTCCCATTTTCTGGCTTGAATAACCCCCGACGCGATACGGCAATACTTTTCTTGGGAAGAAAAGTCAGGTTGTGAAGCAGGGATGCACAATTCAACGAATGGTAAAAAGCTTTTATCCGCTTTTTCTTTGCAAGATATAGGCGCCAAGAAAAAGCTTGCAAAAAGAAACGCCGCAAAACCAATTTCGTCCTCTGCGGAGGACGAGGAGGGTTCCGCGCCCTCCTCTGCGCAAGCTTTTGAAAAAGCTTGACCAAAACTATCAAAAAACAAAAGCTGCGCCTTTCTATGCATTCTGCTTTTCTTGAAAACGAAAACGGGGATATTGCGGATGTATTATAACAAAGTGGAAATATGCGGGGTGAACACCTCGAAACTGAAGGTTCTGAGTGATGCCGAAAAACGCGAGCTTCTGCTCCGCACGCGAGCGGGGGACGAGGAAGCGCGAAACGAGTTGATCAGCGGAAATCTGCGTCTGGTTTTGTCGATCATTCAACGCTTTACGGGACGGCGCGAAAACATGGATGACCTCTTTCAGGTGGGCTGCATCGGGCTTGTCAAGGCGGTGGATAACTTCAACATTGAAATGGACGTCAAGTTCTCGACCTATGCCGTACCCATGATCATCGGAGAGATCCGACGCTATCTGCGCGACAACAACGCCATTCGCATCAGCCGCTCGATGCGCGATCTCGCCTACCGTTCTTTGCAAGCGCGCGAGGAGCTGATCGCCCTGAACGAACGCGAACCGACCGCCCAAGAGATTGCAACCCGTCTGGGAGAGAAAAAGGAAGCCGTCATGAATGCGATGGAAGCGATCGTCGAGCCGATCTCGCTCTACGAGCCGGTCTACAACGACAACGGTGACGCGCTCTATCTGATGGATCAGCTTGCCGACAGCTCGGGCGGCGACGAGACGTGGCTGGAAAATATCGTGCTCAAGGAGGCGCTATCTCGCCTGAGCGAGCGCGAGCGAAAGATCATCAATCTTCGCTTTTTCCGCAACAAAACCCAGATGGAGATCGCGGACGAGATCGGTATTTCACAAGCACAGGTATCCCGTTTGGAAAAAGCGACGCTGGAAAAGATCCGAAAGCAGCTTTGACTTGTCTCGGCTTTTCTGCATTTTCTCTTGACAAAATCACATTTTTCCATTATAATATGAATACAGCTTCGCCGGACGGTCGCGCGGTATGTTGCCGCAAGGTATTACCGTGAGGAAAGTCCGGGCTTCGCAGGACAGGATAGCTGATAACGTCAGCCACGGGTAACCGTCGGGAAAGTGCAACAGAAAGAAACCGCCGCGCAAGCGGTAAGGATGGAAAGGCGAGGTAAGAGCTCACCCGTTCCCATGGTAACATGGGTCCGCTGTAAACCCTATCCGAAGCAACACCTCATGGGACGTCGGTCCGACACAGCGCCCGAGGTGGCACGGAGACTTGTCTCCGAAGCGTTTTGGTGACAAAGCGCGCAGATTGATGACCGTTCAAGACAGAACCCGGCTTACAGACGAAGCTGTCATTGGGACTGTTGCCATGCAACAGTCCCCCATCGTTTGGAAAGGAAGTTCAAATCACCATGAAAAAACGCATTCTTTGTTTCCTTCTCTGCGCCGTTACCCTTCTCTCCCTTGTCTCTTGCGCCAATGAAAAATATGACCTGCTCTATTCGGTCAACGTGGGCGACGTTACATACTGTGTGCGCGGCAGCGGAACGCAAGCCAAGCAGATCGTTGTGAAAAAAGGCGACGAGATCCTTTGGGCAAAAAAAGTCAAAGTGGACAGCAAAGTGGGCAATCTCGGAGAGACCTACGGCTTTGAGGCAACCGATCTGAACTTTGACGGCGTGACAGACTTCATGATCGCGTGCAAGGTGGAGAAGGACTGTACGTCCTATCTCTGCTACGTTTGGAGTGCCGAAAAGGAAACCTATCTGCTTTCCGAAGACCTTGGAAAGCTCTACAACGTCAAGGCGGACCCCGAACTGAAGGCGATCTTCGGTTTTTCCCGCACACACGAGGAAGAAAAGGGCTATCTTGACGCCCCCCCCGCCACGATCGATTCCGACATTGCCACGAAATACATTTGGAAGGACGGCAAGCTTCTGCCCCAGATGCGCACCTCCGTCACATTCTATTCGGCGACCAATTACTATCTCTACTCGGTTGCTTATTACAACGCCGAAACCAAGGAATGGACCGATGATTTTTACAACGAAAAATGGTTCACCCCCGAGGAATACGCCAAGCAGGATCTGAGCTTTTTGTACTATTTCAAATAAAAAAGAAAAGGAGACGCTTCCCAAACGGGGCGTCTTCCTTTTTGATTCTTGACAAGACGGGCGGAATTTGCTATAATAGATACAATGCAAACGAAAGGCGGAGAACGCACATGAAGGAAAAAATATTTCAGATGAAAACGATCTCGGACGCGCTTCCGCCGCATCTGGATCTGCGCTTTCATATGTGCGGAACCACCTATCCCAACCGCAATTATTTCATCAACCGCCCCGCGTCAAACATCTGTTGCATCGAATACATCGTCAGCGGGCGCGGAGATGTGCAGATCGGAGACAGAAGTTTTTCTCCCTCTGCGGGAGACACCTACTTTTTGTTGCAAGGATTGGATCAATTCTATTCCAGCGACAAAAAAAGCCCGTGGGAGAAGATCTGGATCAATCTCTCGGGATCCTTTGTCACACGCCTTGCCGAGGCCTACGGCGTGCAGAATATCTTTCATTTTCCAAAGCTTGACGTCTCGGATCTCTTGCAAAAATTCCAATATTACACCACACATCCCGAGCTTCCAAACGCCGCCGAAAAATGCACGGCTCTGGTCCACAACATCCTCTTCCGCATGTCGCAATCGATCTCCTCGCAGACCGATGCCGAGAAAACGCCGGTGCAAGCCATGCTCGACTATATCGATCGGCATGAAACCGACGCGATCCGTCTGGAGCAACTTGCCGAGGTCTGTCACCGATCGCCATCGCAAGCAGAACGTCTTTTTCGCGCCGAGGTCGGCATGCCGCCCTATCGCTACGTGCTCAAGCGAAAAACCGAGCTTGCCTGCCAGCTGTTGATTGAAACGGGTATGTCTGTGCGCGACATTGCTTCCTATCTTGGATTTGAGGACGAATTCTATTTTTCAGGGCTCTTTCGCCGCAAAATCGGACTCTCTCCCTCGCAATACCGCGCGCAGTATGCCGAAAAGCGAGAGTTTCTCAAGGAGCGTCAGTCCTGACTTTGACCGAAATTTCTCCCGTGCGAAGCAGCTCACGCGCTCCGCTTGGCAAAAGCACCTCGAGTTCTCCATCCTCTGTGATCGCCGCGGCAATTCCCTGCCGCCGTTCTTCCCCGCGAATCCATTCAATCTGCCGCCCCAGCACCATGGAGTGCGTGCGGTAGTCCTCCAGCCAGGAGCGATCGGCGGGATGTTTCAAAAAGGGCGACAATTCTCTCCAGATCTCGGCAAGCAGATCGGCACGCGATGTGCGTGTGCCGCCGACCGCGCCTGCAATCTCAGACAGTTCCTCGGGGAACGCCTCGGTTGTCAGATTGATACCGATGCCGACGATCAGACAGGTCTTTCCGTCGGAACCGATGCCCGTCAGTGCCTCGGTCAGAATGCCGCAAACCTTTTTTCCGTCAAGATACAGATCGTTCACCCATTTGATCTCGGTCTGTTTGCCCGCAGTGCTTCGAATGGCGCGCATCACGGCAACCGCCGCAGCCCCCGTTACCGAAACCGCATTTTGCAGTACCTCTCGGGTGGGATACAGAACGCTGAAATACAGTCCCGTGCGCGACGGAGAATAAAAGCTGCGCCCGAGTCTTCCCCGCCCCGCGCTCTGACGCTCGGCAACGATCAAGGCAGGGTAGGATATACCCTCGATCGCCATTTTCTTTGCTTCGTCATTGGTCGAGCCGCACTCCTCAAAGGCGACGATGCTGACCTCGGCACAAGCCTCTCCGAGAGCCTCGGAAATCCGCTCGCGCGTGAGCAGATCAAGGGACTCGGGGGATGGATGGTTTCGTTTCATATTTTTATACTCTCTCGAAAAGGATTTTTTATGAACATACTCTTTGAAGATCAATCGGTCACGGTGGCAATCAAGCCGCCCGACCTGCTTTCCGAACAAACGTCCGAAAAAAACGGGTTTGCAGATCTGCTCGCCGCGCGCAATCCGAACGGCTACGTCGGTGTTGTCCACCGTCTTGACCGCGGCGTGGGCGGTGTGATGGTCTATGCGAGAACGCCGCAAGCTGCGGCAAAGCTTTCCTCTGCCATTCAGTCGCACGCCGTCGAAAAAGAATATCTCGCCGTTGTCCACGGAACGCTTGCGCAATCCGAGGGCAGGCTTCGCGACCTGCTCTTTCATGACCGCGCACGAAACAAGACCTTTGTGGTCGAACGCGAGCGACGCGGCGTGAAGGAAGCGATCCTCGACTACCGCACGCTGGGTGTCACCGAACACGACGAGTACGGAAGTCTCTCGCTCTTGCAGGTCAAACTGCACACAGGGCGAACGCATCAGATCCGCGTGCAATTTTCCTCGCGGCGGCATCCTCTGCTCGGCGACGGAAAATACGGTGCGCACGATCGTTGCGGCATCGCACTCGTCTCGCATATTCTTCGGTTTCCGCATCCGCTCACGGGAAAGGTGATGGAGTTCACCTACTCCCCCGCCGACGCGCCCTGGTCATTCTTTTCCTGAATCAACGTCGGGAGGGGAGATCCGCATGGAATTCCCCTCCCCAATTTAAACCCTTCGGAGCTGTTCTGCTCCGCTTGACGGTTATGAGCCCTGTCGTTCGTTTTTTGCGGATGCGGCAGCGGCTTTTTTCTTTTTGATCACCCGCCGCACGATCAAAAAGCCGCCTCCGATGAGTGTCAATCCGATGACGATCGGCAACACAATCAGAACAATGACGTCGATCGTTGAAAGGCTGTGGTTGTAAACCGGAATGGGAGTGACCGAAAAGATCGCTTCGTAGACGGGGTTGCGATCGTCACCGTAGGCAACGGTGACGTCTTTAGACCAGCCGCCAAAGGTATAATCATAGACACCGTCGGAAGGCTTTATCGGGTCCTCTGGCGGGATGATTTCTTCTCCGAGCAGATAATCTGCCTCGGCGATCACTTTGCCATCGGAGACGAAGATGACGTGATAGACAATCGGTGTCACGGTCAACTCGACCTTGACGTTGCCGCTCGGCATCAAGAAGGAAAGCCCGTCCACCGCGACGGTGGTGCCGTCCTCCATGGTCACTTTTGCCGCGGTGACCTCATATCCAAAGACGCATCCCAAATGCAGATCCACTCTCTCGCCAACGCCCACAAGCTCGGGAAAGTTTGCGATGTTGCACTTGTCGGCATTCAAAAAGTCAATCCGATAGGCAGGAGTCACACGGAAGCTCGCTCCGCCCTTGACCGTGACCGCCTCGGTGCCGACAGACTGCCAGACACCGTTTTCTAAAAGATATCCCGCCATCGGTTCCCCGCTGTCTGTCATGCCGCACAGCGTTGCCGAAATATCAACGTCTTGCGAAAGCCCCGCGCTGTTGAAATAGCCAAAGGTATAGGAGACGCTGCCCCCCTCCTCAATCCGCTCGATCAGATGAATGCGACGGCAGGTCGTCTGTGTCAAACCCGCAAGCTGGTCTTTCTCGACCGTCAGCAAAAAGCGATCCCACCGCACAACCAGCGATTTTCCGCTTGCCTGTGCCAGCTTTGCCGCCTCACGGATATCCACCTGCGGATGTGTGGCGACAACTGTCACCGCGCTCTCCGAATGACGGATTTCCATCATTTCGCCGTCAATCGACGTTGCCAGCGGCTTCTTTTCCCATTCTGCCTCATAGGTCACGTCCGCGCGCACCCAATCCAGCGGTTTGTTCCATTTGAGAAATGTGTAAACATAGTCATCGGGTGCTCTCTGCGGCACACCGTCGTAGATTGGAAATTCTCCGTACGGGACCGTGACGGTCTCAGTGCGGTCTCCCAGCATCCACGTCACGGTATAGGGATTGGGGATGCGCGTGATCGATCCGACGTAGGTCACGGCTCCCGTCACCTCGCTCACACCGATCCGGTCCGTTCCCTCGACGCGCCATCCGGAGAAGGTATAGGTATAGCCTTCATCGGGTGCCTTGTTGGTTTGGAACGGACATTTGGGAAGGACGCCGTACTCAACCTCCGACGTGCTCTTCATCCCGTCCAGAATCCATGTTACGGGATAGACACGAATCTTTTCTCTGTATTTTGCATAAATAGAAAGATCCGAGGTCGCCACCATCTCGGCGCGCGTTTCTCCATCCAACAAAAACCATCCGAGGTATTCGTAGGTATGCGAGGCGCTTGGCTCCCGCGTATAAACGGAATCGGGGCCGTTATAGGAAAATCTTTGTCCATACTCCAAAACCTGACGGTCCAGAACCGTTTGGCGATCATGGGCATAGAATGTGATCACGCGCTTGTTCTCAACCGACACCCGACGCTCCACCGTTTTTTCCAAACGGAAGGTCAACCCGCCGCCCGTCGGGGTACGCTCCCGCAAAATGCCTGCTCGCACTTTCTCTGCAAGCGCGCGCAAGCGGTCGTCGAGTTCGGTTGGCACGGGAGGATCTCCCGGATCCTCCGCAAAATCGGGAACGATTCCCAAACTCGGATCGTCAACGGGTGCGGGTGCCACGGGCTCCTGATTCAGAGAATCGGCTCCGTGCTCGGCAAGATACTCCTTGACCTCGTCACTCAGATAGTTCTCCAACTTCGGCTGCTTTGTGATCTGCGGAAGCGCGGGAGGCGAATCCATCCAATCCGCAAAAGGAACCTCCTCGGCAGGAATCTTCTCCTGATCAGGGTGCTTTGCCGTGTTATTGTCGTTCACCAATAGTTTTTCATCCAGAAAGGCAGTGTAATTCTTGGGATACTCGCCAGGCCAGGTCTCGGGACGCTTCTCGCGATCGTCAAGTGCCGTGCTCGTCGTATATAACAGTGCGACGAACTGTTCGTAATGCGCAAAGCGCTTTGCTCCGCCCTGCTCCTTGATGGCAATACAAATCAGGGGACTGTTCAAAAACGTGAAAAGCGCATCCGAAAGCTTTTTGAAATTGTCGCGAAGCGCGACGTAGTTGTTAATATAATAGGTATAAAGCGCAACCACCCGGTCGTGCTCGGAGGCATATTTCGCATCCCGCAGATCGCTGTAGCCCTTCATCAGTGTGCGTAAAGCAACGGTGGACTCCTCCGCTGCCCGTACCTCCGCCTTGAAGCCGCCCATCTCCAACTCCTCCTTATTGCCAAGAAGCGCCGAGGTCACAGATCCGCCCATCAAAGAGTCGTAAAAATCCCATCCGTTGCTGTCCAAAAGGAAGAGCACGTCAAGCACGTTCAGCCGCTGCTTCATGCGCTTGATCTGCTCCATATAGTTCCGATAATTCACGTAATCCTCAAAGGTTGTGCCGCTTTCGAGAAAATCAAAATAGCGTTGCCATGCCTCATACGCCGCAGTATCGGCTTGATAGGAGGAAAGGGACGCCTGATAATCGCGGTAGGCAGGCATGGAAACCTCATCGTGATAGCGAAGCGCCAGGACGTAATCATCATAGTCCTTCTGCTGTTGGAGAAAATCGCGATACGCCGCAAAAGCCGCGTAGCGCTTGTCATAATCTGCCTTTATCGCCTCATCGGCAAGAACCGTCTCCAAAGCTTCGCTTCCCGCGCGGTAGGCATCATTGAGAAGCACCTCGTAAACCGACTCCGAAAGTGTTTCCTTCCATGCGAAGGTCACCTCCATGTCAAAATCTCCCGAGCGGTTAATATCCTCAAAAGCGGTGCGCCAGATCCCATCCTCATAGGTAAACGAGCGCTCCAAAATACTTCCGTCAAAGGCAATTCGTGCGCTTTGGGGGATCCATTCCACCGTTTCCCCGTTCGTTGCGGTATAAGTATAGGGCTTGACCGATGCCACGAAGCAATTGTTCTCCTTGTCGACAAACGTGGATATGCCGCTTTCAAGCTCCGCCGACGTGGTGCTGTAAGTCAGCTTCAGCGAGGACAGTTGAGAAAGATAGGTCCGTTCCTCCTCGGTCATCTCTGTGTCAAACAACAACTCAAACAGCTCCAACGCCGACAAGTTCTGCGGGACGCCGTCATTCGGATTTGCATAGTTCAGGCGAGCATCGATCTCCCCTGCCGATTGCACCGGCAGCATCGCGGAAAACAAGATCCCCGCCAAAAGCAAAACGGCGAGTAGGGTGCTCCATTTATATTGATATCTCCGTTTCATTCGGAAAACTCCTTTGTTTGAAAATTTACGGATCATGATAGGAATATCATAAATATATAAGATTATATCATATCTCCCGAAAAAAGTCAAGAAAAACCTTGTGCGGTAAGTGGTTTTACCTGAATTTGTTTTATTTGTTAACATATTGTAAAATCATCAAAAAGTGTGATACAATCACTTGACAACATTGAATGATTGTGGTATGATATATTTGCGGAAACAAAAACGATCGAACCGCAAAGAAAGGAGAACAAATATGATCGTATTATTTATCGTCGGAGCAATCCTGCTCGCCATCGCCATTCCGTTGCTGTTTTCAAAAACCCAATCCAAGCGTTTTTTGAAGCGTGTCCTTCCCGGACTGATCCTGCTTTTAGGTTCGGTCACGTTGCTCTCCGTCAGCTGCCTGCGCACGGTTCCAACGGGACACACGGGCATTGTCACGGTGTTTGGAAAGGTAGAAAATCAGACCTATGAAGCCGGCGTCCACTTCACTGCCCCTTGGAAGGAAGTTGTGAACATGGACAACCGTAACCAAAAGGCATCCATTGACATGGCATGCTTCTCCTCGGACATTCAGGAGGTTTCGGTGACTTATACGCTGAACTACCAGATCTCCAAATCAAACGCCCAAATGATCTATAAGGACATCGGTGTTTCCTACTACGAAACGGTCATCACGCCTCGCGTGCAGGAAGCCGTGAAGAGTGAGCTTGCAAAATATACCGCGGAAGAGCTTTTGAGCAACCGCTCCCGCCTCTCGCAGGATATTCGCGTGGTACTGACAGAAAAGCTCAACAATTATAACATCGTTGTGGTTGACGCGTCCATCGAAAATCTGGACTTCTCGGACGCTTTCACCGATGCGGTTGAGGCAAAGCAGGTTGCCGAGCAGAAGAGTAAGCAGGCACAAATCGAGCAGAATCAGAAGAACATGGAGGCAGAGGCAGCCGCAAAGCGCGCACAAATCGAGGCAGAAGCAGCCGCAAAGGTGTCGGTCATTGCCGCAAACGCCGAGCTTGACGTTGTCAAGATTCAGGCAGATGCTGCGGAATACGCCGGTCAAAAGGATGCTGCCGTCATCGGACAGGTACGCGATATCTTTGCCAAGGATCCAAAAAACCTGACCGACGAAGATATTGAAAATCTTCTGATCTACTACTACATCCTTCAGTGGGACGGCAAACTCCCCGAGACCTATCTCGGATCGGATGACTTCTATGCCCTTCTTGCCTTGCTGGGAACAGAGGAAGCACCCGTTGAGGAAGGCAACCCCGCCCCCACCGTAACACCTTAACAAAAAAATCGCTCGATCATATGCGTCGGGTTATAAAGGAGAGTTTTTGTAACACTATATTAGAAAGACAAGCGACTACAGCCAGAGGCTCCCTTGTGTAAAGGGAGCTGTCGCGAAGCGACTGAGGGATTGTTTTAGCGTAAATCTAATCTTCTACAATCCCTCCGTCACGGCAAGCCGTGCCACCTCCCTTTACACAAGGGAGGCTTTTTGTTTATCTGCAAGTGCGCACTTACTCACCACCAGAGGTGGTTGTGCAACATAAAATAACATACCGCCGAGAGTGATCAAACGGTTGCTCTCGGCGGTGAATTTTTACTTATTCAAAACAACATAAGTCGTAGGCATTTCAAGAGGATGCCAAGCGGTACTCAAGAATTGTCTCTCAATAAGAATTGTTGCGGGAATACAAACTGCATTACCAAACCTATCCATAGAGGCAATACCTTTAACTTGGTCTTGCAAATGTTTTGGTGTGTGTGATCCTAAAATTTGTGCTGCTGTCTTATCCATTTCTTTAATAGTTGATGCAAGTTCAGCTGATATAAAATCTTCCATCACACAAAGAATCGTTTTATGTTGCTCTACTGTATAAGTTACAACGGAAGTCAGATATTCATCTTTTTCTTTGATTATATATCCTTTTTTGATCATTTCAGCAACTGCTTCAAGATCGTATTCGCTAAATGTCGTCTTATTACATCGACAGATATCACAAAAGATGTTGATATAACGATCATTTCCATAAAAGTCGTGATGATTTCCTTTTCCATTGCCATTTTTCCAATAA
>JAFWYJ010000051.1 GCA_017517745.1 Clostridia bacterium | reverse complement strand
TCTTCCATTCTTTCATTGAAGGAGGAGGTTACCTCTTTTATTTGCTCGTACATATCCTCTGCATCTGTTTCGTTTTCACAATAGAAAACCCATACAAAGTTTTTGGTTTGATAAAGCGCATCGCCGTCCCAGTCGGAATATTGATCGGGATCAACGCCCTTCTTTTCAAACGCGATCAGGATCTTTCCGTCCATCTCGTCCAAAAAGAATTCGTCCATGGGCAGATCTTCCACGTAATAGTCCTTTTTTTCAAGTGCTTTTTGTGCGCTTTCGAGCGACTTGGCTTCGCAAGAACACAGAGCGAGCAACGTGACGACGGCGAGCAACAAACAAAGTGCTTTTTTCATTTCTTATCCCTCTTTTTCATATGGATTTTATGGCATTGACTTTGTCAGTAAAAGACGGTTCTTCCTTTGGCAAAACGGAGAATCAGATCCTTATTTGAGCATGCCGTCAACAATGCCGGCAGCTGCTACGAGAGCTTCTGCGACCTTGTCCGCGTCGCGACCGCCCGCCATGGCGTTGTCGGGGCGTCCGCCGCCCTTACCGCCGGTGACAGCTGCAACCGCGCCGACCAGCTTGCCGGCGTGTACGCCTGCCGCGACCGCATCCTTGCCGGCGACCGCGAGGAAGGTCAGCTTGCCGTCTGCTGCGACCGCGAATACTGCGGCGACGCCGTCAAAGCGAGCCTTGACCTCGTCCGCGAGCGAGCGCGCCACGTCGATCTGCATGCCGTCGAGCTTGGCGGTAACCAGGCGAACCGACTTGACGGTGGTGGCATTTGCCATGATGCCGTCGAGCTTGGATGCCGCGATCTTGGCGTTGAGTGCTTCGATCTCCTTCTTCATGGAGGAAAGCTCTGTCTGCATCTGGGATGCGCGCTTTGCAAGCTCTGCGGGCTTCTGCACCTTCAATTCCTTTGCGGTCTCTGCGAGCAACGCCTCGGTTGCTTTGAGTTGATTCAAGACACCCAATCCCGTCACCGCCTCAATACGGCGAACACCCGCCGCGACGGAGGATTCGGACATGATCTTGAAGAGTCCGATCTTTGCGGTGTTGTCCACGTGCGTTCCACCGCAGAACTCGATGGAATTTTCACCCATGCGAACCACACGAACGATCTTGCCGTATTTTTCACCGAAGAGTGCCGTTGCACCCAATTTCTTGGCTTCTTCCAGCTCCATGGGCGTCATTGAGCCCGGCATGCCTGTCAGGATTTCAAGATTGACGATATTTTCCACATCCGCGATCTCCTCGGAGGTCATCGCGGAGAAGTGCGTGAAGTCGAAGCGGCAGACAGTGTCGGAAACATAGGATCCCGCTTGCTCAACGTGATTGCCCAGTACGCGACGGAGCGCACTCTGGAGCAGATGTGCCGCGGAGTGGTTTCTCATGATTGCGGCGCGGCGAAGCTCGTCCACCTGTGCCAATACCGTGTCGCCCACCTTGAGCACACCCGAAACAACGGTGCAGAGATGAATATAAATTCCGTCGGTCTTTTTGGTATCCGTGACTTTGAGCATTGCTCCGTCAGTTGTTTTGCAGCAAAGCACGCCTGTGTCACCGATCTGACCGCCGCCCTCCCCGTAGAAAGGCGTAGTATCAAGAATAACGGAGCAGTCTCCCTCGGAGACCTCGTTCACCGACATATCGTCAGTCAGGATTGCCAGCACCTTTGCCTCACAGACCATGTGGTCATAGCCAATAAAGTTGGTGGCGGTGAGGTCAGCCAACAGATTTTTGGAGGCGTTCGACCAGCCGCTGATGTTGGCTCTTGCCTCGCGTGCGCGCACCTTTTGTTCCTGCATCAGCGCGGCAAAGCGAGCCTCGTCGATTCCCAGTCCAGCCTCCTCGGCGATCTCACGTGTCAGGTCAATCGGGAAGCCGAAGGTGTCGTACAGCTTGAAGACATCCTCACCCGAAAGCACGTCCGCTTTCGCCGTCTTGGTGTCCTCGATCATGGTGTTCAAAATAGTAAGTCCCGCGTCGATGGTCGCGTCAAAGCGTTCCTCCTCCATGGCGATGACCTTGAGGATATAGTCCTTTTTTTCTGCCAGCTCGGGGTATGCCTTATCGGATTCACCGATGGCGACGACGCCCAGCTCGGGCAGGAAGGAGCGGTTGATGCCGAGGAGCTTGCCGTGGCGGCAGGCGCGGCGGAGAATGCGGCGCAACACGTAGCCGCGTCCCTCGTTGGAGGGGATGACGCCGTCGGAGATCATGAAGGTCGCCGAGCGGATGTGGTCGGTGATGACGCGGATCGAGATATCGTCGTTCTTATCCTTGCCGTATTCCTTGCCGGCGATCGCGCAGACATTGTCGATGACCTTGTGGATCGAATCGACCTCAAACATGTTGTCCACGCCCTGCATGACGCAAGCCAGACGCTCCAGACCCATGCCGGTATCGATATTTTTTTGCGCCAGCTCGGTGTAGTTGCCGTTGCCGTCGTTGTTGAACTGAGAGAAAACGTTGTTCCAGATCTCCATGAAGCGGTCGCAGTCACAGCCCGGCTTGCAGTCGGGAGAGCCGCAGCCGTATTTGATTCCGCGGTCGAAATAGATCTCAGAGCAGGGGCCGCAGGGACCGGTGCCGTGCTCCCAGAAGTTGTCCGCCTTGCCCAGACGCACGACGTGCGCGGGATCGACGCCAACCTTGTCCACCCAAATGGCATAGGCCTCCTCGTCGCTTTCATAGATCGAGGGCCAGAGCAGATCCTTCGGGATCTCCAGCGTTTCGGTCAGGAACTCCCATGCCCACGGGATCGCCTCTTCCTTGAAGTAATCTCCAAAGGAGAAGTTTCCGAGCATTTCAAAAAACGTGCCGTGACGCGCGGTGTGTCCGACGCGCTCGAGGTCGGGCGTGCGGATGCACTTCTGGCAGGTGGTCACGCGGTTGCGCGGAGGGATCTCTTCGCCCGTGAAGAATTTCTTCATCGGTGCCATGCCCGAGTTGATGAGCAGAAGAGATTTGTCATTGATGGGAACGAGCGGGTAGGAGGGAAGGCGCAGATGCCCCTTCGATTCAAAAAAAGAAAGATATTTTTCCCGCAAATCGTTAAGTGAAGTCCATTTCATTGCAAAGGTTCCTTTCGGTTTTCGCTTTCTAAAATTTACATTACATATTAGTATAGCACAAAAATAAAAACCTGTCAATCGTTTCTTCGCAGTTTTTTCATGAAATATCAGGAAATGCCGTCCTCACATTCCTTCTTTTTGCTTCGGATTTTTCAAAAAATGGATTGTATTGGTGCAAGGAATGATGCATCACTCTTTTTGAGCGCAGAGGAAAAGGCATCTGCTCTCATCTTTTTGTCAGAAAAGGTTTGGCGGGGGTGTGGGGGTGGCTTTTTTCAAAAAGCCACCCCGCCAAACACACATCCTCCAACAAAAGGCTGTTTGTTGCATGCGCAAAAAACTCATGTAAATGAGCAAAATGTCTATTGATTTTCGGCTTTTTCTGCGATATAATAAAGGCAAGATGCAAAAACGGAAACGTTCGCAAACAAAAGCAAATCGAAGCAACGGAAAGGAAAATGCAACATGAAAAATTTTCGTCCCACGGCGATCCCGCTGATCGCTTGCGATCCTTATTTCAGCGTTTGGAGCTTTGACGACAAGCTCAACGGAGACGTCACGCGTCACTGGACGGGTTCCAGCCATTCGATGTGCGGTGTCCTCACGGTTGACGGCGAGTCCTACCGCTTCATGGGTCTGCCCGGAATCGAGGGCTGCGGCTTGGGGCAGTATTCGTACATCCCCAACGGCAAGGCACTCAAGCAGACCTCGGTCACCGTCAATCCCACCACCACGGTTTACACCTTCACGCACAAGGCGTGCGACCTGACGGTCACCTTCGTCACGCCGCTTCTGATGGACCGTCTCGAGGTCATGACGAGACCGGTTTCTTACGTCTTCTATGAGATCACCCCCCACGAGGAAGGACACTCCTTCGAGGTCTATTTCGACGCTTCGGTTCAGCTTGCCGGAGACCTGAAGGGACAGTTCTTCTCGGGCGGCGAGGATGCGGGACACGTGTGGATCGGCAATAAGGAACAGAATATCCTCAACTGCTGCGGCGACGACGTCCGCATTGACTGGGGCTATCTCCACCTCGTGCATCCCAACGCGCACATCGCAAACTTCTATCGCCGTCGCGCATTCTTCAAAAAGCGTTTCGTCGAATCGCGTCTCAACCCCGACGATCTGCAATCCATCAAGCCCAACAGGCTGCCGCTCCTCTACACCGTCTCCGACAAGCTCTCCGACGTGATCGTCCTTGCCTACGACGATATCAAGGCGATCGAATACTACCACAAGCCCGTGGATGCTTACTACAAGAAATTCTACGGTGACTTTGACACCATGCTTGCAGTCGCTGTGAAGGAAGCCGACGCGTTGCGTGCCGAGTGTGCCGCGTTTGACGCCAAGCTGATGGCAGAGATGGAGGCGGTCACGCCCGAATACGCGCAGATCGGCGCCTTGACCTACCGTCAGGCGATCTCGGCGCACAAGACGATCGAGGTCGACGGCGAATTGATGTTCCTCTCCAAGGAGAACTTCAGCAACGGATGTCTTGCCACGCTCGACGTCACCTATCCCTCGATCCCGCTCTTCCTGCTCTACAATCCCGAGCTGGTGCGCGGCATGATGCGCCCGCTCTTTGCCTTCGCGCGCACCGAGCAATGGAAGTTTGACTTCGCGCCGCATGACTGCGGATGCTATCCCTTCTGCAACGGTCAGGTCTACGGTCTGCCCAAGGGCGGTACGGGTTCGCTGCGCCTTGATATGCAAATGCCGGTTGAGGAGTGCGGTAACGCGATCCTCACGGTTGCCGCGGCTTATGCCGTCGACGGCGATCGCAAGCTCGCCGAGGAAAACCGCGATCTTCTGCAGAAGTGGGCTGACTATCTGGTCGAGTACGGTTACAATCCCGAAAATCAGCTCTGCACCGACGACTTCGCGGGACACCTCGCGCAAAACTGCAATCTCAGCCTCAAGGCGATCACCGCGCTCGCCGCTTATGCAAAGCTCTTTGACGAGCCGAAGTATGCCGAGGTCGCCAAGGAGATGGCGGCGTGCTGGGTGAAGGACGCCAAGAAGCAGAACGCCAAGGGCTGGCGTCTGACCTTTGATCTCGAGGACACCTGGAGCATGAAATATAATATCATTTGGGACCGTCTGCTCGATCTCGGACTCTTTGATGAGAGCGTGCTGCGCGAGGAGGTGGAGGTCTATCTTTCCAAAATGAACCGCTACGGTGTGCCGCTCGACAGCCGTTCGGATTACACCAAGCTCGACTGGATGGCTTGGACCACGGTCATGACCGACAACAAGATTTATACCAAGAAGGTATATACCGCCATCGCGCGCATGATCTCGGAGAGCGAGGACCGCGTCCCGGTCACCGACTGGTATTATACCTCCGATGCACGACAGGCAGAGTTCCAAGCCCGCTCGGTTCTCGGCGGATTCTACGTCAATCTGCTCGCGAAGCGATTCGGAAAATAAAAAGCGCGTTTGGAAGGATGCGTTTTGTGGGGGCGTTTTTTGAAAAAAGCGCCCCCACACCCCCGCAAAAACTTTTATTGCATGGGTGAAAACATAATTGTTTATCTGTGCGCTCGACCGTTCAATTGCGCTCACCGCCATTTTGGGATTGCCTCCAAAATGGCATTTTCTTTTGTGCGTGATGCGGATTTTTTCAAAAAGCTCTATCGCAAAAGTCGCCTTTCTATAAAAATTTTCCGGTTGGTGTTGACAAACGCGAGGTTTTGTGTTATAATTTGAGAATCATTCTCAAATTGAGTTCAAAAAGGAAGAATTATGCAAAAAAAGAGCTATAAAAGCGGCGGGCGTGAGGCGTTGGTCTCCTATCTGTCGCGGCATCCCGATCGGCAATTTTGCGCCGAGGAGCTTTGCGAGGCACTCAACGGGAGCGAGACCGAGGGACGGAGCAGTGTTTACCGTCACCTGACGAGCCTCTGCGCCGATGAGACGGTGCGAAAGTTTCGTGACGAGGCGCGCAAATGCGCGGTTTATCAATACGTTGGCAAGGGCTGTGACTGCGGCAGTCATTTTCACGAGCAATGCACCGTGTGCGGAAAATTGAATCATCTGGACTGCGGAGATTCGGCGGAATTCGTCGAGCATTTGCTCCGCGTGCACGGATTTTCGGTCGATCGCGGCAGATCGATCCTGTACGGCGTTTGCGCCGCTTGCCGTGCCGAGGGGAAGGGAGGCGTGAGCGATGGAACACCTTCTTGAAATTTTGTGGCATACGCTTCTGGATACGCTCAAGCTCGTTCCGTTCTTGTTTTTGAGCTATCTTTTGATGGAGTTTTTGGAGCATCGCTCGGGCAACTCCGCAGAGAAGCTGTTGCGACGCTCGGGCAAGGTCGGTCCGCTTCTCGGCGGTGCGCTCGGCATCGTTCCGCAATGCGGCTTTTCCGCCGCGGCGTCGGGGCTTTACTGCGGACGCGTCATCACAACGGGAACTCTTTTGGCGGTTTATCTCTCCACGTCGGATGAAATGCTCCCCATCATGATCTCTCGCGGCGCACCCGCGGTGGAGATCTTCAAGATTCTCGGCATCAAGCTGGCGGTTGCCGTGGTTGTCGGATTTGCGGTGGATACGATCGCGCGAATTTATCGCTCCAAGCACGTGATGGGGGAAAACGAGCCGCAGATCGAGGCACTTTGCGAGCGAGAGAAATGTGATTGTCACGATCATTTCGCACTGTCCGCGCTCAAGCATACGCTTTCGGTCACGCTGTTTATTTTCGCCGTCACGCTGGTGCTCGAGCTGTTGATCCATTGGGTTGGCGAGGAGTGGTTGGCTTCGGTCATTCTCGACCGTCCCGTGATCGGCAATCTTTTGGCATCGGTGGTGGGGTTGATCCCCAACTGTGCGTCTTCGGTGGTGCTGACCGAGCTCTATCTGGGGGGATTCCTTTCCCTGGGATGTCTGTTGTCCGGTCTTCTCGTGAACGCCGGCATCGGCATCGCCGTGCTCTTCCGAGGCAACCGTCCCGTGCGCGACTCCTTCCGTGTTGTCGGCATTTTGTGGGCGGTGGGTGTTTTGTCCGGAATTTTGATTGACGTGATTTTCTGAGTTTGCACAAACATAAAAACTTCCGCACCCGTGATCACTACGGCGTGCGGAAGTCTTTTCTTTGAAAACGGTGGTCAGAAATTGTCTCCGTTCCATCCCCAACGGTCGGTAAACTCGTATTTGACGTAAACGTGGTCGGGAGAGATCTGAAGCTCTTTTTGAAAGAGGTCGCAGATGGTTTTCGTCATTTTTGCGCAAGTGTCTTCATCTGCACTGCCAAACAGCTTGATTTCGACCATTGCAATGGGGAAATTCTGATAGCCTCGGAACCACATCCGACAGTTGTCGGTGAAATTGAGCATGAGCCAATATTCGCTTTTTCCGGCGAAGAGCGAGATGGCTTCTCCGAGTTTGGCTTTCAGGACGGTTTCTTTTTCTTCCGACAGGCGGATGTTGAGCTTGGTATCGATAAAAGGCATAGGATGCTCCTTTCGCAATAAAAGAGATTGTGTTGAGAACAGTATATCACGAATTTTGCAAAAAGTCAATGCCGTGGGCAAAAAGAATGGTCGAAATACCTAAAAAAGATGGGGAAAATATGTAAAAAAAGCAGATTGACATTTTTAGATAAAAATGATATAATATCTATTATTTATGTTAGTCATTCTGATTAAGGAGGAATATCTCATGGATGCTTTTTTCGGGTTGATGGAGGAACTTCGCGAGTTGACGATTGCCACCATGCTGCTTCGCATCGGACTTGCGGCGCTGGCCGGTGGTCTTGTCGGTCTTGAACGCGGATTTCACGGACGTGCGGCAGGTCTGCGCACACATATGCTGGTTTGCTTGGGTGCCGCGCTGACGGCTTTGATCGGATGCTATCTCAGCATCGAGTTGGGCGGCTCGGATCCGCAACGTACCGGTGCGCAGGTCATGAGTGGCGTCGGCTTTTTGGGTGCCGGCACCATCCTGCTCAAAAAGGGAAATTCTCAAATCACGGGTTTGACCACGGCGGCGGGACTTTGGGCTACGGCGGCGATCGGTCTTTCGATTGGCTACGGATTGTATGAGGCGGCGTTCGTCACGGTGTTCGTCATGGTGTTTGCTTTCACGCTGATGTCGCGCGTGGAGTTCCGCGTGAACCGCAAGCGTCAGAGAATGTTCGTCTATCTTGAAATCGACAACGTGGATGCCGTCAAGCAGATGGTGGAGATTTTGGTGAAGGACTTTTCCGCCGTTGAGATTCAGGTTACCCCTGCGCGCAGCGGTATGCCGTCGCACGTGGGCATGGAGGGCTTGATCCGCATTCCGCCCAAGGTGACGGTCGATGCCAAGATTCAAAAAATTCAGGAGCTGGAGCACGTGGTGTTTGCTTTGCAGATCTCCTGAGGCACCTCGCGCTGCGCGCACGGCGACGGAACGTCAAAAATCGACGTTCTGAAAAACGAGAAAAAATTTGAAGTGCTGTTGACATCGGGACGATTTCATGGTATGATAAAGACAGAGAACCAAGCTTGGTCGGTAATTTTGAAGTGGAGGATGGTAAAATGAGTCGAAAAACAAAGAAGTTGACCGAAACGGAAGAGATCGACGATCGCGTTCTTGCGGAAGAGCTGCGAGAACATATTCTGACACTGGAGCAAGAGGCCGGCGTTGTGACGGAAAAGCTGAGCATTGCAAAGGAAAGAGGGCTGACTCCTCAGGCAAACCGTTGCAGAGATCTATTGCGGCAATTGCTCGTCGAGAGAACCAAAAAACAAGAGGAGCTCAAAGCGCTTGAACTTCGCATTCGCGAAGCGGATGCCAAGGCGTTTGCCGCGGAATTTTCGGAGGAGCTTGATGCGCTGGCAGAGCACGTTGAAATTGACGTTCTGAAGATGGACGAGGAGCTTCCCCAGCCTCCGACGGTTATCCCGACGTATTATCATCATGCAAAATCCAAGCGCCTTTCGATCATTTCCTGGGCAATTGCCTTGGTGGGGATTTTTTCGGGCTTGATCGGCGCGTTGATTTACATGCTTTTGGTGGAGTACGCGTTCTTTCCGTTCAAATGGTGGGATCTTGCGATCTTCGGCGGCATTGCCGTTGTACTTGTGATCGTTGCGCTGTTTGTCGGCGGAGCGTCCAACAGACACCGTCGCATTGCGCAAAGGCTTTCCGATGAGCTCAAGGAAAAGCAAGCCGAGTATGAGGCCGCGCTTGCGAGTGCGCTTGAAGAAAGAAACGCCGCTTGGAAGAATGAGAACGTGGATGCGGTTCTGGATGCCTACCGTTTGGAACAGATGGGGGATGACGCAAGAGCGCGCAAAAAAGCGCAGGGACGTTTTTCTGTGGTTTCCGATTCCGAGGCCTTGAAAAAGGCAGCACCCGTTGCAGCCGCTTGTGCCGCTGCCGGTGCCGTTGCGTTGGCGTTGTGGGGAAGAAAATCTGCGCAAAAAAGAAAGGCAAAAAAAGTGCGCAAGGATGTTTCCGATCGGATGAATTGAGCCTTTGGAGGTGCTTGCCATGTTGAAATCTGAAAAAGCATACAGGACCGGTAAGATCTTTTTGATTCTCGGCATTGTTTTCGCGGTGCTTACCGTGATCACCGGGGGGCTTCATTGCATGGAATATGATTGGATGCCCTTTGAATTGATCTTTCCGTTGCCGTTTGCCGTGCTGTTGGAATACGTATTGATCGGTGCCGGCGTGACCTTGATTTTCTTTGGTGTCGCTTGGATTTGCTACGGCGTTGGCGGCCGACGCGCAAGAAAAGAGTACGCGGCGATCTGCTCGGCGGACGAGGAGGCTTTTGTGGAGGATTTGGTCGAGACGGACGATCCCGCCGCTCGTGTCAGAGTCGTTTTGGATCGCAGTTCGAAGAAACCCGCCAAAAAGAAATTGTCGCCCGTGGTTGAAAAGTTCGTCGTACCCGCCGTGGTGATCGGCGTGCTGTCATTGGCAGTGGTTCTGACGGTCAAAAAAAGCACGGAACAAAAGAGTAGCCGAGAAAAAGATCGGTGATAAAAAATAAACGCACTCGATTTCGAGTGCGTTTATTTTTTGACGTATAAGTTAACGTCCCACGCCGGAACGCCTGCGAAGCGGCGCAAATAGAAGCGGGTGTAGGCGGGGAAGCGATCGCGAATGAGAAGGGGAAGGTCGAAGAGATCTTCGTTGCGATGATAGAGCGAGACGAGCAGGATGGGGAGACAGCGTCGGATGGTTTGCTCCGATCCGATCAACGCCTCTCGCTCGGCTCCCTCAACGTCATATTTGATATAGTCTACCTCCGCACCGTCCAGAACCTCGTCGAGGGCTACGGCATTGGTGGCGGATGCCCTAAATGCGCGCGCCGAGAGCGCCTCGGAGCGGTTTTTCTCAAAGGAGGCGTTGCGGTTTCCGCTGGCATCGAAACAGAGCGTTGCGGTCTTTGACCACGCGCCGGCGTGGATCGGATGCACCGTGGCTCTTGTCTCTATTTGGGCGTATGCCGAGAGCTTTTTGAAATTGCGGGCATCCGGCTCGAGGGCATATACGCTTTGCAGATTTCCGTCGGCGGCATCCAACAATTCGCGCACCGTGTCGCCGTTATACGCCCCGAGATCGGCGGCAACACGGATCGCAGAGGGGTCGATCAGTTCTTCTGTCACTTTTGCACGGTCGCTTTCGGCTTGGCGCAAAAAGCGAACGTCGCCGCTCAGTTTATAGGCGATCACGTTTTCAAAAATCAAGCGCGATTCCTCGTCCGCAAGCAGTTCCCAAACGCGCTCCAGCGCCTCGCGGTGTGCCTCGAAAAAGGCACGGTCAAAGAGTCCGTCGCCAAAGGCGGGAACGTCGGGAGCATAAAGCTCGACCTCTTCTGCCACGCGATAGACCGTGTCCAAGACCTCGGGACGGGAGGAGCCGAAGGAGAGCAGAACGATGAGGTCTTTGGTGTCATATTTTTCTTTGATCTGACTCCACGAAAGCACGCGCTTGCCATGAAATTCGTGACCGCGCACAAAGCCGTCGCTTGCAAAAAAATCTTGCACCGCGATCCCTTTTTCAGCACATACGCCGAGGATTTTGTCGGCACCGTTGCCCATGCCGTACATGACAACGGTCTTTTTCGTGTGGGAGAGAGATTCCCAAAGATCTGCTGTGCAGGTCAGATGCATGACGGCACTCCTTTCGGTGTTTTTTGGCGGACGCTTCTTGACAATGGGGGCGGGGTGTGGTATAATAGCACACAGAGGCAAGGATGGAAAGTCCGATGCTATTATAACGCCTTTTTGAGGCTTTGTCAAGTCCCTTGCCGCGAAAACGAGAACGAGAAGAGAGGAATGACCGTTATGACAGATTGTATTTTTTGTAAAATTATTGCCGGAGAAATTCCGTCCGCGAAGGTTTATGAGGATGAATTGATCTATGCGTTTCGCGATATCGCGCCGATGGCACCCGTTCACGTGCTGATCGTTCCCAAGGCGCACGTTCCGTCCGCCGATGGCGTGACGGCGGAAAACAGCGCGTACGTGGCACGTATTTTTGAGGCGATCCCCAAGATCGCCGCCGCAGAGGGGCTTGTCAACGGTTACCGTGTCATCACCAACTGCGGTGAGGATGGTTGTCAATCGGTCAAGCATTTGCATTTCCATCTGTTGGGAGGAAAGAAGCTTCCCGAGAGCATGGCGTGAGGAAAAACACAAAAAGCATAACAAAAGGGGCTTGTCACCGTGACAGCCCCTTTTTCTGTTTCCGCATCAATCTTCTTCAAGCTCGTTAAAATAATCTCGGTCAAAAAACTCGGACAACGTGATGCCCGCACCCTCACAAAAGCGTTTTACGGTGATTACTTTGGAGCATTTGGTTCTTCCTTTGATCAGATCGTAAATTGCCGAGGGAGACATACCGCCGCTAAGCGCGGTATCACACACGTTGCTGCTGCGTTCCTTGCAAATTTCATGGATTCGTTTTACAATCGCATCGTTTAATTTCATCTTTGTATCCTGCCTGCTTTTTGTGGAGTTCCACAATTAGTATAGGTGAATATGAAAAAAATATCTCGTGGAACTCCACGATATTGACAAAAAATTATTTTAATTGTATAATATACCTATCAAATCGTGGAATTCCACGAAATTGAGAGGTGTAACATGATCATTACTTTTTTAGGTCATTCCAGTATTTCTTCCGGTGATAAGGTAAAAGAAACGGTAAAAGAGCAACTACAAAAGTATATTACAAATTCCGTGGAGATGATTTGCTATCTTGGGGGATATGGAGATTTTGATACAATTTGTGCTCGTGTGTGCAGAGAGTTGAAGGCGGAATATGAGGGCATCGAACTTGTCTATGTGACACCATATATGAGTTTGTCAGAGCAAGCGAAAATAAAAGAAAAGCAGAAATATGGATTTTTTGATACGTCAATATATCCTCCGCTTGAGAAGGTGCCGCCAAAATTTGCAATTTTGAAGAGAAACGAATGGATGATAACAAGTGCGGAACTTATTATAGCATACGTAAACCATAACTACGGAGGGGCATATCAATCGCTTCGGTTTGCCAAAAGCAGAAAGAAAAAAATAATCAACGTTTACGACCTTTTATATTCCAATGACAAACCTCGCGGGGATCAACGCGTCTGGAAAAAGAAGCATCAGGATGCCGAAGAATAACGCGCAGAAAATTCCTTGAAAGATTTTCGCAAGAAAATAGGTGCGGAAGGAGAGGTCTCTTCCGTCGCAGACCGAGAGCACCTGACAGTGCACCGAAAGCCCCGACCACCCCGCGGCAAACGCGCACAGTCCTGCCGCCATGCCGATGTTTCCAAGCGCGCAGGATTGGCTCATGCCGCCCGAAAGCTCGAACAGACAAAAGAGCGCGGCGTGGATGGCGGGGGGAAGGCGGAGTGCGGAAAGAAGTGGGTGAAGCGTGCCGAGCAATGCCGAAAAGAATACGACGTAGGCGCACACGGGGAAAATACTTGCGGTGGCAGAGCGGATGGCTTCGGTGAATAATTTTGCCCCCTTGACGGCAGGCGGGTGCATGGGGGTGGATATCGCCTCGGTGGAGGGGGCATGCTTGTTTTTTGCGAGACGGGCGAGCAGGATGCCCGTCAGGATCGCGGTTGTCAGCACGGCGACGTAGAGCAAGACACCGAAGCGACGGTTTCCCCAAAGCGAGACTCCAACGGCGTTGATGAGGAATGCCGAGGAGGGGACGTTTGAAAATGCCAATGCACGCTCTGCCTCCCGGCGGGAGATTTCGCCGCGGTCATAGGAGAGTACCGTGCATTTCGCGCCGACGGGAAATCCGCAGAGCAATCCAAGCGCCACGGCGCAGCAACCCGCATCGGAGAGCCCGAAGAGGCGTTTGAGCGGTCCGGAGATCGGCTTGATCAAGAGAGGACCGATGCCGCCGTTGACGATCAACTCGGAAAGCACCATGAAGGGGAAAAGTGAGGGGATCACGGTCTTGGCGCAGAGCAGGAGTCCTTGGTTCATATATGTGATGGCAACGTCGGAGCTTTTCAGGATCAAGCACAGACAAAGCAGACAAAAAAAGCCGAAAATCACCTGTCCGGGAGTTAGAGAGACGGGTTTTCTTTTTTGCTTTGGGGAAGCTTTGAGAAGAGTCATTGTGCGCCTTCTTTCTGCATAAAATTGTAACGTACTGTCCCAAATGTACGTATTGGGCGAGCGATTTATGACAGGAAGGCGGAGAGAAACGATGGAACGAAAAGAGAATCGGGGATGGCGGCAACGGCTTGCCGCGCGATACGGCTCGGCGTCACAAAGAGGGGGCAGCTGCGTGGTGTTGCAGGGGCAACGCAGGGTGACGGTTTATGATTGCCGCAAAATTTTGGAATATTCCCCCAAGGAGATCCGCCTGGCGGTCATGAAGTGCACGCTGTCGGTGGTGGGAGAGGAGCTGTTTTGCCCATCCTTTTCGGCGGGAACGGTTACGGTGGAGGGATATATTACCGGTGTCACCTACCTCGTGAGCGATACGTAAGGAGAAAAAACAGAAAGGAAAAGACGGGGAATATGAATCTTTCGTTACTTTTGGGAGGAAAACGCGGTGTGTGGGCGGACGCGGAGAATGCCACTGCACTGATGAATCTTTGCTTGCGCCACGGCATTTCTCACCATGGATTTCGTTGGGGGGAGGACGGCTCGGTGTTCCTCGAGATCTCGTTGCTGTCTGCCGGGCGTCTTGAGCGACTTTGTCAGGCATCGAGCATTTCGATCACGATGCTCAAGGAAGGGGGCTTGCCGCCGTTTCTTTGGCGCTATCGCAAGCGCGCGGGATTGATTCTCGGCGCGCTTTTTGCACTTGTTTTGATCGTGCTTTCCACGCGTTTTGTCTGGTCGGTGCAAGTGCGTGGCAACGAAAGCATGACAAAGGCACAGGTTTTGGAGGAGCTGAAATCATGCGGCTTCGGCGTGGGGAGCTACATCCCAAACGTCCGCACAGAGGATTTGGAAACCCGTGTGCTGATCGCCTCGGATCGGATCTCATGGATCGCGATCCACATGGACGGTACCGTTGCCGTTGTGCAGGTGATCGAGCACGTCACGCCGCCGGAAGAGGAGGATCGAACGCGCCCCGCCAATCTGATTGCCGCGCGTGATGGGCAGATCGAGCTGATCCAGCTTTATCGAGGCAACTGTCTGGTCAAGATTGGGCAGGCGGTCAAGGCGGGCGAGCTGTTGGTCAGCGGGCTTTACGACAGCGCGACATTGGGATACCGCTATACACGCGCCGCAGGGCAGATCATGGCGCGGACCGAACACCAATTTGACATTGAAATTCCGTTTTCCTATGAGGAAAAGCTTTACGAAGAGCGTGAATGCCGTGAAATTGTTTTGAATTTCTTTGATTTTTCGATGAAAATTTTCAAAAACAGTAGAAATGAGGGGGTGGAGTGTGATATAATAAAAGAAGAGAAGACTTGGACACTGTTCGGACGTTATACGCTGCCCGTCGGAGTCTTTGTGACCGAGGCAATTCCCTATCGAACCGAAGCGGCACAGCGCACGCCTGAGCAGGCGTTGGACCTGGCTTACAGCGAGTTGGAGTCCCGGCTTTCGACTTTTTCGGAGGACGTACAGATGTTGCGTCGTGACGTGAAAAGCGAGTGGACCGACAGTTCTCTGATCCTTCACTGTACGGTGTATTGCATCGAGGATATCGCCGTGCAGCGGGAATTTGAAATCGTGGATTGACCGAAAGGGGTACTATGAACCGTAAAATCATTCGTATGAGGCACGCGGGCGCGACCGCAAAAATCTTTGGAAGCTTTGATTCAAACGCGCGCATGATCGAGGAGCATTTCTCGGTCAGTCTGCGCAACCGCGAGAGCGAATCCGGCGATTCGATCGTCATCGAGGGCGAATCGGAGGAGAATCTCGAGGCGGCGGCACAGTGCATTGAATATCTGCACGGGCTTTCCGCCAAGACCGACGTTCTGACCGATCAGACGGTGCAGTATGCCATCGACATGATCGGCGCGGGTGAGGGCGGATCGCTCTCGGCACTTGGAAACGAGTGCATTTGCGTCACCACGCGCGGCAAGCCCATCAAGGCAAAGACCGTGGGGCAACAGCAATACGTCGAGTCGATCCGCAAAAACACCATCGTGCTGGGCGTGGGTCCGGCGGGAACGGGAAAGACCTTCCTGGCGGTCGCAATGGCGGTGCGCGCGCTTCGCGAGAAGCAGGTCAACCGCATCATTCTGACGCGTCCCGCGATCGAGGCGGGAGAAAAGCTCGGCTTTTTGCCGGGAGATCTGCAAAGCAAGATCGACCCCTATCTGAGACCTCTGTACGACGCGCTTTACGAGATGATGGGCGCGGAGAATTATCAAAGACTTGTGGAAAAGGGAACGATCGAGATCGCGCCGCTGGCATACATGCGCGGCAGAACCCTGGACGATTCGTTCATCATTCTCGACGAGGCGCAGAACGCCACGCCCGAGCAGATGAAGATGTTTCTGACGCGCCTGGGCTTCAATTCCAAGGCGGTGGTCACGGGTGACCTGACACAGACAGACCTGCCGCGCGGACAAAAGAGCGGACTTGCGACGGCGGTGAAGATCCTGACGGGCATCGATGACATCGGCATCCATTATTTCTCGGAGCGTGACGTGGTGCGACACCGATTGGTGCAAAAGATCATTCAGGCATACGAAAAATATGACAGAGAGCTGGCACGAAAGGAAAGCGAAAAGCAGGACAAGCTTCGCGCGCAGAAATTCCGTGCCGAAAAAACGACGCAAAAGTAACACGACGGAGGACGTTATCATGAGCAGAAAGCTGAATATGAAGATCTATTTTGAGGACGCGCAGGACAAGCTGGCTGTGACCTACAAGCTCAAAATGCTGCTGCGCCGTGCAGTCGAGGCGACGCTGGATTACGAGCAGTACGGCAATCCCTCGGAGGTGTCGATCACCTTTACCGACAACGAGGGGATCCATGAATTGAACAAGAAATTCCGCGGCATCGACCGTCCCACCGACGTGCTTTCTTTCCCGTTGTTTGATTACACGGGAGAGGGCGAGGAACCTCCCATCGACGATTTCAAGGGAATGCTCGGAGACATCGTGCTCTCACTTGAGAAGGCATCGGAGCAGGCGGAGGAATACGGTCACGGATTTGACCGCGAGGCGGCTTTTTTGACCGTGCATTCGATGTTGCACCTTCTGGGCTACGATCACGAGACCTCGGAGGAGGACGAGCGCGATATGCGTCGCCGTCAGAGCGAGATCATGGATCGGCTCGGACTTTCGGTGCCCGCCACGGAACAGGAGAAGGTGGATCATGAGTGAGCGGCGTTACGGTATGAAAAAAGAAAAAACCGACGTTGACACCAAAGGCAAGACCGAAACTTTTTTCACGCGCCACGTGCGCCTGATCACCTTTCTGATCACGCTCGGTGTGCTGTTGGCGGCGTTCTTGCCGATTGCATATATGGAGGCGAGGGAATATTACGGACAACATAAGGACTCGCGTCCGAAGATGCAGATCTATGATCTGGTGACGCTTTCCGAGCAACCCGAGATTTGGCGCAAGCAATTGATCAAGTTTGCTGGCACGGAAAGCAAGCAAAAAGGCTTTTCTTTGATTGAAATGGAGATCGATCCGCACTACACCGTTTATGCCAGCGCCGATGCGCAGACGGGAGAAATTGTGTATTGCTCTCTTCTGAACCACAAGACCAATGAGAAGATCGACGTTTTGACCGCCGATCTGCGCGCTTACTTCGGTCTCTGACCCGAAATTTATTCCGCGAGGTTAAGGACAATGTTTACGATTATCTATCCCGAAAGATCGCTCAAGGCAGCGATCTATCCCGCCGTTACTCTGCAATATCTGTTTTGGAAAAAGGGAATCACCCTTCCACTTTCGACCGAGGATGCCGAAGGTGATGCGGTCGTCATTCGCGAGTGTGACGGTATGAAAAAGGGAAGCTTTGCCGCCGTCACCGAGGGCAACCGTCTTGTCGTGTCGGCGAGTGATCTGTTCGGCTTTATCGCCGCGTCCGACTACCTGACGCGAGAGCTGTTTGCCGACGCCGAGCCTGTGATCCCCACCGTCTCGCACACGGGAGACTACAAAATGCCAATGCACGACGAAAAGAAGGCGGATTTCCGCGTGATGTATCACAACGTGTGGTTTCACGATCAGGCACCTGCCTGCAACGTGTACGGCATCACAGATGCGCTGTACGAGCTTGCCGAGATCATGACCTTCCGCCCCGACGTGGTCGGCTTCAATGAATTCGTCGACACGTGGCGCAACGATACCGATATCATTGAGCTGCTTCGCCTTTGCGGCTACGAGGAGGCAAAGCCGGTCAATATTCAGAAGAATATGATCACTCCGCTCTTCTACAATACCAAAACCGTCAAGCTCGTGGACAATTCCTGCTACATGCTTTCCTACGGAGCGGCGATCCTGGACGAGAACAATAAAACATTCCTGCCGCCGCAGAAGAGATATTACGAGCCGACGTTCACGCGCTACCGTGCGGCGGTTGCGGGTGTGTTTGAGGAGCTTGCGACGGGCAAGCGCTTCGGCGCCTGCGTGACGCACATCGAATCGAATCATTACTGTCCGCATCAGCATCCCGACGAGGGCGACGAGCTGAGACGCGAGGAGGTCAGACTGCTGATCCCGTTTTTGCAGCTTTTTTCGAGAAAGTACGGCGTCAGCTTCTCGGTGGGAGGCGATTATAACTCGGTGGTCACGCGCATGGCGTGTACCACGCTTGAGGAGGCGGGCTTCCGCAACGCGCGCGACCTTGCCACCGAAAAGAACGACGTCTGCTCCTGCCACGGCTATCCCGTGTATTGCAAGGAGCTGAATACCTATCCCGACTATTTCTGCGGCTTTGCCGACAATCCCGATGTCGTGGGCGGCTATGCGGCGGCGATCGATCAGATCTACACGCTGGGAGAGATCGACGTCAAGAACTACCGTTGCCTGTATGAAAAGACGATCCTTTGCTCGTCCGACCACAGCCCCGTAATGATCGACTTCAACGTCTGATCCGAAAGAAAAACAAATCAAAGAAAAAGGATATTACATGAAAAGAACAGGATTTATCGCCATCGTCGGTCGCCCCAACGTGGGAAAATCGACGCTGATGAACAGCATTCTCGGCGAGCGCATCGCCATCGTTTCCTCCAAACCGCAGACCACCCGCAACCGCATCGCGGGCATCGAGACACGGGGGGAGGATCAGTTCGTTTTTCTGGACACGCCCGGCATTTTCAAGCCCAAGAATACGCTGGGAGATTTTATGGTCAAGACCGCGAACAGCACCATGCAGGACGGTGATGCCGTCATTCTGGTCGCCGACGCGAGTTTCGCGCCGGGAGACGTCGAAAAGGGGATCATTGAGTATCTCAAAAAATCGGGGATTCCCGGGATTCTTGCGCTGAACAAGGTCGATCTTTGCCGCCGCGAGCAGCTGGCGGAAACGATCACAGCCTACGCCGCGTTGCACGACTTTTTCGCCGTGGTTCCGATCTCCGCCAAAAAGGGCAAATACGTGGGCGACCTGATGGACGAATGTGCCAAGCTGTTGCATGAGGGCGAATGGTTCTATGAAGAGGATATGATCACCGACCAGCCGCAAAGACAGATCGCCGCCGAGGTCATCCGCGAAAAGATCCTGCGGACGCTCGACAAGGAGATCCCGCACGGGGTTGCCGTCGTGATCGAGGAATATGCCGTTGAGGGAGGGCTCGTCAGCATTCGTGCCGAGATCTTTTGCGAAAAGGCGTCGCACAAGGGAATTCTGGTCGGCAAGAACGGCGAGACACTCAAACGAATCGGCTCTTACGCACGCGACGATCTCGAAAAGATGCTGGATTGCAAGGTCTATCTCAACCTTTGGGTGAAGGTCAAGGAAAATTGGCGCGACAGCCAGGGAAGTATTCTCAATTTCGGATATACCGAGGACTGACGCATCGGAGAGGAGTGACTGACCATGCAGCATCAGGCGGTGGACGGAGTCGTCGTGCGCTTGTGGGACAAGGGAGAGAACGACCGCTATCTTTCGGTTTTGACCGCCGAGCACGGTCGGATCCTGATCCTGTCCAAGGGCGGACGCTCGATGCGCGGAGAGCAACGGGCGGTCAGCCAGCTTTATACCTATGCGAATTTTGAATATTACCGCAGAGGCAACACCTATATTTTGAAGGGCGGTACGCCGCACGAAACCTTTTACGGACTCAGTGAGGATCTTGACCGATTCAATCTGGCGGCGTATTTGTGTGAATTGACCTGTGAATGGACCGACGAGGGCGAGGAAGCGGGGGAGATGCTTCGTCTGCTTCTCAATTCGCTCTATGCCGTCAGTCACGGGCTTTATCCCCTTGACATGATCAAGGGCGCGTTTGAGATTCGTGCCGCGGCACTGTCGGGCTACGCTCCCGAGCTGGACGGCTGTGCCAGGTGTGGCGAGCGGAAGGAACGCGAGCTTTATCTGGACGTGATGAACGGTGCTCTGCTTTGTGCCGATTGCATGAATACGCGCAGCAAAAGCGTTTCCGCCACGGCGAGCGTGTATGACGATATTCGCGAGGCGGACGTGATCTGTCCGCTGTCCTCGGACGTTTGTGAGGTGATGCGATACGTCATTGCGGCGTCGCCCTCCAAGCTGCTTTCCTTTCGGTTTCGCACCGAGGAGGATCTGCGCCTGTTTGCAAGTTGTGCCGAGACCTACGTTCTGTCGCACGTCGGGCACGGCTTTGAAACCTTGCGCTTTTATCACGCCATGAAGGACGCCGAGAAGGCATTTCAAGGAACAAAGGATACAAAAGGAACAAAAACATGAGTTTTTCCGAAAAAACGTTAACGACACTGGAATTTGATAAGATCTGCCGGATGCTTGCCGATTGCGCGCCCACCGAGGGAGCGCGGTCGATGGCGCTTTGCCTGACCCCGTCGGGGGATATTGTCGAGGTTCTGCGCCGTTTGCACCGCACAACCGACGCGCGCCGTCTCTCGGACGTCAAGGGAATGCCCTCGTTCGGCTCGGTCAAGGACGTGTCCGAGGCTTGCGAACGCGCGGTCAAGGGTGCCATGCTCACCACACGCGAGCTGTTGGAGGTGGCAAGGCTGTTACATTCCGCACGGGCATTGAGTGATTATATCAAGATCAACAAACCGTTTGACACCACGCTGGACGAGGTGTTTGCGCGGCTTTTGCCAAACCGCCATCTCGAGGAGCGCATCACGCGCTCGATTTTGTCGGAGGATATGATCGCGGACGAGGCGAGCCGTGAGCTTGCTGAGGTCAGACGCAAGATCCGCGATGCCAACAACCGCATCAAGGAAACGCTGCAGCATTATATCAGCGGATCCTATTCCAAGATCCTGCAGGAAAACATCGTCACGATGCGCGGCGGACGCTACGTCATTCCCGTCAAGGCGGAGTGCAAAAACGAGATGAAGGGATTGATCCACGATACGTCCTCGTCCGGTGCGACGATCTTCGTTGAGCCGATGGCGATCGTGGATGCCAACAACGAATTGCGGATGTTGCAATCGCGCGAGGAGTATGAGATCGAAAAGATCCTCTTCGACCTTTCCTCCGAAGTCAGCGAGGCATCCGAGAGTCTGCGCCTCAATTATCTGAATATTACCGAGCTTGCGTTCTTCTTCGCTTGTGCCGAGCTTTCGGCGCGCATGAAGGGATGCGAGGCTCGGATCTCCGGCGACCGTTCGATCGATCTGCGCCGTGCGCGCCATCCCCTGATCGATCCCGCAAAGGTCGTTCCCACCAATATCCGTCTGGGAGACGGCTACGATACGCTGATCATCACCGGTCCCAACACGGGCGGCAAAACGGTCACGCTCAAGACGATCGGTCTGTTTGCGCTCATGACACAGTCGGGTCTGCACGTTCCCGCCGATCCCGAGTCGTCGATCTGTATCTTTGAAAAGGTGCTGGTCGATCTGGGTGACGAGCAGAGCATTGAGCAGTCGCTCTCGACCTTCTCCTCGCACATGGTCAACATCGTGCGCGTGATGAACGAGGTCGACGCGCGCTCGCTCTGCCTGTTTGACGAGCTTGGAGCGGGAACCGATCCCGTGGAGGGTGCGGCTTTGGCTGTCGCAATCATTGAAACGGTGCGCGCGGCGGGCGCGATCTGTGCCGCCACCACGCACTATACCGAGCTCAAGACCTACGCGCTCGATACCCCCGGTGTGCAGAACGCGTCGTGTGAGTTTGACGTTGCCACGCTCAAGCCGACCTATCGGCTGATGATCGGTACGCCCGGAAAATCCAACGCCTTTGCCATCTCGTCAAAGCTGGGACTGTCGGACGAGATCATTCGTCTGGCGAAGGGACACGTCAACCGTGACCATCAGCGCTTTGAGGAGATCATCGAGCAGCTCGAGGCGACCAGGCTTGAGGCAGACCGCAACCGCGAGGAGGCGGCACGGCTGAAGGCGGAATACGAGCGGATGAAGGCGGATGCCGAAAAGGCGATCAAGACACGCTTCTTCGAAGCCGAGCGAGAGGTCGAGCAGAACCGCAAAAAGGCTCAGCAGATGCTGGAGAGCGCGAAGGCGTCGAGCGATTTTATCTTCGCACAGCTGGAAAAAGCCAAGAAGGCGGAGGAGGCGGGCAGACTTGCCGAGGAGTTGGAGAAATCCCGCGCTGCGGTGCGCCGTGCCATTCGCGAGAACGACGACAAGGTCAACCCTGTCGAGGAGCGGACGAACGAGGAATACGTGCTTCCGCGTGACCTCAAAAAGGGAGACAAGGTCTATATCGTCAACATCGGCAAGGAAGGATTTTTGGTCGATACCCCAGACGCGAGCGGCAACGTGACCGTGCAGGCGGGCATTCTCAAAACGCGTACCAAGATTTCCAATCTGCAATTGATCATCGAAAAGCCCCAGGTCATCAGCGGCAAAAAGAAGAAGCCCGCTACAGACTATCACGTCAAGGTCAACCGCGATTTCCGTGATGAGATCGATCTGCGGGGGCTCTTGGGCGACGAGGCATGGCTTGCGGTCGATAAATACCTGGACGAGGCGGTGCTGGCGAATTTCAGCCGCGTGCGTCTCATTCACGGCAAGGGAACCGGTGCGCTCAAAAACGCGCTGTGGCAGAGACTCAAGGGTGACCGACGCGTTGCCGAGTTCCGCCTTGGCAGATACGGCGAGGGCGACGGCGGCGTGACCGTGGTGGAGCTGAAATAAATTTTCTCTATTCATATAAATAGAAGCCAAGGTCAATGAAAAATTTGATCTTGGCTTTTTGAAACTGAAAAAATAAATTTATCATATTTTTCAAAATCTCCCAACCTTTTTCAAACTCCGTGTCTATATGGGTGAAAGCTTTCAACGAGGTACAAGCAAGTGAGAAGACAAGATGCCGAAAACATCATAACCGAATATCTGAGACCCATCTTCGGCTTTGCGCTGAAGCGGTGCAAAAGCACACACGATGCGGAAGATTTATCGCAGGAAATCGTACTCAAGGCATTTCGCGCGCTCCTGATCAAGGACGACATCGGAGATGTGGGTAAATTTATTTGGACGATTGCCCATAATGCGCTCAGCAACTACTACCGCGATTTTGCCAAAGGTGTGATCGGTGTGCCGTTGGATGAATATGCCGAGATCATTGCTGATCCCGATTCGCTTTTTGAGGACGGTGACAATGGCGAATCCGTCCGTCGATTGCAGGGTGAGATTGCCTATCTTTCCAAGCTCCAGCGAAAAATTGTGATCGCGTACTATTTTGAAAACCGCAAGCAAGCCGATATTGCAAAGGCTTTGGATATTCCTCTCGGCACGGTCAAGTGGCACTTGTTTGAAGCCAAAAAAGAATTGAAGAGAGGTATGGACACCATGAGAAAAACAAGTGAACTGAAATTCAATCCGATTAAATTCGCATCGTTTGCTATCAATGGGTCGGTTGGCAAAAAAGACGGGGATGCGTTTTTTGCATCGGCTTTGTCCCAAAACATTTGCTATTGTGTGCGCAAGGAGGCAAAGACGATCCATGAGATCGCTGACGATCTCGGTGTTTCTCCCGTGTACGTGGAATCGGAAATTGAGATTTACGAAAAGTACGGTTTTTTGAAGGAACAGGACGGAAAGTATATTGCCAATTTCATCATTACCGAGCCGAACGCAGCACTTTTGACGATGCGGGATGCGATGTACAAAAAGGTTGCGGGATTGTTTGCAAATGAACTTTACGATGAGCTGATTGCATCCGGATTGCTTGAGCATCCAGATCTTTGGTGCGGGCAGACCGATGAAGAGATTTCCCTCACTGAAACTCATCGAGCAGACCGCAATTTCCTTTTGTGGTCTTTGGTTCCGTATATCGTCGCATGCTCGGGGGAGAAGCTGATGGAGACCCGTATCAGCTTTGAGGAGGTTGCAACGCTTCGTCCGGACGGCGCACATAATATTGCATATGCTTCGGTCGAGTCCGATCATATTGTCTTGCCGGATGACTACGTAGCTATGAAGGATTGGTGCGGACCGTCTTGGAACAGCATAGACAATCATTTGCTTTGGAGAATCGATACGGAGTGGTCGGGCAGACGGATTCAGGTCAATCGGAACGAGTTCGATATCGCGGCGCGCGTGCTCTCCCTCTATGAAAGAGAATTGGAAGGCGATCGACTTTCCAAGGATGAATACGCATGGCTTGCCGAGCGCGAATATGTGAAAACCAACGGCGATTATGACGGACAGTTCAAGTCCTCGTGGCAGATCGTGATCCTTTCGAACAAGGAGATCAAAGACAAGCTGCTTGCCGTGGGGGAAAAGATCAAAGCAAAGTATCAGGAGGAATTTGAAGCCGTCAAAGCGCCCTACGCCCGTGCGGTGTTGGATTCCGTTCCCGCGCATTTGCGCAAGATCAAGGAATACGAGCTTCAATTCGTCTTCCATTCGGACGGCTGGTTCTTGCTTCATTGTATGGTTGCTCTTTTGAACAACGGAAAATTGAAGCCGCCCACCGAAGGACAGAAAAAGGCACTGACCACGCTGATCGTTCCAAACGCATAAAAAACAATCAAGCCAAGATCAATAAATTTTTGATCTTGGCTTTTTTGCCGTTTCTATTGAAAATTGCAGGATTGTGTGCTATAATGGATTATCATACATTGAGAAAATCTTTTTCAAGGAGGCAAAAGCCGTGAAAAAAATCAACGTTGTGGTTTGGAACGAGTTCCGCCACGAAAGAACCAAGGAAAAAATCAAGGCGATCTACCCCGAGGGTCTGCACGCCGTGATCAAGAGCTTTTTGGACGTCAACGAGGACATGGAGGTCTCTCTGGCGGCACTGGACGATCCCGATCAGGGTTTGCCGGATGAGCGTCTGGAGAAGATCGACGTTCTGATCTGGTGGGGACACATTGCTCACGGCGAGGTCAAGGACGAGCTGGCTGCCAAGATCCAAAAGCGCGTATATGAGGGTAAGATGGGCTTTGTCGCTCTGCACTCGGCGCACCATTCCAAGCCCTTCCGTCAGATCGTGGGTACGAACGGAAACCTTTCCTGGGGCAGAAATCAGAAGGAGATCATGTGGACGCTGATGCCCTCGCACGAGATCGCGGCGGGCATTCCCGATCACTTCCTGATCGAGGAAGAGGAGCTTTACAGCGAACCCTTCTACATCCCTCAGCCCGACGCGCTGGTCTTTGGCGGTTGGTATGAGGACGGACACATCATGCGCTCGGGCGCTTGCTTCCATCGCGGCGCCGGCAAGCTGTTCTATTTCCAGCCCGGTCACGAGGAGTGCCGTGCGCTCTACAACCCCTACGTGCAGCGCATCATCACCAACGCGGTCCGCTGGGCAAAGCCGAACGAGCTTGGCTACGAGATCCCCGAGGGCGCACCGAAGGTTCACGAGCCGATCATCAATGAGTTTAACAAATAATTGAAAAATGCAGGACGCACACCAAGTGTGCGTCCTGCATTGCTTTTTATAAGAGTTTCTTTCGGTATTCGGTCGGCGTCATGCCGGTGTGTTTTTTGAAGAATTTGACGAAATAGGTTGCGCTGTCAAAGCAGAGCTTTGCGGCGACCTCGCCCGTGGAAGCCCTCTCGCGCAACAGATTTTTTGCCTCCTCTGCCTTGAGCTTTTGATAATACTGAATGATGGTCAGTCCCGTGCTTTTTTTGAAGATGCCGTTGAGATAGGTCTTGCTGTAAAAGGTCTCGGCGCTGATCTCCTCGAGTGTGATGCGACCGTAGACGTGCCGCTTGAGCAAAAGCACGATCTCCTCGGCAAGCTTGTTTTCCAGCTCCACGCTGTTCATGATCGGGCGCATCAGACGGCTTTCCTTGAGCTCGTTTCGGATCAGCTCGATCAGAAGCTCCTCCAGCTTTCCCACCACGAGCTGTGTCGCGCCGAAGGAGGGGGAGGGGAGAGGATGGAGCTTGCGGTTGAAGGGGAACGCAAAGGCGTTTTTTGCTTCTTTGACGATTTTGGAAAACAAACGGCGTTCCTCGCTTCCCAATGAAATCGGTTTGTCCAGCAGTGTGAGCGGCGCGGATGCCGAATGAAAGCAGAGAATGAAAAAGGAGGCGGGAATATTTTCCACCGCACGATAGGAGTGAGGGACTGCGGGGGCGATGAGCAGGATGGTGCCCTGTGACAGGCACACCTCGCCGTCTCCCGCGCGGCAATCGAGTTTTCCGCTGTCGACGTAGACCAGCTCGTAAAAATCGTGCGCCTCGGTGGGATAGGAAAAGCTTGGCGACACCTCGAGAGATTCGATGGTGGTGAGGTTTTTGACGGTGATGGCTTTTTTGACTGCGTAACGATAGTATTTTTTCATATCCGACCCTCCATTCTGCCTATAGTGTATCATATTTTTTTCGATTTTTCAAGGCGGATATGGGAGAAAATCATAAACAAATAAAATAACTTTTATTTTTTACCATTTTTGAGGCGGTTTTTACCTTGTTTTTGGAAAATCGTTGTGATAAAATAGGTTCGAAAATATGATTTTAACAGAGGTGACGCTATGAAAATTTTGGTTGCATCCTTTCAGTGTGAATCGAACAGTCTGGCGAAGCTTCATCCGCAAAAGCATGATTTTGAATATTTTCGCGGAGACGATATTTTTCAAAAGCTTGCGGTGAAGGAGATCTTTCTCGAGAAGGGCTATGAGATTGTTCCGACGGTCTATGCCGTGGCACTTCCTTCGGGTACGGTCGAGCTTGACACCTATCATTACTACGCCGAGCAGATCCTCGACGGTGTCAGAGCCAATCCCGATCTCGACGGCGTCTACATCTTCTTTCACGGTAGCATGGAAGTCGATGAGATCGGCAGCGGCGAGCTTTATCTGCTCAAACAGATCAAAAAGTTGGTCTCGGACAAATGCCTCTTCGCGATCTCGCTCGACGCGCACGCAAACATTACCGACGAGTTGACCTCGTATGCCGACATCATCAGCGGATTCAAGACGGTTCCGCACGTCGATCAAGTCGAATGTCAGCTTCGCTCGGCGCGAGCGTTGGTCTACTGTCTGGAAAACGGCATCAAGCCGCACGCCGTGACGGTGCGCGTTCCGTTCCTGCTCAAGAACGATACGCTCCAAACCGCATACGAGCCGCTCAAGGGCTTGATTGAGGAAACGCTTTCGCTGGAAGCGGAGGCGGATATTCTGACCGCCAATCTCTTTTTGGGACATTGTTGGATCGACGCGCCCAACACGAGTGCCTCGACCGTGGTCTGTGCCTTGAATCGGGAACGCGCCGAGCAGGTGGCGAAGGATCTTGCCAACAAGCTCTGGGCAACGCGTCGCGATTACCGCTTTTTGTGTGAGGCAGAGCTGCCCGAGGAATGTGTCAAACGCGCGATGGAGGGAGACGAGGGAAGGATCTTCATCACCGATAGCGGAGACAACACCACGGCGGGAGCCGAGGGAGACAGAACCGAGATTTTGCGCCTGATTTTGGCGGCAAAGCCAGAAAAACCGACCTGTGTTGCGGGCATCACCGACGGAGAGACCGTCAATTCTCTTTGGGCGGCGCGTGACGGCGAGGAGGTCTCGGTGGCGGCACTGGGCGGACTTCGCGCCAAGGTCAAGTCGCACGGAGACATTCTCGGTTGGACGAAGGAGATCATCGGCAAGAGTCTGACGCTCACGGTCGGCAACGTTGACGTCGTTTTCACCGAATATCGCAGTGCCTTCATCGAAAAAGGAAACTTTGACTGCGCCAACGTCGATCTGCTTTCCTATCGTGTCGTCGTGGTCAAGCTGGGCTATCTTTTCACCGAGCTCAAGCCCTTTGCCGACAGAGAGCTGTTTGCGCTTTCGGACGGAGCAAGCTGTGTCGAGCTTGCAAGACTCGGATTGACCAAAATCATGAGACCCATGTTCCCGCTCGAGGACTTCGAGTGGAGAGCTTAAACATACGATCAAAATATTTGGAGGATAAAATCATGGCATATTACAACAAGCAAGAAACCGAAAACAGAGTGGCAAAGGTCGTCAAGCTGCTCAACGACAAGGACGTTGACATCGCGATCATCTATTTTGATGAATTGAACGTCGCCAACGGCTGGTATCTCACCGGCTGGTGCGGTCAGTTCGAGAAGGGTGCCGTTCTCGTCGGCAGAGACGGAACGACCATGCTTTTGGGCGGTCCCGAAAGCGAGCCCTTCGCAAAGCAGGATTCCGCGATCACCGACGTTCGTTGTTTCCCCGTATTCATGGTGCCCGACGAGGAGTATCCTCTTGCCACCATCATCAGCTTCTCGGATCTTTTCGCCGAGCTGAACGCGAAATTCCCGGTCAAGCGCGTGGGTCTGGTCGGCACGACCGATATGCCCTATGCCGTTCATCAGGATCTGGTTGCCGGCTTTGCGGGCTGTGACGTGGTGGACATCACCGAGGACTATCTGAAGTTTCGCTATATCAAGAGCGATTGGGAGGTTGAGCAGGCACGTGCCGCAACCCGACTCGCTTGCAAAGCCTACAAGGCAATGGCTGAGAAGGTCAAGGCGGGCAACAAGGAATTTGAGGTCGCTGCTGCGGGTGAGACGGTCTGCCGTGAGAACGGTGCCGACAGCTTTGCATACCGCACCATCGTCGGAAGCGGCATTCGCTCCAACGCCGTCGTTCCCACCGCCACCAACAAGATCATGGAGAACGGCGAGATGGTCATGCTGGGCATCGCGCCCCGCGTCAACGGCTATGCCGGCACATTCGGTCACACCGTTCCCGTCAGCGGCGAATATACGCCCGAGCAGAGAAAGTGCCTGATCGACATGATCGAGGTCATGAAGCTGACCAAGAGCATGCTCAAGATCGGCAACAGCGGCAGACAGATCGACGCAGAGGGCAGAAAGCTCTATGAAAAGGGTGGCTATCTGAAATATCTCGTTTGTCCCTTCGCGCACACCATGGGCTTGATGGAGGCAGAGGCACCTTTCTTCGGCCCGAACAGTGACGACGTGCTGGAAAAGAACATGATCGTCAACGTCGACGTCAGCTTTTTCGGTCATCCCACGCTCAACGGTCTGCGCGTCGAGACCTGCTACGTCATCACCGAGAACGGCGCTGAGCCGCTCTGCCCCGAATTTGAGGAAGAGCTTTTCAACTACGTAAAGTAACATAAAGGAGAGAAGATCATGAAGAACGGAAAGAAAAACTGGGTATTCTGCGACGGAGACCTGCCCCCCGCAGGCGACAACCCGAACTTTGCGGGACACGAGGCACTGATGATCACCAACGTCTCCAAAAAGGACGCCAAGATCACCATCAAGGTGCTGTTCGAGGATAAGGCACCCTACGACAAGATCACGCTGGATCTGGGCGCCGAGCGCACGACCTGTCTCAGACTCGACGGACCGATCGGCAAGGAGCAATATCAGATCCCCTTCGGTCAGTATGCGCTTCACGTCATCTCCAACGTCCCCGTCTGCGCTTGCTTTGGCAGACTCGACGTCAGACAGACCAACATGGCATACTACAGCCTTGCAGGCTACGGATTCTAATCTGAACCGACAAAAAGCGTCCCGAATGCGATCGCATTCGGGACGCCGATTTTTTGCTTGAAGGGTTATTCGGTGGGGAAGGGGACTTCGCCGTTGGAGTAGAGCTCCATGTATTCCTCCATGGACATACCGAAGGTTTCATAGAAGAATTCGTCCAAAGCCTCGTTGAACGTGCCCATGGCAAAGAGAACGTCAACCGCGATCAGACAAACGAAGAGCACGATGGCGATGATGGCAAGGATGAGACCTGCGGTTGCCATGCCCTGCATTTTTCCGCCGTTGTCGCGCTTTGCAAGGACTGCCATGACGATGGCGAGGATCGCGGGAACGATGGCTACGCGGTAAAGAACGCAGCAGCAGCAAATAAAGACGAGCGAAACGATGCCGAGAACGAGTGCGGCGATCGCAAAGCCTTTGCCGTTTTTGGAGGGCTGCTGCGGTGCCATATCAAAGTTGATCGGCGGTTGTTGATCGTTTTGCGGTGTGTAATCAAAGTTGTTCATGGGGAGTTCCTCGCTTTCCTTGAATTGTTGGGAATAACTATATTAAAATTATATCATAAGGAATTTCAAAATGCAATATCATCTTGAAATTTTTTTCGGAATATGATAAAATATGATCATAAAAGCTATTAAGGAAGTAAAACACATGATCAACCGTCGTTCGGCAAAGAACTTTCTTCTTTTTCACGCGCTCGTTTTGTGCTTGCTGTTGCTGTTTCCGCTCTACCGTGCCGTTGCGGCTCACATGACACAGTTTATGGCGGGATGCATGGTTCACGATTACTTTTTCGTCTACTGCCCGCTGTGCGGCGGTACGCGTGCGCTCGAGGCATTGTTGCATTTCGATCTTTTGGCTGCATTTCGCTTCAATTTTTTCGTTGCTTTCGTGGCAGTGCTTGCCGCGGTGCTTGACGTGATCGCCTTGATCCGCCTCTTGCGCGGCAAGGAGCGGCTTTTGATCCTTCCGGGTTGGGGGTGGATCGCGCTTGCGGTTTTCATGATCCTCTACGCGGTGCTGCGAAACTATCTGATGATCGCGCATGGCTACGATCCCGTCGGAGATCTGGGCAGGTTTTGGCAGGGCCTTCGTAGATAAACTGATAAAAAAGAAAACGTCCGTGCATACTAATGCTACCGACGTTTTTTCTTTTTGGAGGCAGTATGCGGGTATTACACGTCATCAGCGATGAAAATATTGGCGGCGCAGGAGTGCTTTTGACCTCTCTTTTGCGCAACTTTGACAGAGAACGGGTTGAGAGCACGGTGGCACTGCCCGCGGGGAGCGCGTTGATCGGACGCGTGGAGGCGTTGGGCGTTCCGATCCGTCTTTTGCACGCGCCGGCGGACAGGTATTCGACGGCATCGGTGCGGGAAATCAGCGATCTGATCCGCGAGACGGGGAGCGATCTTGTGCATGCCAATGCCGCGCTGAATGCGCGGATCGCGGGCAGACGTTGCGGCGTGGGCGTTTTGCACACCCGTCATTGCTGTTTTCCCGTCAAAGGCTTTTTGCGATTTCCGCTTTTTCGCGTCGTTTGCGGGCTTGGAAACCGCATGCTCTCGGATCGCGTGATCGCAACGGCGGAGGCGGCGGCACAAAATCTGCGCGAGCTGGGGATTGGCGAGGGGCAGATCGACGTTGTCATCAACGGCTCGGAGCCCGTGCGAGAGGTCGGAGAGACGGAGCTTGCCGCTTGGCGGCAACGATGGGGCTTGCGGGAAGATGATTTCGTTGTGGGCATCTGCGCACGTTTGGAGGAATACAAGGGGCATGAGACCTTCCTGCGGGCGGCGCGCCTGTTGCTGGAACGACGTCCGCAGAGGCGTTTCCGCTTTTTGATCGTGGGAGAGGGGTCACGCCGCACGTCGCTGGAGCGGATGGCTGAGGAGCTGGAAATTTTTCCGTGGGTGGTGTTTTGCGGCTTTATGGAGGATATGGCACCGATCTATCGTCTGCTTCGCGTCAACGTCAATTGTTCGAGCGGGACCGAGACCTCCTGCCTGGCACTTTCGGAGGGAATGAGTGCCGCTCTGCCTTCGGTGGTGAGCGACTTTGGCGGCAACCGCGCGATGATGGGGGAGAGTGACGCCGGATTTGTGATTCCCGTGGGAGACTTTGCGGCGGTGGCGGAGGCGATCGAGCGCATTGCCTGCGACGCGGAGCTGGAAAAACGTATGCGGGATGCCGCCCGTGTGCGATATCTGGAACGTTACACCGCAAAGAGCATGGCAGATCAAGTGACCGTAATCTATGAGAAACTCATGAAAGATCGCTCTTGAAAGACGGGTGGGGAAAACAGATACTTGACATCGGTCGAAAAGCGTAGTATAATAAAGTATATCTTGGGCGGAATCATTGAAGGAACGGTAAAGAAAGCAATGACGAATGAAAAAAAGAAATTTAAAAGTGTAAGGGAGTTTCTGCAGAGACTGTTTTATACCTATCGATTGGTGTGGGACTCGGGACGCGGCTCGATGTTGTTGATGCTGTTCATCTCGATCGTCGAGGGCTGTATTCCCGTGATCAGCGCGATCCTTTCCAAAAATATTTTGAACGAGCTGCAATTTTTGATTCAGCATCCCTTGCAGGAGGCGGATTTCGGAACGCTCATCAAAACCCAACTGGTGTTTTGGCTGATCTTCTTTTTCATCTTCAAAATTTTGGGAAATCTGATCGGCCGCATCAATTCCACCGTCATGCGTTTGGTGGGAGAGCGTCTGGTTGCGCACATCAAGCTTTTGATCATGAATCAAACGCAGGAGATCGATCTGTCCTCGTTTGATACGCCCGCGTTTTTTGAAAAGCTGGAGAACGCCGACAGGGAAGCGGGTTCGCGACCGGTGTCGATTTTGCACTCCTCCTTTACCATGCTGAGTACGGTCATTTCTCTGACCTCTTATTTCATCGTGCTTTCGAGCGCGATGCCGCTTGCGGCGGTCTGTATGATCGCGGTCTCGATCCCTGCGGCGCTGATCAACTTTACATACCGCAAAAAGCTGTTTGAATATATCAAGTACAATTCCCGCAACCGCCGTGAGATGAATTATTATTCCTCTGTGCTGGTCAACAAGGATCTGGTCAAGGAGATCAAGATTTTCTCTCTGTCAAAATATTTCATCGCCAAATACAAAGAGGTATTCGCAAAATATTTTAAGGGACTCAAGCGTCTCATCGTCAAGGAGAACGTTCTCTATACGCTGATCACCGTTTTTTCCTCGCTGACGAGCTGTGTGCTCTTTGCGCTGATTGCATATCGAGTGGTGGTCGGCAAGATCATGATCGGTGACTATACGCTTTTGACGGGATCGCTGACCTCGATCGCATCGAACGTTTCCTCGATGATCGCGCTGTCGGCGTCGGTTTATGAAGGAACGTTGTTTATTGACAATCTGATGTCCTTTTTGGATGAAAGATCCAAAATCAAGGAGACCTGCCGCGAGTTGCGCCACATTTCTCCCGGTCAGGCACACAAGATCGAATTTGTGGGCGTCAGCTTCCGCTATCCGGATGCGGATACCTACGTTTTGAAGGACGTCAACGTGGTGTTCGAGCCCGAGGAACTGACCATGATCGTCGGATTGAACGGTGCGGGAAAGACTACGCTGATCAAGCTGATGACCAGGCTCTACGATCCCACCGAGGGCGTGATCCTTTTGGACGGTCACGATCTGAGGGATTATTACGTCGAGGATCTGTACCGTCTGTACGGCGCGATCTTCCAGGATTTCGGAAAGTACGCGGTGTCTGTCTCCGACAACGTCCGCTTCGGAAACCTTGCCCGCGAAGACAGCGAGGAGGCGTTGCGTGACGCGATGCAAAAATCGGGCGCGGAATCGTTTGTCGAGCGTCTGCCCAACGGTTATGAGACGCCCCTGATGCGCGTTTTTGAAAAGAGCGGCACCGAACCCTCGATCGGGCAGTGGCAAAAGCTTGCCATTGCAAGAGCCTATTATGCAGGTTCCGATATTTTGATCCTCGACGAGCCGACCGCATCTCTTGATCCGCTTGCCGAGCAGGAGATCTATAACCAATTTGAAACCTTGCGCAAGGGAAAGACAACGATCTTCGTGTCTCACCGACTTTCCAGCGCGACCATCGCGTCCAAGATCATCGTCATGCGCGACGGACAGATCGTGGAGCAGGGAACGCATGCCGAGCTGATGGAGGCAGGGGGCGAATATTTTGCTCTGTTCACAACCCAGGCACGGCGCTATGCGCAAAAGGATTGAATCGAAAAATCGAAAAGCAGGCAATCGCATTTGCGATTGCCTGCTTTTCGTCGTGCGAAGCCAAGCCTTTCGTGGTAAAAACCAAATGTATATCAGTCCCGGCCGATTCCGATTGAATTAGCCCTGTGCCTTCTTGCGATTCTCAAAGCAAGCGCTGCAATAAACAGGTCTGTCGTTGGAGGGCTGGAAGGTGATCTTTGCCTCTCCGCCGCAATCTGCGCACACTGCAGTGAAATACTCACGGGGAGCTTTGCCGGCGTTCTTCTTTGCATCACGGCAAGCCTTGCAAGCCTTGGGCTTGTTCAAAAAGCCCTTTTCGGCATAGAATCTCTGCTCACCTGCGGTGAACACGAACTCGTTGCCGCAATCCTTGCAGACCAGAGTCTCGTCGACGTACTCGGTGTTTTCGTTTTCTACTGCTGCGTAGTTCTCGTCCTGGAACATTGTGTGAAACCTCTCTTGTTCAAATTGTTTTTTTACCCTTGGCGGATTCTGACCGCCACCTTTGATTTCTCAACGCTCTGATTAAGCTAAACGGGCATATCAATCCGGAGTGGGAATAATCGTGCGAAGCTTGCGCCGAATGCGATAGATCGCGTTTTGCACCGATTTCTCATCTTTCTCGATACACACGGCGATCTCCTTTGCCGTGCGTCCCGAAAGATAGAGCCACCAGATGCGGTTTTCATGCTCGGAGAGTGCGCTTCGGATCTGCGCGGACAGAGAAAGATAACTCTCTTCCTCGATCAATTGCGACTCAGGATCGCATTTGCCCCCCTTGGCTTGCGCTTCCAACAAATCGTCCTCCAGCAAAACCAATGCCTCCAGCTTTTTTTGCTTGCGCAAATGCGAGAGCAATGCATGACGGATGCAGGTTTTTGCAAACAGTCCAAACTGAACCTCCTTTTGCTCAAGGTTGAAGCGCATCGCCGCACGGTAAAGTGCGAGAATTGCCTCCTGACGCAGATCGTCGGCATCTGCCGCCGAAACGGTGCCGCCGAAACGGTTCGTCATGGCGCAGATCAAGCGGTCATAACGATTCAACAATACTTCAAAGATGCCCGAATCTCCATTTTGGATTTGTTTGAGAAGATCATACAATTCGGAATCAAATGAGGAGTGAGTGTTCATTGGCTTTGATCGCGCCCTTTCCTGGCAGGGATGGTTGGTCGTTTTGGTCTTGCGCTTTGATTGAAAAAGCGCAAACGATTTGTGGAATTTTACGGTCATTCTTCTTCCATCTTCATCATTATACCATATTTTTGCCAAAAGTCAACCCCCTTTTTTTGTGAAAAATTGTAGAATTTTCGCAAAAAAATGATTTTGTGGATTTTTTAAACAAAAATAGAAGTGGCAAACTGCCAAATTCAACAAACGAAAAGCCGTCTGTTGTAAAAAATCGACAGTTTGCCTCAAAAAAGATTGTGAAATATTACTTTTTAACAAGGTAAAATGTGCCTTCATCGGAGAAAGAAAAACGGGGTTTGATCACGGACGCCGATTACTTGTCGAACAAATAATTGACGTTTCCTGTCAGAAGCGCGAGGATCCCGCGGTAGATGACGTCGGGACGCTCGCGGAAGTTTTCGCGCATTTGTCTGGAGCGGTATTCCGAGTCGACGTTGACCGAAGTTTGCATCAGAATCTTGTCCTTTTCCCGAATGATGAAGGAGACGCGGAAGGTTTGATTTCCAAGCGGCTCGGAGGAACAGTCCACGGTGATGCCGCGACGCTTGAAATCGAGATGGCGGAGGGCGCACGCCAGGCTGCGGTCAAGAATGGAGGGGAGAAGATCGCTGCGCAATTGCTCGGCCACCATGGCACCGCGGCTTGTAACGGCATAAAGCGGTTCTCCTCTTTCGTTGGTCCCTTCCTCGCAGATCAGTTCGCCGTCCAGCATTTCGTGAAAGGCGACGGCAAAATCGAGATACATGATGTAGTCGGTTTGCATGACGATCTCGTTGATCGTGACGAAATCGAGCGGATAGTTGATGTTTCGCATGAGATAAAGGACGAAAATTTTGACGTTATTCATGCTTCCGATGGGTGATGCCATGCAGATTCCTCCCGTTTTTCCTTGATTGAAAAAATTATAGCATATTTTTTTATTTTTTTCAATAGTTTTGTTTGCATTTTGGCAGATTTTGTGGTATGATATAAGAGAAGTCATTTGGAAAGGACAAAAAACGATGATGCAAATTGCAATTCTCGGCTTTGGAGTGGTCGGCAGCGGTACTGCCGAGGTCCTGGCTGAAAACAAAAAACTGATCACGGCGCATTGCGGTGACGAGGTTTCCGTCAAATATATTCTGGATCTGCGCGAGTTCCCCGATCATCCGTTGGGTGACCGTGTGGTTCATGACATCAACGTCATTCTCAACGACCCGGAGGTCGTTTTGGTGGCAGAGATGATGGGAGGATCGCATCCTGCTTACGAATTCAGTGCGGCTGCTCTGAAGGCGGGCAAGCACGTTGTGACCTCGAACAAGGAGGTCATTGCCAACTTTGGCGTCGAGTTGCTTGCTTTGGCGCGTGAAAATCACGTTTGCTATCTTTTTGAAGCAAGTGTGGGCGGCGGGATTCCGATCATCCGCCCGATGCAGACCGACCTTGCCTCCAATCAGATTCTGGCGGTCAGCGGCATTCTCAACGGAACCACCAACTTCATTCTGACGAAGATGAAGAACGAGGGCGCGGAGTTTGCGGAGGTCCTCAAGGAAGCGCAGGCGAAGGGCTATGCCGAGGCGAATCCCGCAGCCGACGTGGAGGGGCTTGACGCCGCGCGCAAGATCGTGATTCTGGCAGCATTGGCTTACGGCGTTCTGATCGATCCCAAGACCATTCCCACCGAAGGAATCACCAAGATCACGGGACTGCACACCGCAACGGCGGACAAGCTGGGCGGCGCGGTGAAGCTGATCGGTCACACCGAGAAGATCGACGGCAAGATCTATGCCGGGGTTTCTCCCTATTTCGTTCCCGCCTCCAATCCCATCAGTCACGTGGATGACGTTTTCAACGGGATTCTGGTGGATACCAATATGCTCGGACGCGCGCTCTTCTACGGAGCGGGCGCGGGTAAGTTGCCCACGGCAAGTGCGGTCGTGGCGGACATCATCGACGTTCTTTCACGCCGCGCCGAGGAGCGCAGACTGCCCGAATGGAAGAACGCTTCTGCCGCTGACGTTGCACAGAAAGGTGATTATGCTTGCCGCCGTTGCTACGTGATCGACGGCTGCCCCAAATGTGCCGAAAAGGCAAAGACGGCGCTCGGAGCCGATGGCTTTGAGACGGTGGCAGACGGCAAATTCGCGATCATCAGCCGCGTGATGTCCGAACAGGAAGCCGAGGCTGCCATTGCGGCGACCGGTGTGTCTGTGGTCTTCTGTCTGCCCGTTCTGGATTGAGTGCCGCGTGCTCGCGCTTTCGGTCAATCTTATGTTTTCGTGTCCGAAAGAATGTCGGATTTCGGAACAAAAATAAAAATAACGCTTTCATAACGGCTCCTCCTTGAAATTGCTTTCGAGGGGGAGCTTTCCGCTTTCGGGATGTGAAATCAACAGACGCTTGCATATTCGAAAGGTCTAATTTTTATACTTGTCTTTTGCGTTTCGGTGTGCTATAATAAAATCAGAAACTTGGATACGGCTTTTTGAAATTTTTTAACAGGGAGAAACGATCATGGATCAAAAACACGTATTTGTTGACTGGTGGGAGGTCGATCCCGGTTACGGGGTGGATCTCAAGGGCTACAACCCGAAGGACAGCTCGCCTTACGGCGTGACGATCAAGGCGCATCGACCGATCGTGGAGACCGAGGCGATCATCCGTCCGGACAATCCGTGGGAGCAGCCTCGGGTGGGGGCCTATGCCACGGTCCTCAAGGTAGGGAACACCTATCACGCGTGGTATGAGGTGGTTGCCACCGATCCCGCCTGCTTCAGCTTGTGCTATGCCACGAGTCGGGACGGCGTGCATTGGGACAAGCCCGCGCTCGGCTTGCACGAGTACGATGGATCGAAAGAGAACAACATCGTTCGTGTCAACGGTGGTCACGGATATTATACCGACGAGGGTGAGGTTGTGATGTATGACGAGAATGCGCCCGCGGAGGAGCGTTTCAAGATGGTATTCACCCGTGTCGTTTACGATTACGAGCCGGGTGTGCGCAGAATTCTGACGGGTGTGGAGACACACGGCGCGGTCTCTGCCGACGGCATCCATTGGAACGAGCTTGGAAAGTTTTTTGACGGTGGAGATACACAAGCAAGCTTGTTGTATGACAACGTGCGCAAGAAATACGTCATCATGACGAAATCCCGCGCGCCCGGACACGTGACGCGGCGCACGATGACCTATTCGGAAAGCGATGATTTTCGCACCTTTACCGAACCTCGCATCGTTTTGAACGGAGATCCCAACGATCCGCCCGACGTGGACTATTACCAGCTTGCCGCGCATCCTTGGAAGGGAGCAGACCACGCGTTCGTACTTTTTCCGACGCCGTTCCACCGCACTGCCGATCACGTAGAGGTCATTCTTGCCACTTCGCGCGATCTCAACACCATTCACAGACCGATGGGGCTTTCTCCGATCATCAGCCGGGAGAACGGCTTGCCCGGATGCGTTTACAGCTGTGTCGGTATGGTTGACGACGGAGAAGGCAAATGGATTCATTACTATTCTCCTATGCCCGGAGGACACAATGCGGAGGGAATGGTGAGCGAGGAGATGCGGAATGCGCGCTATCCCGGCATCTGCCGATTCATCTATCGGGAGGATGGCTACACCTCCCTGCATGCCGAGTCGCACGGCGCCATCACCACCGTTCTGCTGCAATTCGGAAAGCGTTTGCGGATCAACGCCGACATTCAGAAGTTGGGCAGGATCGAGCTTGCCGTTGCCGACGAGGAAGGAACGGTTTTGGATGGCTTTGACTTTGCGGATTGTGTTTTGGAAAAGGCGGACGGTATTTCCTATGAGGTCAAGTGGGCAAAGGCATTGGAGGAACTGGATCTTGACGTCAAATATCGCTTGAGAATCAAGCTCTTCAAGAGTGATCTCTATTCCTACACCTTCCTCGACTGTCCCGATCTCGATTTCTCTGAGATCGAAGATAAAAAAGCGACCTATATTATTTGATTTATCGGTCTGTTTTTCGGAAATATTAAAACAAAAATTAGTTTTATTCTAAAAACGATGCCTTTGTATGTTGACAGAGGCATCGTTTTTCCGTCAGAAGGGTGAGAGGAAAACGTGGCGGCGTATCAGACGGCTGACACCCGTCAGAGGAATGCACAACAGAAACCAGACGATCGTGTAGGGCAGACAGATTTGTCCCAGAAATTGATAGGGGAGCGTACTGTAATCCCAGACGGCGAGGCCCAGCCCGAGATTGAGCAGACATCCGGCAAGCAGCTCGGCGAGGGTGATGAGGATTGCCTCTACAAGGGCGCGAAGCAGAACGGGGAGATGGGGAAAGCGTTCGTTGATGCGGTAGATCATGCAGAAACAGATCGCGCCCAAGATCGCCATGCTCGGATGTGATCGACCGCGCCAAGTGATTTCAAGCGCGCAGTAAAGCACGCCCCCAAAGAGGACGAGAAAGAGGTTTTCGGCAACACGCTGGAGCGACTTGGGATGATAGAGAACCGGTTTCATGGGAGAAGACTCCTTTCTTTTTTCGTATTTTTTGCGGGATGGAAAGGATTATTGCCCGAAAAAAGGGAAAAAATTCAAAAAACTATTGTAAAACCTCGGTATTTTTGTTATAATATAAAGAGAATGCTCCGAGAAAGGGGGTGGGGAGCTTGCATACGCGGGAAATTCGCTGTCCCTCTCTGCCGTTGGCGAAAGAAGAGGCAAGTGAGATTTTGGCACAAAACGGAAATCGCCTGCTTTTGATCGAGGCGATTCTGCTCGTGATGATGAATCTGCCGCTGTACGTGATGTTGGATACGGCGACGTCGCTGATCATCGCGTGGATCGACTTTTCGGTCGGTTCAACTGTGCTTCCGTACGTGACTTTAACGCTCCATTTCGTTTTGGTCTCGCTTTTGGCTTTGTTTTTGACTCTCCCGTCGATCATCGGACTTCTTGATTTTGCGAGGCTGATCGCGCGCGGTGAGGCCCCCGTGCTTGCCGATCTGTTTGCGCCGTTCACCTCCCCCAAAGCCTATTTCCATGCGCTCGCCCTCGGCGCAAGCGCGTTCTGGCGGATTGCTTTGATCGTTCTCGGCACGGCGGCGATGAAATTGCTTTTTCAACCGGCGGTTGATTTCGGCTTTCCCGTCTATCTGCGCGATCTGTTGCTCTTTTTCGGCGTGATCGGAGCGCTTCTGCTCTGGGCTCGCAGATTTCCCGTTTTGGCGGTCGCGCTGACCGAGAGGATTTCCCCTCAACGCGCCAAAGAACGGTTGCGGGAGATGCCGGAACAGATTGACAGCAGTGCGGGATACGGATTTTTCATGGGCTTTTTGCCAAAAATCCTGCTCGGACTCGTCACCTTTGGCGTTCTGCTTCTGTGGGACGTGTTGCCGCAGATGTTGCTGGCATATTTCCGCTATCTCGGACAAACCAATGAAATGATTATCCAATCGGAGGAATAAATACAACATGAGTGAAAAATTTTATCTGACGACCGCCATTGCTTACGCCTCGCGTAAGCCCCATTTCGGAAACACCTACGAGGTGATCATGAGCGATGCCGTTGCACGCTATCAAAGAGCACGCGGTAAGGACGTGTATTTCTGCACGGGTACCGACGAGCACGGACAGAAGATCGAAAATCTCGCAAACGAGCAGGGGATTACGCCCAAGAGCTACGTGGACGGCGTTGCCGGCGAGATCAAGGGCATTTGGGATCTGATGAATTCCAGCTACGATTATTTCATCCGTACCACCGACGATTATCACGAGGCGGCTGTTCAGAAGATCTTCAAGAAGTTTTATGAGCAGGGAGATATTTACAAAAGCGAATACGAGGGCTGGTATTGCACGCCCTGCGAGTCCTTCTTCACCAACACCCAGGCGGCAGAGGGCAAATGCCCCGACTGCGGCAGAGATCTGGCGCAGGCGAAGGAGGAGGCGTATTTCTTCAAGATGAGCAAGTACGCCGACCGTTTGATGAAGCACATCGACGAGAATCCCGACTTCATTCAGCCCGAGCTGCGCAAGAAGGAAATGGTCAACAACTTCCTCAAGGCGGGACTGCAGGACCTTTGCGTGTCGCGCACCTCGTTCACGTGGGGTATCCCCGTTGACTTTGACAAAAAGCACGTCGTTTACGTCTGGCTCGACGCGCTGACCAACTATATCACCGCGCTCGGCTACGATCCCGACAAGTCCTTCGAGGAGCAGAGCGAGCATTTCCGCAAATATTGGCCTGCCGACGTGCATATCATCGGAAAGGACATTCTGCGCTTCCACACGATCTATTGGCCGATCTTCCTCATGGCACTCGATCTGCCGCTTCCCAAGAAGGTTTTCGGACACCCGTGGTTCAATTTCGGCATGGATAAGATGTCCAAATCCAAGGGTAACGTGATCTACGCCGACAAGCTTGCCGAGCATTTCGGCGTGGACGGCGTGCGCTATTACGCGCTCTCCGAGATGCCCTTCGCGTCCGACGGATCGATCACGTATGAGGCGGTCATCAAGAGATTCAACATGGATCTTGTGAACAACCTCGGAAACCTCGTCAAGCGGACGCTCGACATGGAGAAAAAATATTTCAACAAGGTGATTCCCGCGCCCGCAGGCGAAGAGGGGACCGACGCCGAATTGAAGGCGGCTTGTGCCAAGGCTTATGCCAATCTGTGCGAGGCGATGGACGATTATCATATTGCCGATGCGCTGGAGGGCATTTTCGAAATGCTCAGCCGCGCCAACAAATATATCGACGAGACCACCCCGTGGACGCTTGCAAAGGATGCGAGCAACAGAGCGCGTCTCGGCACCGTGCTTTACAATTTGATGGAGTCGATCCGTCAGGGTGCCGTGATGCTGATGCCCTTCATTCCCGCCACCGCGGAGGAGATTTTGAACGAGCTGAACACCGCAAAGCGTGATTTCGCTTCTCTTGCATCGTTTGACGGCATGGTCGCGGGCGAGACGGTGGGAGACTCCAAGGTTCTGTTTGCCCGTGTGGACGAGGAAAAGAAGCTTGCCGAGTTCGAGGCGGAGCGTCAGGCGATGATCGCGGCGGCAAAGGCGGCGGAAAAGGCGAACGCCGTTCCCGAGAAGCCCGAGGGCTGCGCGCTCATCGGCATCGAGGATTTTATGGGTGTGGAGCTGCGCACGGCAAAGATTTTGGAGTGTGAGAAGGTTCCGAAGGCAAAGAAGCTGCTCAAGCTCAAGGTCGATCTCGGCTACGAGCAAAGACAGGTGGTTTCGGGCATCGCAAAATGGTACGAACCCGAGGCTTTGATCGGAAAGAAGATCATTCTGGTTGCCAATCTCAAGCCGGCAACGCTGTGCGGCATCGAGTCCAATGGCATGATCCTCGCTTCGGGTGAGGAGACCGTTCGCGTGGTGTTCCTCTCCGACGATACGCCGCTTGGCGAGCGCGTCAGATGATTGTATTTCGTTTTTGACCGATAAGACCGAGCAATATTTTAGAAAGGGACGCGAGAACCGTTTTTTGAGCGTTTTCGCAATACGTATATGAATATTACCGTTATCGGATGCGGGCGCTGGGGCTCGCTGATCACGTGGTATCTGGATCGCATGGGACATCGTGTTACGCTGTACGGACGTGCCGGTGACCCGCCGATGGAGCGCTTTTTGCAAACGCGGAGCAACGACATGCTTACGCTTCCCGAGAGCGTGACGCTTTCCACCGATATCAATTGCACATGCACGTGCGACGTTTTGATCATTTCGATCAACTCACAGGGCTTGCGTTCTCTGCTTGAGAACGAGCTTTTGCCGCTCGGTCTGCAGGACAAGATGATCGTTCTTTGCATGAAGGGAATCGAGATCTCGACCGGAAAACGTCTCTCCGAGATCGTTGAGGAGACTTTACATCCCTCCAATCGTGTGGCGGTCTGGATCGGACCCGGACACGTGCAGGAATTCTATGCCGGTGTGCCGAACTGCATGGTCATCGACAGCACCGACGAGGAGGTCAAGCAACGACTCGTGTCGCAATTTTCGAGCGATCTGATCCGATTCTACTACGGTCAGGACATCATCGGAAACGAGGTCGGCGCGGCGGCAAAGAACGTGATCGGCATTGCCGCGGGCTTTTTGGACGGCATGAAGCTCTCCACTCTCAAGGGGGCGTTGATGAGCCGCGGTACGCGAGAGGTCGCGCGTCTGATCGAGGCGATGGGCGGAAATCCCGTTTCGGCATACGGACTTTGCCATCTCGGGGATTACGAGGCGACCGTGTTCTCGCCCTATTCGCACAACCGTAAATTTGGCGAGTGCTTCATTCGCGGTGAGGAGTTCGGTGCGCTTGCGGAGGGATATTACACCGCCGCCGCTTTGCACGGATTGGCGCAAAGATACGGCGTGGAGCTTCCGATCTGCGAGGCGGTCTATCGCGTGCTTTATGAGAATGCCGATTTCCGAGCGGAGATGGATTCTCTGTTCAGCCGCAGCTTGAAAAACGAATTCTGAAATTTTAAATAGGATGCGGAGCGTTGCTCCCGAGCGGTCAAGAGAAGCTTTTCGTGGGAAGAGTTTCTCTTGACTTTTCCAATGGGGCTTTTTGAGGGGGACGTTGCGCGTTTTTGGGAGTGTATATGCAGATTTTTGACACACATGCACATTATTTTGACACGCGTTTTGTGCGCGAGAGTGAGGGCGGCGCGGACGCGATTTTGAAGAAGATCATGCCCGATCCGATCGCATATATCGTCAACGTGGGAACCAATTGCGAAAATTCACGCCGCGCGATCGCGCAGGCGGCGCAGTATGACGGTATGTACGCGGCGGTCGGGATTCACCCGGAGGACTGTCACTATCTTTCCGATGCCGATGCGGCGTTGGACGAGCTGCGGGCGCTTCTGGGGGATGGCGAGAGCCGCAACCGTGATAAGATCGTGGCATTGGGGGAGATTGGCTTGGATTATCATTACGAAAATTACGGCGAGATCCCGATGGACAAGCAGAAGCAGGCGTATTTTTTTGCGCGTCAGCTCGAGATGGCGCAGGAGCTGGATCTGCCCGTGATCATTCATGACAGAGAGGCGCACGGCGATTGTTTTGAAACGGTTTTGCGCTATCCTGCGGTGCGCGGGGTGTTCCATAGTTACAGCGGGAGCGCCGAAATGGCAAAGGAGCTTGCCAGACGCGGGTGGTTCATCTCTTTTTCGGGAACGCTCACCTTCAAAAACGCCAATCGCGTCAGAGAGGCTCTGCTTGCCGTGCCGCGCGACCGTGTGTTGGTGGAGACCGACGCGCCGTATCTGGCGCCCCATCCCATGCGCGGCAGACTCAACCATTCGGGACTGATGATTCATACGGTGGAAGCGTTGGCGGAGCTTTGGTTCTGCACGCCGGAAGAGGCTTCCTCGGTGACCGTTGAAAATGCCAAAAACCTTTTTTTGATTCCTTGATTTTGTTTAAAATACACAAAAAGTGTCAATATAATTCTACGCCAGATGGAAAAAAAGATGTTGAAAAATCCTTTTTTGTATTGTATAATAGAAGAGTAAGCCGAATGGGAACGCCGCTGCGGACGGCAGATGGCAGGCGGATTCTTGACTTGGAACCGCACCATCGGCAATTTGGATGAAAGGTAATTACTACAATGGCAAAAATCGAAACGAAAAACATCAGAAACGTCGCATTGCTGGGCCATGGCGGCTCGGGAAAGACCTCGCTTGCAGAGGCAATGCTTTTTATTACGGGAGAAACCGACCGTCTGGGAAACACCACGGCGGGAAATACGGTTTGTGACTTTGATGCCGAGGAAGCGGCGAGAAAGATCTCGATCTCGGCGGCAGTTGCTCCCATGATGTGGAAGAACGTCAAGATCAACGTCATTGACACCCCCGGCTATCTCGATTTCTCGGGAGAGGTCCTGCAGGCGATGCGCGTTGCCGATAGTGCGATCATCGTGGTCGACGGCAAAGCCGGCATCGAGGTCGGAACCGAGATCGCGTGGGATTACGCCGAGGCGGCAGGCATGCCTCGCGCGTTCTTCATCAATAAATTCGACGATAACGAAGCACGTTTCGGACGTGTGCTTGACAGCCTGCACATCACGTTCGGAAAGCACGTTTGCCCGCTGACCATTCCCATGGTCAAAAACGGAGAGGTGGTCGGCGCGATCGACCTGATCGACGAATCCGCACACGTGTTTGACAAAAACGGACGTCACAGCGTCGAGCTGATCCCCGAGGAGTCGCTGGAGGCGGTGCAGAAATACCGCGATATGCTCATGGAGGCAGTTGCCAGCACCGATGAAAATCTGATGATGAAATACTTCGAGGGCGAAGAAATTACGCACATGGAGGCGATCAACGCCGTCCACGAGGGCATCATCCACGGTGATATCGTGCCGGTATTCTGCGGCGCGGCAACCAAGCTGTGGGGCGTTTGGACCATGCTGGACAAGATCACCGAGTCCTTCCCGCGTCACACCGCGAAAAAGCAGGAGATCCTTGCAGACGGCTCCGAGCAGGAGATCACGCCCGAGGGTGAACCTTCGCTCTTCGTTTTCAAGACGGTCGCAGACCCGTTCGTCGGAAAGATGTCCTTCTTCAAGGTCATGAACGGTACCGTCAAGAGAGATCTCTTGATGAAGAACAACACCACGGGAGACAGCGAAAAGCTTTCGCACATCTACGTCGTCAAGGGCAAGAAGCAGACCGAGGTCGATGAGCTGGCTTGCGGTGACATCGGTATGGTCGCAAAGCTTTCCAACACCAACACCAACGACACGCTGACCTGGAACAAGGAGTTCAGCTATTCTCACATCGAATATCCCACTCCCTATCTCGTCAAGGCGATGATTCCCGTTTCCAAGGGCGACGAGGGCAAGATCTCTCAGAGCATCGCGAAGATGGTCGAGGAGGACTACACCATTCGTTTTGACAACGATCCCGAGACCAAGCAGCTGGTGATCTACGGCCTTGGTGACGTGCATCTTTCGGTGCTGTCGGCAAGACTCAAGAGCCGTTTCGGTCTGAACGTCCGCTTTGAGGTTCCGAAGCTTGCTTACCGCGAAAAGATCACCAAGTCGGTCGACGTCGAGGGCAAGCACAAGAAGCAGAACGGCGGTTCGGGTCAGTACGGACACGTCAAGATGCGTTTCGCTCCGGGCGAGGGCGAGGGTCTGACTTTCACCGTTTCGGTCGTCGGCGGAACCGTCCCGAAGAACTTCAATCCCGCGGTTGAAAAGGGTATTCTGGATTCGATGAACAAGGGCGCTTACGGATACCCGTTGTTATGCCTGGCAGCCGATCTCTATGACGGATCCTACCACGCGGTCGACTCCGATGAGCTTTCCTTCAAGACGGCAGCTTCGCTGGCGTACAAGAAGGCGCTGGAATTGGCAGCTCCCGTGCTGCTCGAGCCCGTGGGTGACCTTTCGATCACGGTTCCCGAATCGTTGGTCGGTGACGTCATGGGCGATCTCAACAAGCGCCGCGGCAGCGTGATGGGCATGGAGCCCGCAACCAAGAAGGGCTACACGGTCATTCAGGCGGTTGCTCCGAAGGCAGAGCTGATGGATTATCCGATCGTTCTGCGCGCAATGTCGCAGGGCAGAGGCTCGTTTGAGTATGCCGTTACCGGATACGATACGGTTCCCGCAAACCTGACCGCAAAGATCGTTGCGGAGAACAAAGAAGCATAAAAAATCCCTTTTGAGGATCGAAACAAGGGCTGTTGCACTGCGACAGCCCTGTGTTTTGAAACGGTCAATATCATACAAGATATTTTGATCAAATGTCAAAAAAAGAAAAGACTTTTTATGGCAAAAGTTTTATAATATTGTAAAATAATATTATCATTCTTACGGAGGTATCTTTGGAATGATCAGGATCAAGCCCGTGTCGTCTTTGGAGAAGGCGATGCCGGAGAGTGATATTGCTGATTTTGCACCGCTGACGAGGATCTCTGCACTCAAGGGAGAGCGCCTTTCGGTGCAGGTTTTGCATACGTATGAATACGAACCCGGTGTCGGATCGGGATTTGAGTCCCGCGTCAATGCGGAATTGACGGTGAGGGGCGCGCTCGCGCCTTACGTTACGGTGCATGACGTGTGCAACGTACCCGTCGAGCGTCCCGTGTTGCAAAACGTGGAGGCGGACGAGGACTACATCAGCACAAGACCGGGGCTGTTTCCCGATCTGTTGCGCCCGTTGCACTACGTCAACAAGGTTTGCTGCACGGCAGGACTTGTATTTTCGGTTTGGATCGAGATCGAGGTCCCCGAGGATTCGGCTGCGGGAGAATATGCGCTTGACATCACGCTGGACGGGGGAGAGGGCAATTTCGCAGAGACCTCTGTGACGGTGGAGATCATCGACGCGGTTCTGCCCAAGGAATCGATCTATATGACGCAGTGGTTCCACTGCGACTGCCTCGCGACCTACTACAACGTCGAGATCTGGTCGGAGCGTCATTGGGAGATCATTGAGAATTTTGCACGCATGGCGGTCAAAAACGGCATCAATATGCTTTTGACGCCCGTGTTTACGCCGCCGCTTGATACCGCCGTGGGCGGAGAAAGACCGACGGCTCAGCTGGTGGGCGTGACGAAGAGAGAAGAAGAATATTCCTTCGATTTTTCGTTGCTTGACCGCTGGGTTGAGATGTGTGACCGCATCGGGATCCAATATTTCGAGATCGCGCATTTCTTCACACAGTGGGGCGCCGAGCACGCGCCAAAGATCGTGGCGAATGTCGACGGCGTTGAACGGAAGATCTTTGGTTGGGAGACCGAGGCGGCGGGAGAGGAATACAGCACCTTTTTGCGCACGTTCGTGCGGGAATTTCTCGCACATATGAAGAAAAACGGCAACGACAAGCGTTGCTTCTTCCACATTTCCGACGAGCCGAGAGAGGCGCACCTTGAGTCCTACCGTGCCGCGCGTGCGGTGGTTGCCGATCTGCTTGAAGACTACGTCATCATGGACGCGCTTTCAAACTACGTCTTCTGGCAGGACGGTGTGGTGAGCACGCCGATCCCGAGTAACAACCACATCGCTCCCTTTATTGAGGGACGTGTGCCGAATTTGTGGACCTATTACTGCTGTTCGCAGTCGCGCAAGGTCTCCAACCGCTTCGTCGCGATGCCTTCCTGGCGCAATCGGTCGATCGGATTCCAGATGTATAAATACGACATCGTCGGATTCTTGCATTGGGGCTATAATTTCTACAACAACCGTCATTCGGGAGACGCGATCATTCCGTTTCTGCAGCAGGACGGCGACTCGTGGGTTCCCGCGGGAGACGCGTTCTCGGTCTATCCCGCGCAAAACGGACAGCCTTTGCCCGCGTTGCGCCTGCTCGTCTTTTTCGACGCGTTGCAGGATATGAGAGCCATGAAGCTGTGCGAGTCTTATTACGGCAAGGATGCTGTGGTCAAGGTGATTGACGATGCCATCGGCACCGACGTGACCTTTGACACCTGCGCGAGAAACGCGGCGCAGATTTTGAACATTCGAGAGACGCTCAACGCGATGATCAAGCGCGCGATTGAGAAAAAATAAAAATTTTACGATAAAAGGAGTACCCCAAAATGAAAGAAAGATGGACATGTGAACAGGCAAACGAATGGTATGCCAAGCAGGGCTGGATGCGCGGTTGTAACTTTATCGGCTCGGACTGCTCCAACCGTTTGGATATGTGGCAGAGCTACAAGTGTGAGGAAAAGTTCGAAACTGCGGACAGAGAACTCGCGCTCTGCAAGAAGATCGGCTTCAACACCGTGCGTCTGTGGGCGAACTTTGACGTTTATTACGCAGAGCCCGATGCGTTTATGGCAAATCTGGAACGCTACGTCACCCTTTGCGACAAGCACGGTCAGAAGGTGATGATGGTGCTGGCATACGAGGAGGATCTGCCGCGCGGAGACGTATTCGTTCCCAAAAAGCTGGGTGAGCAGCCCTACGCGCCGGCTTCACACCAGAACCGTGTGCCCATGACCGAGGAGCAGAAGGCACTGCAGCCCAAGCATTACATGGAATATCCCGAACTGCGCGATCTCTTCCTGGAAATGGTGCAGAAGATCGTTCGCACCTACGCGAAGGACGAGCGTATTTTCTGCTGGAACATCTACAACGAGCCCGGCATTGAGATCGGTGACCGCGCGATCGAGCTGTTGCAGGTTCTCTTTGCAACGGTACGTGCCGAGGATCCGATCCAGCCTCTTTGTGCCGACGTTTGGCGCAGCATCAAGAACAAGCAGATCGCAACCGAGGAGGAAAAGGTTGCTCTCGAGCTTTCCGACGTCATCAGCTTCCACAGCTATTCTGCCTACGAAAAGGTGGTTGCCGAGATCCGCTTCTTGCAGCAGTTCAACCGCCCGCTCTTCCAGACCGAATGGTTGCACCGCATCAACCACAACAACGTGCAGGAGATCTATCCGCTCCTGTATCTTGCCAACGTCAGCAACTATTGCTGGGGGTTTGTCGTCGGAAAGACGCAGACGCACGAGCCTTGGCCGGGCATGTGGGAGCAGTGGGATCGCGGAGAGGACCGCGGCTATGATTTCACCAAGTGGCAGCATGAGTTGTTCCGTGCAAATCTGCGCCCCTACGATCCCCGTGAGATCGTTTTGATCGAGAAGTTCAACAAGCTTGCCGAAGAAGAAGGCAGATAATATGCAAAGATTGGATCTGACGAATTTTGCGGCGACCGTCGCGAAATGTATGGGAATCGAGAAGGATGCGCACATGTCCGACGCCGCCGCCGAGCTGGTGAAAAATCTGGTCGGTCGCGCGGGCGGAACGGTTGAAAAGGCTGTCTTTTTGCACTGTGACGCCGTTCCTTCCTACGTTGTGGCGAAATATGAGGAGATTTTTGCGCCCGTCAGGAAGCATACGCAGTACGACGTACCCTTTCACGCCGTAATGCCCTCGATCACGCCGGTTTGCTTTGCGGCAATGTTTTCGGGGGCTTATCCCGATCGCAACGGCGTGCCGGAATACGTCAAGCCGATGATCACAGACGAGGTGGTCCAGCCCTCGATCTGCACCACCACGTTGATCGATCTTTTGGTCAAAGCCGGCAAGCGCGTGGCTGTCGTGACCTGCGCCAACGGCTGTATTGCTTCGATGCTCTACAACCGCGGCGAGGCTCTGCACATCATTCCCGGCGACGATGACGCGAAAATGTTTGAGGAGGCGTACGGGATCCTCGAGCGCGACGAATGTGACGCGCTGTTCTTGTATCAGCTTTCTTTTGACTATACCATGCACGCCTACGGTCCCGAAGACGCGCGTGCGCTTGACGTGTTGGCGCAGATCACCGACCGCTATGACCGCTTGGTCTCTCTGGCCAGAGGAAAATGGAGCGGCAGCCGCATGATGACTGTTTTCAACGCCGACCACGGCGCGCATTTGACTGAGAGAGGACATGGTTCCCACGGTATGGATATCCCCGAGGATATGGATATGACGTGGTTCTTTGGCGCGTATCCCAAAAACTGAGATTTTTTGAAATGAAAAAGCAGGGCCGTTACGGAACGTAACGGTCCTGCATTAAACTTTTGCTTTTTATTTAAGCTTGATTTGCACCGTGGCAACCGAAGCCTTGGGAAGCGTGACGGGCTTGGAAACATCCCACTCGCAGGTCGTAGTGTGTACGAGATCGGGCTGCTCGAAGGTGTTGTGATCGTGCATATCCGCCGATGCCAGAAGCTCGACTTTTGCCATTTTTTCACCGACGGCCCCCAGAAGATCCAGGGAGATCTCGGCATCCTTTTCGCACGAGCAGTTGGCAAGGGTAACGGTCAAAATTTCGTCTTTTACCGATGCCGATACCGACACACGAGTCTTGATGTCATCGTTGTCGTTTGCGAACGCGCGGATCGCCTCGGCGCCCTGATGGTCGCGGAACATCTTGAAGACGTGGTAGGTGGGTGTGGTGATGCAATTCTCGCCGCCGGCGAGGAACAGGCAGTGCAGGTTGTTGCAAAGCTGTGCGACGTTTGCCATTTTTACCTTGTCGCACTGGTTGTTGAAGACGTTGAGCGTCAGTGCCGAAACGAGGGCGTCTCTTATGGTGGATTGTTGCTCGAAGAGGTTGTAGCCCTTGCTCGGGCCCGATCCCTCGGGATGCCAGCAGCCCCATTCGTCAACGACGAGCTTGAGCTTGTCCTCCATCTTTTTGCCCACGGCATAGGAGTAGTGGCGCTCGATGCGCTCGTCCATCATTTCGCATCTCTCGAGAATTCCATACCATTCCTCGGTGTCGAAATCGACTGCGTCTCTGCCTCTTTGCGTGTAGAAGTGGAAGGACATTCCGTGCATCGGCGCGTGGGTCTTGGAAAGATTGTCGACCAGGTCGTGCGTCCAGGAATAGTCACTTCCGTTCGCGCCGCCGACGATCAACTCGGACTTTTTGCCGCAGATGTTGTCCATGACGGTTGCAAAGCTGCGGTAGAGCAAAGCGTAATAGTCTGCGGTCATGTTTCCGCCGCCGCCCCAGTTTTCGTTTCCGACGCCCCAGTAGGCGATGTCAAACGGCTCGGGGTGACCGTTCTTTTCACGCTCCAGCGCCAGCGTTGTGGTGCCGCGGGGAGACATGCAGTAATCCATCCAATCGCGCGCCTCCATGGGGGTGATCGAGGTGACGTTCATGGCGAAATATGCCTTTGCGCCGACCATTTCACAAAGATCCATGAATTCGTGCGTGCCGACTTCATTGGATTCGTAGCGGCCGTCGTTGGGCGTCCACCAGCTGGGACGGACGGGTCTGTTTTCACCGATGCCGTCTCTCCAATTGTAGGTTTCGGCAAAGCATCCGCCGGGCCAACGAAGGACGGGGGGCTTGATCTCCTTCAGCTTTTCGACGAGATCCTTGCGGAAGCCTTTGATGTTGGGAATTTTGGAATCCTTACCGACCCAGAGACCGTCATAGAAGACACCGCCGATGTGCTCGGTGAAGTGTCCGTAGATCTCGGGGGCAATGGTGCCGATCTTTTCGGGATAGACCAGGTAAATGTGTTTCATGTGGATTTGCTCCTCCTTTTTGAAGTGCCTTTTACAGATTTTTTCTGTTATTTTTATTATAAAATATTTTGTCGCTCTTTGCTTGCTAAAAGTTTTATAATAGTGGCCAAAAATTAGCCTTTTGTGAAAATCGGAAAAACACTTTGGCAACCAGAGAAAGCGATGCGTAGGAAGGATTTTTTATGAGTTTGACAAGCGTGCGGGAAAAAGACCGAATGGCGGATGCCGCCGGCGTTGTGCGGCTGGCGTTGGACGTCGGCGAGCAGATTTTGCTGTCCGGCGGAGAAGTGGGAAGGGTGGAGGACACCGTTTTGCGCATTTGCACCTCTTACGGTGCGGTGCGCACCGACGTGTTTGCCATCACCTCGTTGGTGTTTGTGACGGCGGTGTGGGAAAACGGTGAGATCGTGACGCAAAGTCGCCGCATCAAGGAAGTGGGAAAGTGCATGCGACGATTGGAGGAATTGAATTCTCTCTCGCGCAGGATCTGCACGGAGCGTCCCACCTTGGCAGAGGCGGAGAAGGCGTTTTCCGAAATCATGAAGCGGAGTGAATCCTCATGGGTGAAGGTTCTGATCGGATCGCTTCTTGCGGCGACCGCGTACACGGCTTTTTTTGGCGGCGATCTCAAGGATTGCCTGGTTGCGCCTTTTGTTGCGGCGGTGATTTTCGGCAGTCAATTTTTGACAAAAAAGATCGGCGGAAACAAGTTCTTTTCTCAAGCCCTGTGCTCGTTTTTGGCGACTGCCGCCGCCTCCTTTGCGGTGGCGATGCATCTGGGCTCGTCTGTTGACCACATCATGATCGGCTGTATCATGATTCTGATTCCCGGTATTTCGGTCACGCACGCCGTGGAAAATCTGATCATTGGGGATACCATTGCGGGCTTGATCTCGCTCTCGGAGGCGCTTGTGATCGCGCTGGCATTGGCGGGAGGATTTGCGCTCTCTCAAAGTCTTTTCGGAGGTTTGCTGATATGAAGGAGTTGATTCAACTGATCGCTTCGTTTGTGGGAGCGATTGGATTTTCTTTGATTTTCGGACTTCACGGAAAGCAGATCCTGCTGGCGGGAATCGGCGGCGCCTGTACGTGGGGCGTTTGCTTGCTCACCGATTTTTTGGGCTGCTCCTTGCCTTTGGCAATCTTTTTCGCGGCGGTGTTTGGAAGCTTTTATTCCGAATGTCTGGCAAAAATTTTGAGGGTGCCGAAGACGGTGTTTTTGTTTTCGGTTTTGATCTCTCTGATCCCGGGAAGCAATCTCTATCTCGCCATGCGTTATGCCATCGAGGTGAACCGCGAGCTGGCAATGGCAAACGCGATTGAAACTCTGACCGTGGCACTTGCTATTTCTCTCGGTATTATCGTGATGCTGGTCACCTCGCAAATACAAGCTCGGATCAAGAGCCGCGGCAATCGGAATTGATCGCGTTTGCCTTGATCCATATCGTAAAACGGCTGCCTCAAACAGATGCTTGAGACAGCCGCGCTTTTGTTATTCACTTTGCTGTGATTGATTTTGTTCCGACTTGTTTTGCGCTTTTTTTCTCTGTGCGGATTTGCTTTGCGCGCTCTTGCCTTGCGCGTTTTTTCCCTGTGCTTGTTTTTTCTGCTCGTTCTTTTTATCCTTGTTTTTGTTCGGAATGTTTTCGGTGTAGCGCTTGAAATATTTGTAAAAGCTCGAGTAGTTTCCGAAGCCGCTCTTATAGCATGCCTCTGTGCAGGAAAGACCGCTGTTGATCAGTTGAAGCGCGAAGTCGATGCGTTTTTGCGTCAGATATTCGTTGAAGGTGGCACCCGTGGTTTGCTTGAAAATGCGACAGAAATAAGACTTGTCCACAAAGAGCTGCTTGGCGATGGAGGATGTGGTCAGCTCTTCGGCAAGGTGTTGGTTGATGTATTCGATCGCGCGGGAGACGGTTTTGTTTTCCTGCTTGGGAAGCTGCTCGTGCACGGCGAGCTTGACGGCTTTTTTGAGCAGGATCATCAGTTCGATGATGCGGCATTGAAAAATGACGTCAAAATCGGGGTCCTCGTGTTCGGGGATCTCGATTTCCTTGAGGAGCTGGTCGATGTGCAGTTCTTGGACGACCTTTGCGGGAATGACGTTGCCTTTTCCGAGCGGCCGATCGTAGAAGGCACTGAACAGTTGCTTGGCGGAAACCGAAAGACCTTCGGCAATGGTGGGATTGATCTGGATCGAAATGCGCTCGTGCTGGGGGTTGGCATCATAGACACAGCGGTGGAATTCGTGGGGGTTCAAAATCAGGACGTCGCCCTCCTTGACGATCGTGCTGCTGCCTTCCACGGAGATGGTGCCGCTGGCGTGAAGAAAGTAGGTGACGACCATGTTATGGTCGTAATGCATGATGTCGTTGAGGGAGCCGTGCTCGCGGGATTCTACGGTGTGATGCCACAAAAAGTGCCTGTTTTGAGAATAAATAGTTGTTTTCATAGCGAAATCCTCCTGATAGTCAATATTATACAACAAAATTGTCAAAATTGCAAATGTTTTTTTCAAAAAAAAGATATATAATAATAATGAACCACTTTGGGAATCTTGTAGAAAAGGTACAAAAAATGATGAACATCGAACTTTTGAAGAAAATTGACCCGCAATTGGCGGAGTGTCTGGCGCTTGAAACTGCAAGACAAGAGGACAATCTGGAGATGATCGCATCGGAAAGCGTTCAGCCGACCATGACGCTGGAGCTTGCCGGAAGCATCTTCAACAACAAGACCGCAGTCGGCAATCCTGCAAAGCAGCGCTTGAAGGGATCGCAGTACGTTGCACAGCTCGAGGTCCTCTCGGCTGAGCGCGCATGTCAGGTGTTTGGTGCAGACCACGCCATCATGACTACATACTCCAGCTCGGTTGCGAACTATTGCGCATATGCCGCTTGCCTGAACCTGGGCGATCACGTGCTTTCGATGGATCCGTCCGCGGGCGCGCATCAGACGCACGGAGGCGGAAAGAACATCTCTTCGAGACTTTACAGCTTCCGCTACTTCGGCTTGAACAAGGATACGCTGCTGGTCGATTATGACGAGGCAGAGCGCATCACGAAGGAATTCAAGCCCAAACTCATCGTGGTCGGCTCCGCGGCTTACTCCCGCGATCTCGACTACAAACGTCTGGCGGACATCGCGCACAACAACGGCGCACTCCTGATGGCGGACATCGCACACTTCACCGGTCTCATTGCCGCAGGCTTGAGCCCCAATCCTGTTCCTTACGCAGATATCGTGACGGCTTCCACCACAAAGACCATGTGCGGACCTCACAGCGGATTCATCATGTGCAAGAAGGAGCTTGCGGACATCATTGACAACAGCGTCTATCCCGGTGTCGTTGCTTCTCTGCACGTGCAGACCATCGCCGCAATGACCTACGCGCTGCAGTATTCGCAGACGCCCGAGTTCAAGGATCTGATGGCACGCATTCTGAAGAACGCCAAGTATTTCTGCGATGCACTGCAGAAACGCGGCTTCGGAATTCTTACCGGAGGCACCGATTGCCACATGTTCGTTGCAGACCTTCGCCCCTTCGGCGTGGATTGCGAGCGTTTGGCAGACGTGATGCAGGATGTCGGTATTACGGTCAACACCAAGGCGATCCCCTTTGACAACCATCCCACGGCACGCGGCTTGCGCGCAGGCGTAACGGTTCTCACCCAGCGCGGCTTCGGAGAGAAGGAGCTGGACGAGGTGGCGGATCTGTGGTTGACTCTTGCGACGAAGCTCGATGACGCCGAGGCGGTTGCAGGCGTTAAGGCAAAGGTCGCAGAGCTTGCCAAGAAGTTCCCGCTGCCGAACTGATGCCGAGTGCTTTCCCGCGGCGGAGCTTGCGGACAAGCGATCCGTAAAGGATGGCTTGAAACGCGGACCGTCGATGACGGATGGCATATACTGCTTGTAAAGCAAAAAAATCCGGTTGTTCAAAAATCCCGCATGGACCGCAACCGTTCTCGCTGTTGACGCCGTTGCGGCAGAGCCTTTGGCTTTGTCGGATCGAACTTGTTTCGAAAACGGATGAGACGGACCGTGGCGAACGATCGCTTCGGTGGAACGGTTGAGAGGGAAATGCGTTCATTATAAAGCTCCGGCGACCCTCCGGGCATCCTTTTGCAGGAAAAACAAGGGTCACGACAACGATGCAATCTTGGTAAGTCGCCGAAAACGTATTGCAGGCCGGAACCTTTCCGATCTCGGAGATGGTATGACGCTCTGATACGAAAGGGGTCTGTGTCTGATCGTTGTTCGTGAAAAGGCTTACCGCAAGATATTCGAATACCGTGGGAACTTCTCAATATTTGCCCATTGAGAGCAAACACGGTGTCGATTGAGAAAGGAGGATCTTTCAGACCAACACATTTCATTTTTGTAAACCCAAATCCCAAACAAAAAAGAAAAGGAGAACTTTTATGAGAAAAACACAAAGAATGTTGTCCCTTCTGCTTGCTGTGATTATGATTCTCGGAACGTTGACCATTGGAACGTTGAGCATCAGCGCAGACGCATGGGACGGCACTACTGCGACTGCTCCTGCCGGTGACGGCTCGGAGAGCAATCCCTATCAGATTGCCAACGCAGAGAATCTTGCGTGGCTTTCCGCTCAGGTAGCAGCGGGCGAGGATTACGAGGGCAAGTATTTCCTCCAGACTGCAGACATCGATCTGAATGACAAGGCGTTCACGCCTATCGGTACGCTTATGGCTCTCACCGAGAAGTCCACGACGTCCGGTGCGCCGATGATCGATGAGGATCTCACCCTTGCCTTCAAGGGTACATACGATGGTGGCGATTTCGTAATCAAAAATGCAACCATTGAGGCTGTTGAAAACAACGTTTCCGTCGGTTCCGACTTCATCACTGAGGTTGACATGATCTACGGTGCAGGTATCTTCGGTGCCGCTATGGAAGCAACCATCAAGAACGTGAACGCAGAGAACATCGTTGTTGGCTCGTTCTTTGGCGAAGGTGATCCCGATGCAGCTCTTGAAGACATCTACTCTGTTGGCGTTGCCGGCGTGATCGTTGGTATCGCTTCCAACATCTCTCTTGACCGTTGTACCACTGATGCTGATTCCAACGCATTCGGCGCATGGGCAGCAGGCGGTATGGTTGGTTTCACTTTCAGAAACCCCGATGCAGATGACGGCGCAGGTCACGGAACCGTGATCACCCGTTGCATCAACAACGCAGCAGTCGCCTCCGACTTCGTTGCCGGCGGTATGCTCGGCGGCGGTGCCGTTCAGGAGATTTCCTTCTGCGTAAACAACGGCATGGTCATGACCTACACTGTGAAGCAGGGCGAGACCTTTGCAGGCGGTATGATGGGTTACGGAACCGGTTTGGGCAACCCCAACACCGATTTCAAGTATTGCTTGAACTCCGCTGAAGCAGAGATCGGAGCAATTTCTTTCACCGAGGGCCTGAGCCGTCGTCGCGGTTACACCGCAGGCATCCTGGGCTGCGAGGGTAACGATACCACTACCTACCTCTTCAGCCATTGCTACAACCTGATGGAAAACTTCACCATTCTCGATTACATGGTGAATGACGCGGACGGATTGAACCAGGTTTTGACCGGTGCGATCCTCGGTCAGATCAAGGGCTCTGCAAACACTTTCGTTGCAACCTTTGACTTTTCCATGTCCGTTGTTGCTTACCGTGACGTTTTTGGTAAGCCCACCGAAGAGGGTGATGACAACGTGGTTGCTCCCAAGCAGGAGCTTTCCATGGGTAAGTATGGTCAGCCCGACTCCGAAATCGCAGGTCTGGTTAACGCACGCGGAAACGGTTCTTCCAAGAAGTTCTGCGTACCCACCACCAATGCGGCAGGCGTCAGCACTTGTGACTATGCAATTACTATTGATGAAATGAAGGAAAAATCCCGCAACGTTGTTGCAGCGTTTGCATTCTTTGCAAACGTTCTCGACGTCAACCTTGACGGCGGCATTCCTTCTTTGACCATCGACACTGTTCGCTATGCAGGCGTTCAGGAGACTGAGGTTGTTGACGGCAAGGTCGGCGTTCGTCTGATCGGTGTCGTTGACGACTGGATCAACGAGGTTCAGGGCTTCATCGTTTCTGTCAGCAACGCTGCAGGCGATACCGAGACCACCTACGTTGCAGAGAAGCTTCTCAGACGTGTGCGCGGTGGCGGCAAGACCTACACTCCCGCACAGCTCGACCTTGGTGTTGCAGCATATGCAATCGCCATTGGCGAAATCCCCGCAACCGGCACGACTGTCATCAACGTAACTCCTTTCCTTGTTGAAATGGGTGATGACGTTGATGCAGATCGCAAGATGGGTGCAACTTGGACCATCACCTACACGGACGGTGCTTTTGTGAAGCATCTTCCCGATGACGGTTCTGTGTCTGATGAAACCGAGATCGTGCTCGATCTTGAAAACGGCAACGACATTGAAGGTGACGGCTGGCAGGGCATGGCTGACTACGTCAAGCCCGCAAACGGAACCGGTACCGAAGCAGATCCTTACCTCATCGAGAGACCCGAGCATCTCGCTTGGCTCGCATGGGCAGTGAAGGACGTTAACGGTGCAAAGTTCCTCTCCGGTAGAGATGAAACTTCCAGAAAGGTCTTCACGGGACTGTACTTCAAGCAGACCGCAGACCTCGACCTCAACAACCAGAGATTCCTTCCCATCGGTCTGAAGCAGGCAACCGAGGATTACACGACTCGTATTGCATTCGGCGGTAACTACGACGGTGCAGGCTTTGCAATCAAGAACGCTGAGATCAGAGTTTCTGATTACGGTGTGAATGACATCAGCCAGGAGACCTACGCTGAGGACTACATGTCCGGTATCTTCGGATTTGTCAGCGGCGGTTCCGTCAAGGACGTCCATGCTGAGAACGTCAAGGTTGGTAAGTCCAACTCCAGCGCAATCATGCAGGTCAAGGCAACCACCGAGAAGGTTGCAGGTGTCATTGTTGGTCTGTCCATCAACTCCACCATCACCAATTGCTCCACTGACGCGGCTTCCGAGGCACACGGTGTCTTCGCAGGCGGTATCGTCGGTCTCGCAATCGACAAGACCGTTGTTTCCTACTGTGAGAACAACGCGAAGGTTGTTGGTGTAGCTGCAGCTGCAGGTATCGTTGGATCCTTCGAGGGAACCATCGACTTCTGTATCAACAACGGTGCAATCAGTGCAATCTCCTTCAAGAGATGGACCGGCGTTGGCGGTATCGCAGGTGTTTACACCGGCGCAACCAAGGATCAGCAGAACTCGATCTCCAACTGTATCAACACCGGCGCAATGAGCGCAATCGAGAAGATGGGTGGTTCCTCGAACAACCACCGTGTCGCTCTCGGCGGTATCATCGGTAGTGACAACTCCGGTGACGCAGGTAAGGTTGCATACAAGAACCTGTTCAACCTTGCAGATCACTTCGATGCAGCATTCACTGCATCGGGTAACAACAACGTGCTCGCTGCATCCGGTGGTATCATCGGTATCGCAGAGGACACCACGGCGAACAGAGATCCCGCAACCGCATACGTCAACTTGTGGACCGTTGCAGGTACGACCACTGAGGATCACTTCGGTGTTTCGACCTACGAGAGAATCTGGTCCAACGAGGATGACACGCCCAACATGTTCAAGTATGCGGGCATCACTTCCGGACGTAACGCAGTCAATCAGATGGCAAACGCTCTCGGAATTGAGGCGAACAACGAGACCAATCCCGGCTGGCAGCAGTTGGTTGACGCGGCATTCGCTGACACCTACTACGGCAAGACCGTGGAAGAGATTGAGGCTGTTGCAGAGTACCAGGCAATCCTGGCAGCTTTCGCTGACTAATCTCAAATCGCGCCCTATTATAAATAATAAGGTAGAGAAAACGCTCTCTGCCGAGGCGGAACCGATGGAGGCGGCGTGAGTCCTCCGTCGGGGACGCTGAAAAATTCAACGTGTTTTTCAACTCCTTCAAACAATAGAAAGCCTCGCCGCGGCTTGCCGCGGTGGGGCAGTGGGAGTGAAATAACGCATATACGCACGCAAAATGCACACTCCAAGTAAATTAACATTTTTTTACTACAAACGAGAAAGGAGTAGCCTTTAAAATGAAAAAGATTTACAACAATCCGATCGTAACCGTTCTTGCTGTGGAAGCTGAGGACATCATCACCCTCTCTCTCAACGTTATGGAGAAGGGCGAAGGAAAAGTAATGACGATCGAGGACATCATGGATCTTTGATTTCCGATCGAAAGAAAAAGACTCAAAAAAAACAAGCAATTCAAACAAAAAGACTTTAAGCGATCCCTTAAATAACACGTGAATACACGTGACAACATTTTAATGGAGGAAAAATTATCATGACTAAGAGAATTCTTTCTATGCTCCTCGTGCTGACGATGGTTCTTTCCATCGCAGTCATGGGAGTTTCTGCCGCAACCGTTTGGGGCGGCATGAACGACTATGCAGAACCCACCCAAGGTACCGGTACTGCACAAGACCCCTTTATCATTGACACCCCCCAGAAGCTTGCTTGGCTCTCTCGCATGGTTGAGGATGCAACTGCTGCAAAGGCTTTCCTTGAGGAAGTCAAGGGCGAGACTGTTGCTTACGAAGCTCGTAAGGCGTTCCAGGGCATCTACTTCAAGCAGACTGATGACATCGATCTCGCTGACAAGGCATTCATGCCCATCGGTTCCTACATGTCCGCAACCTCTGCAAACAGACGTCTGTTCGCAGGTGTTTACGACGGTAACGGCTTTGCAATCAAGAATGCAAAGGTAAGCATGGCTGACCATGCAGACAGCACCAACGGCTACTACAAGAACGGCGAGGCTGCTTCCTTCACGCCTCCCACGGCTAACCTTTACAACAATGAGAACGTTCCCGGTCACTACGATGCACTGTTCAACCTGTCCGCAGGCGCAGTTGTGAAGAACGTGAACGCAGTGAACGTTGACACCGGTAACTACGATGCAGAGCACACCAAAACCACTGCGGCTGCTGTCATCGCAGGTTGGTCCATTGAGGCAAACATCATCAACTGCACCTCCGACGCAGACTGCTCCGCAACCGCAACCACGATGGCTGCAGGTATGGTTGTCAGAACCTTCGGTTCCAAGGTTACCACTGTCAAGAATTGCACCAACGGCGCAACAATCACTGCTCCGACCGCGTGCGGTATCGTTGGTGCTATGTTCTATACCACTGACGTTTTCACCGATTGTGTTAACAACGGTGCAATTAACGGTACCACTTTTGCCGGTGGTTTCACCTGCCAGACTGTTAAGAGCGGTCTTGTGATTTCGAACTTTACCAACAACGGCGTTATTACCGGTCCTACGGCAGCAGGTGTTCTTCCTTACGTCAACGTAATGACGACCGTTTCGAATTGTACCAACAACGGTACTGTCAACGGTAGCGGCATCACCGGCGGTATCGTCGCTGAGGTTGCCGGCACCCTTTTGGTTGCTGATTGCGTTAACTCGGCTGAAGCTGTTGTTACCGGTAATGACTATACCGGCGGTATCGTCGGCCACGTCGGCGCCGTTGAGGCCACCGTTGTCAATTGCGCAAACCATGGTGCGGTTACCAGCACGAAGACCAACTATCACGGACGTGTTGGCGGTATCGTTGGTTGTGCAAACCAGCCCACTGTAAAGACGATCGAGAATTGTGTCAACACCGGTGCGATTACTTCCTACGGAGCAGCTGCCGGCGGTATCTTCGGTTATGTTCGCGGTGAATCCACGATTTCTGGCTGTCTCAACAGCGGTGCTGTTGAAACCAAGGTTGTAAATGCCGGTGCCGGCGGTATCGTTGGTGAAATGGATGCGACTGCTCCTACCACCAATGAAGAGACCGGTGAGCTGAACCCCGATCTTTCCGGAAGAAAGACTGTTTCCAACTCCACGAACACCGGTCATGTCAAGGGTGTTACCTATGCCGGCGGTATCGTTGGTATCATGGCTTGGGGTACCGTTACCATGTGCGTGAACGAGGGTGACATCGAAACCTACACCTCCGATACTGCAACCAGAGTTCGTCATGCAGTTGGCGGTATTGTCGGTTCCGTTACTCCTTGTAAAGAAGATGCTTCGAATTTCGTAACGACCAACGTCATTTCTTACTGTGTCAACGGTGAGAAGGCAAGCGTTTCCGCTACCACTTACGGCGATGCCGGTATGGGTGGTATCCTCGGCGGAACCATGGGTAAGTCCGGTCAATGGACGGATGGCACCACCGGTGTTCAGTTTGCATACTGCTTCAACCTGATGACCGAGATGAACTACAAGACCTACGGCGGAAACAACAATGCTGCAGGTTCCGGTATCATCGGTTACGCTTGTGACCGTGCAAACAATGGTACTGCTAACACTTGGGATCACGTTTATTCTGTTGACAGCGCAATCAAGGTAACGAAAAACGACGGTTCTGCAGGTGCAGACGTTGCATGGAACCACGGTGCTATTCACGGTGGTCTGATTTCCAACGTTGTTTCTGCAGCTCAGGTCACAAACTGCTTCGGCTCTGCTGATGCTTTCAATGCAAAGGTGACCAACTGCAACTTCAAGGCAGACGTTGCAACTATCGAGGCAATGTCCGTTTACAGAGACATCATCGCAGCAAACGATGCGATCGCTGAAGGCGAGACCATCAAGTTCATCGGCGTTCAGGATTCTCTCGTTAAGGCTGATACCTATGACGTTCGTTTCGTTGCAGGCTTGGAATCCAAGCAGTTCGACGCAGCAGGCTTCATGGTCAAGATCGTTTCCGCTAAGGGCGGCTCCATGGCAGAGGCAGCTCGCATTGCTGACACCGTTGTTTACACCTCTCTCGTTGGTAAGGATTCTACTAACGGTCAGACCATCGTTTACAACGCAACTGACTACGACACCACCTACTTCGTAGCTCTCTCCATCGAGGGCATCAACCTCGACACCTACGGTGCGATCACCTTCGAGATCACTCCCTTCACCACCAAGGACGGCGTAGACTCTCTGGGTCACACCTACGCAGTTAGCTACGACGGAGACGGATATTTCGTCTCCTGTGCCAGGCAGTAATATTGAATCGATTCAAATTGACTCCAGCTACAGCATTTCCTATCCTGTAAATTCCAACAACGCAGCGGTTTACACTGCCGTTGAGTTGCAATATCATTTTTACAATCAGGGACTGAAGCTGAGTCTGAACAACGCCGCAAAGGCAAATCAGATTCAAATCGTTGAAAATCCCAACATGGTGACCGGTACCTACTCGGTTCGCCGTGACGGCAAAAACCTGATCGTGACCGCAGGCGACCAGTTCGGCTTTACGGGCGCGGCAGAGTATTTGACCGGAACCTTCTTCAAAAAGGGGCTCACCACTGAGCCCCTGTGGGGAAACTTCAGACACACCGGCGTCTACACTCGTGAGATGCTGAACCAGAAGACTGGTGAGAACCGTGTCATGTTCCAGAACATCTGGGCGCATGCATGGGCAGAAGCAGGCGGCGAGGCAGGCGTGACCGAGGAGGGAACTCCGACCAGCCTTCCCTACGTTCTGGCAATGGTCGAGGCATATCGCCCCGGCGTCATCGCCTTCAACGAGTATTGGCTCTCTTGGGTCGCAAGTGATCTGGAAGCAAGAATGGCAGCTCTGGGCTACGGATGCATCTACAAGCCCGTTGAGCGTGCGGCTTACAGCCCCAACGTGACCTCGGACAGACAGGCTTCTTCCGACAGAGTCTCCCACACGACCAACGCCAATGCGCCCGACTCGATCATTTTCTATGACAGGAGTCAGGTGACGCTGGTGTCCGGCTCGGATATGTGGCTCAGCTTTGGTGCTGTCACGACCGCATCCACAACGTTGCCCAACGGCTACGTTAAAAAGACTCCGGTCTTGAGATCCAACGGTTATTATCATGATAACTCTCTTTCGGGCATGGGCGCAACGATCGCAACCTTTGAGAATGCAAAGGGTGAGCGATTCACGGTTTGTTGTACGCACTTCGATTCCAACGGAACGGTCGCTCAGCGTACCGTGCCGTGGGGTAACCCCATCCGTTGGGAGCAGGTGGAGAAGCTGGTGACCTGCCTGAATACCTATCAGGCAGACTTCAAGGCTCCCATCCTCGTTGGCGGTGACTACAACTCTGCCGACAGCTACAACGAGGGAACCTACACCACGCAGATGATCGGTGCCGATGCTGCCTACAACTACTCGCAGGCCTTCACGTGGAACGACATGGCGCCCTACGGTGGCAACAAGCAGCTTCCGATCCTGACCAGTGCTTGTGACCTGTTGGTGAAGGGCGGATTCTTCAACAACAAGACCGCAACCACCGACACCACCTACAACGGCTCGGCGCACGGCTATCCGATCTATAACACCGATCTGGGAGCTTACGTTGAGTACGTAGGCAGCATTGCCAACTCGTCCTCCAGCGACGGCTACAAGACCTCGATCGACCATGTCTACTCGAAGAACTATTCGGGTAGCTCGATCGCAACGACGGCTTACCGTAACGTCTGCGATCCGACAACGATGATGTATGCCGACCACAAGGCGCTTCTGGTTGACTTCGACCTGAACACCTCCAAGGACGTGGCAAAGTTTGAGGACAACGACGTCGCAGGTGACACCTGGCAGGGCATGAATGACTATGCCGCACCCACCAAGGGTCTGGGAACTCAGGCAGAGCCCTACCTGATCGAGCGTCCCGAGCATCTCGCATGGCTCTCTCGCGCGACCAACGACATCACCATTGCAAACGCGTTCCTTGGCAAGAACAACGGCTTGAGCCGCATTGCATTCTCGGGTGTCTACTTCAAGCAGACGGCTGACCTTGACCTTGCAGGCAAGGCGTTCACTCCGATCGGATACTACCAGAGCGGTAGCAACTACGTCAACAGAAACGCCTTCGGCGGTGTCTATGACGGCGGTGAGTTTACGATCAAGAACGCGACCATCAATGCACAGAAGGACAAGGGCTTGGCATCGATCACCACGGTTGTGGGCTTGAATGAAAAGAACGAAGAGATTCTGAAGGGTGACACCTACGTCAGCGGTATCTTCGGAGTCATTGGCTCCGGCGCGACGATCAAGAACATCATCGCAAAGAACGTGGACGTTGGAACCATCCTGAGCACCACTGCTTCGACCTCTGCCGCAACCTTCGGTGAGACCATTTCGGGTGTCATCGTCGGTATGGCAAACGGAGCAACCATCACCAACTGCACCACCGACGTCGCTTGCTCGGCGGCAGGTGTCTATGCGGGCGGTATCGTTGGCTTCACGAATGCAGCAACCGAGATTTCCTATTGCACCAACCGCGCAGTCGTCACCGGTGACATCGCCGCAGGCGGTATCATTGGTTCGGCAGACGCGAACACCATCACCTACAACGTCAACTACGGTAAGATCAACATGATCACCTTCACGCGTTGGGCGGGTATTGGCGGTATCATCGGTGCATACAATCTCCTGAACGACACCAGCGCAAACGCGGTTTCCTACTGCGTGAACGCAGGCAAGCTGACCGTGATCGCTGACAGAAATGCTTCCGGATCCAACCACCGTGTTGGTATGGGTGGTATCATCGGTAACGATAATACCGCAAAGCTTGCAAGCTACACCTACTGCTTCAACCTGACCGAAGAATTCTCCGCGACGGCTGAGCATACGGCAATCGCCGACAACTTCCTGCCCTGCTCGGGCGGTATCGCCGGCTATGCAATGGACGGCACGCCTACCACGGCAAGAGTTTATTCCAACTGCTACTCGGTTGCGGGCGTCACTCACGTGAACGCGTTTGGCGCGCCTTCGGAGAAGGATTGGACTTCCGGCAATGCAAACGCTTATGCGGGCATCATTACCGGTGATCTCAATACCACGCAGGTTGGCAATTCGCTCAAGGGCGGTTCGATTGCCGAGGCATTCAAGACTTGCCACTATGGTGTTGATGCTTCCGAGATCACGGCGAACGAGATCTATCTGTGGATCATCCGCGTTGCTGTTTAAAAAACACTTTCATCATCAAAACCGTTGTCTCCCTCCCGTGAGGGGGACGGCGGGTGGGTGAGCTCTGTTTTGATGAGCTTGAATTGCAAAGGAGTTTTCTATGTTGAATTCTGTAACGCTTGCGGGTATTTCGATTTCGGACTTCCAAATCGTCTATCCCGAGCAAGGCAACAGCGCCGAGATCTTCGCCGCGATTGTCTTACAGCATCATTTTCATCAGAATATGGGCTTGATTCTGCCCACGCATGATGATTCCCATCCTGCATCTCGGTACGAGATCCTGATCGGACACACCAACCGACAGGATCCCGTCCGGGAGAAGGGCGCTTATTCCGTTTCCATGACGGGAGAGCGGTTGCAGGTGGTGGCGGACGGCTTTTTCGGATATCAAGAGGTTGCGACGTATCTTCCCAAGCTTTTTGGCGAGGACGTTGCGCTGGATTCCGATTTCTCCTACCGTTCCGACATTCATCTGCCCAACGTGATGGCAAAGAGAAACGGAGAATACCGTGTGATGTTCCACAACGTGTGGTATCACTACATCTCCGGAAAGAGCTATCGCTTTGGAGTCCACAACGGAAGGTACGAGCTTTCGTTGATCATGGGCTACCATCCCGACGTTTTTGGAATGAATGAGTTTTTCAGCGAATGGCGTCGCAGAACCGATTTGATCCGATTGTTGGATGAGAACGGCTACTGTGAGGCGATCCCCGAAGGCGAGACGAGAGAGATGTATAATCCTCTTTTCTACGATCCGAAAAAGGTGAAGTTGCTTCACTGCCGCCTTGTCAACTATGGCGATCTGATCGTCGGTGATGACAAAAAGGCAATCATTCCCTCGGAACGGTACTATACCGACGATTCGAAATATTGTTGGCATACCGCCGTTGCGGGCGTGTTTGAAAGCCTGGAAACGGGAGAGAGATTTTCCGTTTGTAACACGCATTTGGAGTCCAATACGTTCGTTCCTCACCAAACTGCCGACGAGGGTGATCCTCTTCGCGCAGAGCAGGTGACACGGAAATTGATTCCCGCGATGAAAGAGATTGTCGAGACCTATGACGTTCCTGTGATCGTCGGCGGTGACTACAACTCTGTTGTCAGTCGCATTGCGTGCAAACTCCTGTACGAGGCCGGATTTGACAACACGCGAGATCTCGCGGACGTCAAAAATCCCACGTGCTCCTGTCACGGTTTCCCCGTGTATAGTGACGAGTTGGATGCCTACGTTGGAGGAACCCATTCTTGTAACGGATATGAGTTATCCATTGATCAGATTTTTGCGCTTGACCCCGCAAAACGGATCAAGGCAAACGTCTACCATACTTTGGACGACGACATCGTCGGATACATCTCCGATCATTGTCCCGTTCTGCTTGATTTCACAATCAAAAAATAAAAGGAGATTATTATGAAAAAACTGATTGCTTTGTTGCTTGCTCTCTTGTGCATCGTGATCACTGTCACCGCCTGCACGGGTGATGGCAAGGAAGAGACCACCACGGAAGCACCCAAGAAGGAAGAAACAACAACCGCGAAGAAGGAAGAGACC
>JAFWYJ010000050.1 GCA_017517745.1 Clostridia bacterium | reverse complement strand
TGGCAAGAAAAGTTGTTTGGATTTGTTTTTTGTACTTCAAATTTTGATTTATCGAATTGCGCGCAGAGATATTGGAAGGCTCCCTTGTGTAAAGGGAGCTCCGCCGAAGGCGGTGAGGGATTGTCATTGTTTCTTTGTTTTACAATCCCTCCGCCTTGCATCCGCTCGGCACCTCCCTTTACACAAGGGAGGCTGCCGCTCACTATTACGCTTCTTCAAATTCCCCGACAAATCCCAATTTTGCGCACCCTTTCCGTGGGTAAAACAAATATAAAAGCCATTTTGGGTTAGTGGTCCCAAAATGGCAGCGAGAGCTATTGAAATGATGACGCGCACGGATAAAAATTACCTTTCCACCCCTGCAATAAAAGTTTTTGCGGGGGCGTGGGGGAGCTTTTCTCAAAAAGCGCCCTCACAAAAAACGCCGAAGGCAAAAAAGGGGTGTGGGGGTGGCTTTTTTCAAAAAGCACCCCCACAATCGCGTCCCCCGCGTTCCCCACAAAACGCGTCACTCACGAAAATCACCATTTGGTTTTTTTCTTCAGGATATCGTAGAGGGAGACGAAGCTTTTATGTCGGGAGGGGGATATGGTACCGGCTTTGACGGCGTCGACGATGGCGCAGCCTTCTTCCTTGGTGTGCGAGCATTTGGTATAGCGGCAGGAGCCGATGAGGGGGAGGAACTCGCGGAAGGTCAGAGGGAGATCCTCTTTTTCAAAGAAATCGAAGCGTTCGAAGTCGAGCATGGTAAAGCCGGGAGTGTCGGCGAGGAAGCTGCAATCGGAGGCATCGGAGAGGGGATAGAGCTCGACGACGCGGGTGGTGTTTTTCCCGCGCTCGATACGGCGGCTGATCTCTCCCGTTTCAAGGCGCAGGGATGGGAAGAGGGTGTTGAGCAGCGTGGACTTCCCGACGCCGGACGCGCCCGAGAAGGCGGCGATCTTGCCGTCGGGGATACGGTTGATATAATCCTTCAGGTCTTGCAGGTCTCCGTCCGCGCCGAATCCCACGCCGAAGGCGTTGAAGCCGGCGTTGCGGTAGAGTGATTTCAGCTCTTCTGCGCGCGAGGGTGCGAGATCGCTTTTTGTGATGACGATGACCGGCTCGATGCGATTGAATTCCGCGATGGCGATCAGCTTGTCGACGGTTTCGGGAACGGGATCGGGAGAGGCGGCGGCAAGGGTGACAAAGAGAACGTCGAGGTTTGCCATCGGCGGACGAATGAGCGCGCAGGTGCGGTTCAACACCTCATCGATCGAGATGCCGCTGCCGTCTGCGGCGGGTAGGATTTCGCCGTTTTCTGAGGTAAAGGAGGTCTGATCATAACAGACCTTCACCAGGTCGCCCACGAGAAGCGCGCCTTTTTTGTGCAGCACCCCGCGTCCGCGCGCGAACACCGTGTGCCCGTCCAAGGGCATGGGGGTGTCATCCTCACTATGTAGGCGTGAGCCGCAAGTAAACAGCTTGACGGTGAACAAGCCGCCCACACCCTTTATAACCCGTCCGTATCCTGTATAGGTCATCGGTTTTTTCCTTTCCAAAAGATTGAAGCGAAGGATCGCTTTTTTATTCTTCGCCGCGCTCGCGGCTGACGTAGAGTGTCATTCCCGTGCCTGCCGCGACCACTGTTCCCGGGCGGTGGCTTTGGCGGATGACGCTACCCGCCGGCGCGTCGGAATCGACCTCGACCACCTCTCGTACCGCGAGCTGTGCGGTCCAGAGGGCGATCAACGCGTCACTGCGTGACAGTCCTGCGAGATCGGGGACGGTAACCGTCCCCGTGGGGATGCCGCCGCTGACGTTCAGCACCACGGTTTCACCTTTGGGGAGTCGCGTTCCTGCCTTTGGCAAGGACGAAAGGACCGTACCCGCGCGATAGGCACTGTTCACGGTGACGGTTTCCACGGCAAGTCCCAGCTTTCGCAATTCCGCGGCGGCATCGCGCGCGTCCTTGCCCACGAGGTTTGGAAGCGTGACCGCTTCCTTCCCGAGGCTCACGGTCAGGGAGAGCGTGCATTGGGGGTTCTCTCGCGTCAGCTTGCGGCGGCTTCCCGCCGCGGGCGATTGAGAGAGCACGGTTCCTGCCGGGGCTTTCGTGTCATATCGGTATTCGATCTCCACTTCAAACCGACCGTCAAGCGTCGCAGACGCGAGCGGTTTGTCGCAGAGATCGGGAATTTCCAACGTAACGGTGTTTTCCTTCGCGGGCGAAAAGAGAGCCGCAAAGGTCAGCCAAGCGGCGCAAAGCAGCGCCAAAAAGGAGAGCAGAGCCGCCCGCCTCCATGGATTCGGATGCCGTTTCATCCTTCGGTCGCCCCCTTTTTTTCGTGTTATGTAGACGCGGGGGCGCGAGAGATCAGGTCGGTTCCGAGGATTGCTCTTTGATGGATTCTCTGCGCAGTTGACCGCAGGAGGCGTTGATGTCAGCTCCCAGCTTGCGGCGAACCGTCGCGCGGATGCCCTTGGATTCGAGGATGGCGGCAAATTTTGCCACGGCGTCGCGAGAGGAGCGTTTGAACTCGGTCTCGCTGACCTCGTTGACAGGGATGAGGTTGACGTGGATCGGCATGGTCTCGGTGCGGGATCGCAGTTTGGCGTTGAGTACCCGCGCAAGCTTCTGCGCGTTCTCGGGAGAATCGTTTTTGCCGGCGATCAAAGTATATTCAAAAGAGATCCGCCGTCCTGTTTTCGAGAAGTAGGCACGGCAGGCCTCGAGAAGCGCATCGACACCGTATTTTTTGTTGATGGGCATGATGGCAGATCGCGTTTCATCGTCGGGGGCGTGCAGAGAGATCGAAAGTGTGATCGGAAGATCCTCCTCCATCAGTTGTTCGATCCGATCCACCAATCCGCAGGTGGAGAGAGAAATGTGTCGGTATCCGATGCAAATACCCTCCTCGCAGTTGACCAGACGAAGAAATTTGAGCACGTTGTCATAGTTGTCCAACGGCTCGCCGATTCCCATCATCACGATGTTGGAGATGCGCTCTCCGAGGTCCTTCCCCGCGGCAATGACTTGCCCGAGGAGCTCGCCCGGCGAAAGGTTTCGTACCCGTCCCCCAATGGTGGAGGCGCAGAACTTGCACCCCATCCGACAGCCCACCTGTGACGAGATGCAAATGGTATTTCCGTGCTCATACCGCATGACCACGCTTTCCACGCAGTTGCCGTCGGCGAGAGAGAACAGATATTTGACCGTTCCGTCGATTTTGGAGACCAGCTTTCGTTCCACCACGGGCAGGTGCCACACAAATTCGTTCCGCAGCTTCTCCTGAAGCCGCTTTCCGAGATTGGTCATCTCGTCCGGAGAAAGCCCCTTGTGAAGCTGTGGAAAGAGCTGCTTTGCACGGTATTTCGCTTCTCCTGCCGAAAGCAGCCATTCCTCAAGCTCAAAGAGCTCAAGAGATAACAATTCGCGTTTGGTCACCGATTCCATTGTGTCCGTCTCCTTTCTCAGTTTGTGTCGGGGGTTGGGGTGGCATACGTGTCAAAAAAATGAAATCATCGCTTTTGCAGAACGGCGAAATAAAAGCCGTCGGTGCCGTCGACGTCGGGCGTCAGTGTCCGCTCTGTGAGGAGCGAGAAGTCGGGGCTTGTCTGCAAAAAGCGTGCGATATTTTCTTGGTTTTCTTCGGGAAGGAGCGTGCAGGTCGAATAGACCAGCAAGCCTCCCGCGCGCAAAAAGGTCGAGGCGTTGCGCAAAATCGCCGATTGGATCTCGGGAAGTCCCGCGCTCTCGTCGGGATTTTTGTAGCGAAGCTCGGGCTTTTTCGCGAAAACGCCGAATCCCGAGCAGGGGACGTCACAGAGCACACGGTCATAGGCACCGATCCAATCGTGGTTCGGTTCTCGCGCGTCGCGCGCCACGGTCTCTATGATCGAGATGCTGAGACGCTCGGCACCGCTCCTGACGAGCGAGAGCTTGTTTTGATGTAGGTCACAGGAGAGAAGGCGTCCGCTGTTTTCCATGCTTGCCGCGATGCCGAAGGACTTCGAGCCGGGGCAGGCGCAGACGTCGATCACGTTCATGCCCGCGCGCGCGTCGAGTGCCTCCGTGCATAGTTGGGAAGCCTCGTCCTGGACAAAGAAGAGTCCGTCGGAAAAGCCCGGCAGAGAGGGCACGGGCGCGTTTCCGCGGAGCAGAATTCCGTGGGGGCTTTCGAGCGTCGCCTCGGCGGCAAAGCCTTGGGCGGTCAGCTCCCGCAGAAGCGTTTCGCGCGTGGTTTTCAGAGTGTTGACGCGCAGGGTGACGGTTGGAGGTTGACAAAAAGCCTCAAGGAGTCGCTCAGTACGATCGAAGCCGAACGTCGAGAGAAACTTCTCACAGATCGCGGGCGCGAAGGAATAGCGCACCGAAAGATAGGCGATCGGATCGCGGTCGCGGTCGGGCAGGGCGATCTTTTTGTCGGCGCGCAAAAAGGCGCGCAGAATGGCGTTGACAAAGCCACGCGTGCGTTTGGGTGCGAGATCGACGGTTTCGTTGACTGCCGCGTGATCGGGGATGCGATCGAGGAAGGCGAGTTGATAGAGCCCCATGCGCAAGAGATTACGCGTTTGTCCGTCGATCTCGTCAATGCCGCGCGATGAAAGCGCGGAGATGAAGTGATCAAGCGTCAAAAGATGCTCGAGCGTGCCGTAAACCAGCGAGGTCAAAAGACCGCGGTCGGCGGGCGAGAGCGGATTTCGCTTCAGGGCGGTGTCCAGGGCAATGTTGGAATATTGCCCGGCGGCGGTGCATTTGTCAAGCACCGTCAGCGCGACGGCGCGGATGTTTGTTGTCATGGTGAACGTTTTCTGCGACGGATCAGCGTCTGCGGTTGTTGTTGGCGATGACGATCAGGCGCAAGAGAGAGAGCAGAGAGGTCGCAAGCGCTGCGACGTAGGTCATCGCCGCGGCAGAGAGGACCTTGCGCGCATCGTTGAGCTCGTCTCCATAGAGCAACCCGCAACTGTTCATTCCCTCCAGGGCGCGGCGCGAGGCGTTGAACTCGACGGGAAGTGTGATCAGCTGAAAGAGGGTTGACAGCGAGAAAAACGCGATGCCGGCAAACATCAGCCATGCGCCGACGTTGGTGGATGCCACCAGAAGTCCGATGAAAAAGAGCGGAAAAGAGGCGCGCGAGCCGAGGTTGCAGATCGGAATGATCGCCATTCTTGCCTTGAGCGGAGCGTATCCCTTCGCATGCTGAAGCGCGTGTCCCGCCTCGTGGCAAGCAACGCCGATCGCCGCGGTACTGCGCGAGGCGTAGACCGACTGCGAGAGGAAGAGCGTGCGGTTGCGAGGATCGTAGTGATCGGTCAGGCTTCCGGGCGTCTGTGTGATCTGCACGTTGAAGAGACCGTTTTGGTCGAGCATTTTCCGCGCGGCTTCGGCGGCGGTCAAACCGCTGCGCGTGATTGTGCGATTATATTTTTCAAAAGTGGAGCTGACTTTGATCTGCGCCCAGAAGGCGAAGAACATGGCGGGCAGGACGATCAGGATCGTCCAATCAAAATAAAACCAGCCGAATAACATAAAAATCTCCTTTCAAACTGTTTTCAGTTTGCGTCGGATGCGAGAAGATCACCGACGCTGATCTTTCTGCCGTTGATGAAATCAGCGGCGTTCATGCGTTTTTTTCCCTCGGGAAGCACCGAGAGAAACGAGACGGCGCCCGTTCCGCAAGCAACGGTGATCTTTCCGTTCGCAAGCGAGAGCACCGTGCCGGGGCACGCGGATGCTTCGATGTCCGCAATTTCGGACGCGACGATCTTGAGCATCTTGCCGTCGGGCGTATGTGTAAACGCGAGCGGAATGGGAGACAGACCGCGGATTTGGTCGTGAACTGCCGAGGCGGGCTTGGCAAAATCGATGACACAATCCTCTTTTTCGATCTTCGAGGCATAGCTCGCCAGAGAATCGTCCTGCTTGGTGCGTGTCAGCGTTCCCCCGCGCACGGCGTCGATCGTGCGAAGCAGAACCGATGCGCCCAATGCTCCAAGCTTATCATGCACCGTTTCAAAATTATCATTCGCCGCGATCTCAATTTTTTCGATCATCAAAATATCGCCCGTGTCGATGCCGTCCGCCATCATTTGCGTCGTGATGCCTGTCTCGCGCTTGCCGTCGATGATGGCGCGCTGCATGGGCGCGGCGCCGCGGTATTCGGGCAGGATCGAGCCGTGGACGTTGATGCAACCGTGCTTGGGATAATCCAGCACGTTTGTGGGAAGGATCTTGCCGTAGGCGACCACGGCGATCAGCTCGGGATCAAGAGAGGCGAGCGTGGCGGCAAATTCCTCGCCGCGCAAAGTGTTCGGTTGCAACACGGGGATGCCTTGTTCCTCTGCATAGACCTTGACGGGCGGCGGCGTGAGCGTGTAGCCTCTGCCCTTCGGCTTGTCGGGCTGTGTGATGACGCCGACGATAGTTTCTCCCGCCTCGACCAACGCGCGCAGAGAAAAGAGCGCGAAGTCGGGCGTTCCCATGAACAAAATCCGCATCAGTCCGAGTACCTCACAACACAGTCGGTGAAGAGCTTTCCGTCAAGATGGTCGATCTCGTGACAGAAGGCGCGCGCGAGCAGATCGCTTCCGCTGACCTCAAAGAGTTCTCCCTTGCGGTTCATGGCGCGGACGGTGACGTGCTTGGGACGCTTGGTGATGCCCCAGCGACCGGGGATCGAAAGACAGCCCTCCTGCTCCTCCTGCTCGCCCGCGTAGGCGATGATCTTGGGGTTGATCAGCTCGATCGGCTGTCCGGGTTCGACCTCCACGATGGCGATGCGGCGCAGAATGCCGACCTGAGGCGCGGCAAGACCGCAGCCGTCGGCTGCGCGCATCGTCTCCAGCATATCATCCAACAGCGTCAGAATGCGGGGCGTGATTTTTTCCACGGGACGGCAGACCTTGCGCAGGGTGTCGTCTCCGACTTTTACAATGTTCAGTTTTGCCATAACAGTTCTCCTTTGGTTGGTTCGGGGTCGTAAATAGGATACCACCGAATTGCAAATTGAATATGAACGAAGGATCTTTTTTCAGAGCGTTGAGGGATTGAAATCAATGCCCATGCTGACTCTTTTTCCCATGTTTCGGAAGAAGAAGCAGAGCAGATCGGCAAACAGCGCGAGCGTGCGCCGATTGAGACGGCACTTGACCACCATGCGCATGCGGTATTTGTTGTCCACACGATAGACCGGCGCTTCAAACGGACCGAAGGTCACAAGCCCCACATCTTGAAATTCGCCGCCCTCCGAGGTCAGTGTTTGCAACCGCGCGGAAAGCACTCCGGTCGCGCGGAAGAGCTCGTTTTCGTTGTATCCCGTAAAGCTCAGAAGCGCGATGTCGCAGAAGGGAGGGAAGAGGAGCAACTCGCGCAGACGGATCTCGCGCTCGTAGAACTTCTCATAATCCTGCGCGCAGGCAAGCGCGAGGATCTCGTGATCGGGGTTGTTGGTCTGAATGACCGCCATGCCGTTCTTTTCTCCGCGTCCGGCTCTGCCGATGACCTGCGTCAGCATCGAGAAGGTGCGCTCGGAAGCGCGGTAATCGTCAAGATAGAGCCCCGCGTCGGCAAGCAATACGCCGACGAGCGTGACGTTGGGGAAATCGTGTCCCTTTGTCACCATCTGTGTACCGAGCAGGACGTCGGCCTTGTGCGCGCGGAAGTCTCCGAGCATGCTGTCATAAGAAAATTTGGTGGAGGTTGTGTCGGTGTCCATACGCAGGACACGCGAGGAGGGAAGCAGCTTTTGCAGTTCCTCCTCCACACGCTGGGTACCGAAGCCCATGCGCGCCAGATGCTCGGACTTGCAGGAGGGACAGACGTGCGGCATGGGCTGACGTCTTCCGCACCAATGGCAGACGAGCTGTCCGTCGGCATAGGTTCCTTTGTGTGTGTGATAGGTCATCGCAACCGAGCAACTCGGGCAGAGAACGGCTTCGCCGCAGGTGCGGCAGCTGACGAAATGATTGTAGCCGCGGCGGTTGAGAAACAGCACCGCCTGCTCATCTGCCGCGGTGACGCGACAGAGCTCCTCCATCAGCTTCGAGCCGAGCGGCGAGATGTTGCCGTTGCGTGCCTCGCGTTTCATGTCGCAGATTTCCACGCGGGGAAGCTTCGCGCCGCCGAAGCGGTTTGTCAGGCGCACCAGCGTGTAGACGCCCGCCTTTGCTTTTCGATAGCTTTCGACCGATGGCGTTGCCGATGCCAGAAGCATCAGCGCACGGTTGGAGGCACAGCGGTAACGCGCGATGTCACGCGTATGATATTTGGGGTTTTGATCGGATTTATAGGTATGCTCCTGCTCCTCGTCGATCAGGATCGCGCCGAGATTGCGGACCGGGGAAAAGACGGCGGAACGCGTGCCGATGACCACGTCGGCTTCCCCGCTTTTGATGCGGCAATAGGCATCGTAGCGTTCTCCCGCCGAGAGTGCCGAGTGAATGACGGCAACGCGGTTTCCGTAGCGCGCGCAGAAGATCGAAACCGACTGCGGTGTCAGAGCGATCTCGGGAAGCAGCAGGATCACGCCGCGTCCCGCGGCGAGCAGACGGTCGATCAGGGCGGTCATGACAACGGTTTTTCCGCTACCGGTCACACCGTGCAGCAGTGCCGCCTTTGCCTCACCCGAAAAAGCCAGCGAGGAGAGTGTCTCCACCGCCGCCGATTGCTCCTCGTTGAGTGAGAGTGGCGTTTGCCCGACAACGGTTGCCGAAGCATAAGGGTTGCGGTCGACGCGACGGTCAACGGTTTGCAGAATGCCTCTGGATTGCAGCGTTTTCAGCGGTGCGTCTGTCACACCCAAGCGCTCCTTGATCTCGGAGGCTGTCATGGGCGCGTTGTTTTCCAGAACCAGCTTCAGCACCGATTTTTGTTTTTCGGAGGACAGACGGACGCCGTTGATCTCGCCCCCCTCGATCAGCGCGCGAACCTGTTCCTCGGAAAGCACGGGAAGCCACACCCGCTCGATCAAGCCCTCGGAGGCATCCTTCAGGAAGACTCTTTTTTGCAGATATCCGCGTTTGAGCAGGTGTCGCAGACTCAGCTCGGCGGCAACGCCGAAACGCTCGCGCACGGTGGAGTGTGCCATCTCTCCTCGTTCGCAGATATACCGATATACGAACAAATCCGACGAGGGAAAATCGTCGGAATCGGGAGGTATTTGTCCGGGCGTGGGCGTGTAGACCGTGACCAGCTTTGAGAGCGCGGACGCGGGAATCATGGCGCGGACCGCGTCGCCCGTGGAGCAGAGCGTTCTCAGCTTCATGAAATCGCACAGCCCCAACATTTCCTCGTCAAGCGACAAGCGTTCGGAGCAGACCGAAAGGACCGCCTTCAGATCGTCATATTTCGAGGAATCCTTAAGCTCGCGCACCAGCGCGGTGCGGCGGTTGTTTGCGATTCCGAAGGGAACAACCACGAAGCTGCCGAGGTGAATATCCTCGGCAAGCTCCTCGGGGATGCGGTAGTCGTATATGCCGTCGATTGGAAAAGGGTTCTCCAAAAGACAGACGCCGGCAACCAGCTTCATCGGTGTTACTCTTCGTCGGTCGATGCCTCGGCGGCGTTCGAAACGATGGAATACTGACCGCGATGCATGCGATTGATGGCGACCTTCACAGCCTTCTCGTCACGAAGCTCGCGATCGATCGACGCGGAGGCTTCCTTGGAGGCTGCCTTTTCGGCAAGCTCGTGCTGACGAACGTATTCGTTCGTGATCAAGCGCGCGCACTTTGCGGTTGCGAGCGCAAGCTCATAGCGGTTGTGCTGACCTTTGGTCAATTCTTCGATGGTGGGATAAAGCATGATAATTCTCCTTTGCATGAGTATTGATATGTAGGATGCCCACTTGCGGCAGGCAGATTTGTTTTTTATTCGAAATAAGCCTTTGCGGCGTTAGGGTGACGCTTGTTCGCGCATTTTTCAGCACGGACGATGGCGCGGATGTCGTCTGCGCACACGTCGATGCCGCCGTCGTGGTTATAGACCACGTAATCATATTGGGGAAGCACCAAAAGCTCCTCGCGGGTGCGCTCCAAACGCCGTTGGATGACCTCCTCTTCCTCGCTGCATCTGCCGCGCAGACGCGCCTCCTGAACCGCGAAGGAAGGCGGAAGGAGCATGATCAGCACCGCCTCGGGATAGGCTCTCTTGACGTTCAACGCGCCCTCGACCTCGATCTCAAGAAGCAGATTCTTGCCCGATTCCAAAACCGCCAGTGCTTCCTTGAGCGGCGTGCCGTAGTAGTTCTGGCAGTAGGTGGTGTATTCCAGCATTTCGCCGTTCCGGATGCGGCACTCAAAGTCCTCTCTCGTGATGTAATGGTAGTTGACGCCGTCCACCTCGCCCTCTCTGGGTGCGCGCGTGGTTGCCGAGACCGAGAAGACGAAATCCTCGGACTGCAGAAGCCGTTTGTTGACGGTACCCTTTCCGCTTCCGGAGGGACCGGAGACGACGATTAAAAGACCTTTTTCCATGTGATGATCTCCGTTTCCTTTTTATTCGTTGTCCTCTTCCTCGTCGGCAATCTCGTCATCGATCTGCGCACTGCTGTCGAGTCTGTTTGCGATGGTCTCGGTCTGAATGGCGGACAGGATGACGTGCTCGGAGTCGGTGATGATGACTGCGCGGGTGCGTCTGCCGCAGGTGACGTCAATGGCTCTGCCATCGTCCTTGGAATCCTGGATCAGTCTCTTGATGGGAGCGGAATCGGGATTTGCCAGCGCGACGACGCGGTCGGCGGCGACCATGTTTCCGAATCCGACGTTGATGAATTTCATAGCTTGAAACTTCCTTTCGGGGGTAAAAATTGATTATTCAAGGTTTTGGATCTGCTCGCGGATCTTCTCAAAGCAGCACTTCACCGCAACCACAAGCTGCGCGATCTTGGCGTCATTGCACTTCGATCCCGTGGTGTTGATCTCGCGGTTCATCTCCTGCATCAGGAAGTCGAGCTTTCGTCCGACAGGCTCTCCCGAAGCAAGAATTTCCTCAAAGGCAGAGAAGTGCGTGCGCAGGCGCACCAGCTCCTCGTCCACGGCAACCTTGTCGGCGTGGATGGCGCACTCGGTCAAAAGGCGCGATTCGTCCGGCGAGATCTGATTGTCGGCAAGCGCCTCTCGGATGCGGGTTGCCAATCTCTCGCGATAGGTTGAAACGTCAGCGGCGGAAAGAACTTCGATTTCATCGACCGTTCCTTTGATCTCTTCGAGTTTCTCGCGCAGATCGGCGGCAAGGCTTTCTCCCTCGCGCTCGCGCGAAGACAAAAACGCTTCGGTCGCCTTTTCAAGCACCGAGGAAACGATCGCCCAGTCGCGTTCGATGTCCTCTTCGGGCTTCTTGATCTGGAATACCTCGGGATTGCGAGCCACCGTCATGACCGAAATGTCATCCCGCAGACCGTAGCGGTCGCGCAGAACGTAGAGCGCGTCAAGGTATCCGCGCAGATAGCCCTCGTCGGGAAGAATGTCCACACTGCCCGAATCCAATACGTCAACCCCGATCCAAACGTCGAGCTTTCCGCGCGAGATTCCCTTGCTCTGCAGATAGGGCTTTATACGCTCCTCCAGATAGGAATATGCACGGCTGATCTTCACCGAGCAATCAAAATAACGGCTGTTGACCGCCCGCACCTCGACCGTGACGTCCAAACCGTCGACCGTCTCGCGACAACGCCCAAAGCCTGTCATGCTTCTGACCACATAATCTCCTCCCTTCAAAAAGGCGATACACTGTTATTTTACCTCATTTTTTCAAAAAAGTCAACCTTTTTAACTAATTTTATTATTTTAATATGCTTTTTAGCGGGGACGCGGTTTGTGGGGGCTTCTTGAAAGAAGCCCCCACACCCCCAAGAACTTTTCGGGTAAGGGGGAAAAAGGAAAGCCTTGATCTCTGCGCTCCGAATGAAAGGGTGACGCGCACAGATAAACAATTACGTTGATACCCATGCGATAAAAGTTTTTGAAGAGTCCAGAGAAACTTTTT
>JAFWYJ010000001.1 GCA_017517745.1 Clostridia bacterium | reverse complement strand
GCTATCATTGGGCTCCCACTTTGGGGGAGCTGTCACCGTAAGGTGACTGAGAGGGGGAGACACCGATAAATCCCAGTTTTGCGCCCCCATCCGTGGCAAAACAAATATAAAAGCTGTTTTGGGTGGTGGTACCAAAACAGCCGCGGGAGCGATTGAAAGGATGAGTGCACGGATAAAAAATTACCTTTACACCCATGCAATAAAAGTTTTTGAAGACTCCAGAGAAACTTTTTTCAAAAAGTTTCTCTGGTCGCCGAAGGCAAAAAAAAGGGGGGAGCTTTTCTCAAAAAGCTTCCCCACAAAAAACGCCGAAGGCAAACGGGCTGTACTCTTAAGGACAGTTTTGGAAAGTCAATGGAATAGGTTACCTACCGACAGGAAAGGACGGAAAATTCTAACAATTTCCCGTCCTTTTTATACGATCATCAAATATAAACTTTATTTTCAACAATATTTCCTTCTTTGTTTTCTGGATCAAATTCAGGAAAACAAAGCAAATAGTAGTCACACTCGTCGCAACAGCATTCAAAGCCTTGTTCTCCGTTGCCAAGACAAACGGCAGGTTGTCCTGGCGTGAGTTCTATGCCAGTAATATCAATAACCTTTTTTGGAATATGCTTGCTCATATATCCTCCTATCAGCATACAAAAAGTGCGCCAACCGAAGTCAGCGCACCGAAAAACGCGAACTCCAAGTTGTCGCCAAACGAACTTATACGCAGATAGGTATTTTAACACCATCAAACGGGAGTCGCATTTTTACCAAATGTCTATCGTTTAATGATGTGCGAAAAAGGGTATAGTTATTCCCTAAAGAAAAATATACCTATCAGCGCGATTATTAAGTTCGTTTGGCACTATTATTATATCACGTTTTTTTCGTTTTGTAAATATATCTGATGAATTTTTCTAAATTACCTTCCGGGAGGTAAAAAAGCCTCCCTTGTGTAAAGGGAGGTGGCACGGCTTGCCGTGACGGAGGGATTGTAGAAGATTAGATTTACGCTAAAACAATCCCTCAGCCGCCTTCGGCGTCAGCTCCCTTTGCACAAGGGAGCCTTTTCTTTTGTTCATCTATGACTTGTCAATTTTCCTGACAACCACTGACTTAATTAAAGACACCAAATTTTGTCTTTGTCAAATTATCAAGCTTTATTGACAAATCAACAGAAATGTGATAAAATATACTCGTCACACAATCTAATATTTTTTCGTGTTAGTGGGAAACTATCCTTGGTAAAAGGTGTTTCCTTTTTTCCTCATACCCACTAACACTGGCGAGAGATTGTGTGACAACAATGAAGGAACACTTTTTCGGTGCGTTCCTTCATGGGGCGCACTTTTTTATATACTGAGGGGAGAATATATGAACAATAATGATATACCAAGAAAGATAATAGATATTACCGGCGTAGAACTTACACCCGGAGAGCCTGCCGTTTGTCTTGGCAAAGGAGAGCAAGGCTTTGAATGCTGTTGCGACGAATGCGACTACTTTTTGCTTTGTTTCCCCGGATTTGATTCAAAAAGTAAAGACGATTAACTTACTGTGCTACCGCACTATATTAAGCATTCAAACAAATGCTTTTGCTGGTTGTTTTAGCTCCTCTCGGTAGGTAGTAAAAGGCACTTATGGCGATTTTGCCATAAGTGCCTTTGCGTCGCTTTTGTCAATTGATTTGTAGTCTTTAATTAAGGCATACGAAGCACTGCTTTTGTGTCCACAAAAGCAAAATACGGCATACCTCTTTCGAGATATGCCGTATTTTTGAAAACTGTCCTTTAGAGTGACGCTCTAAAGGGGGTGGCTTTTTTCAAAAAGCACCCCCACAAAAAATCATCCGGTAAAGGAATCGAGGTACCAAAGGCCGTCATCCTGGCGGACGAGGCGGATGGTATCGGAGAGGATCTGATCGGGTTTTGAGAGCAGATAGGAATCGATTTTGAGTGTGCAGGCGTCGCCGTTGCTGGGCGAGACGATCTTCATGGTGGAATAATCGTAGATGCGGACGTCTCCTTTGAGATAATCCTTATCGTTTGTCGAGCGATAGATCCCTCCTCCGTCCTCGTAATAACGCGAGGAGGCAATCGTTGCGCCGCCCGAGCCATCGTCCACGGCGTAGCCGTCAAAGGCACTCGGATAGAGCACGTCTTCGAGATAGCCTTTGCTATATACTTTTTCCGCCGCGAGTTTGATCTCGTCGACCGACAAAAACTTTGCCTGAGGTGCCACGATCTCATACTCACCCGCGAGGGAAAAACCGTAATACATGTGCGTATATTCGGCGTAAACCGAATCGGCATCGTGAACGGGCAATCCCGCGCCGTAGAACACGGTATTCAATTCATTGGAGGCTTCGATCAAAGCCACCACGCGATCATAAATCTCCTCTACCTGCGGCGGACGCGAGCAGCGGGTAAAGCCCCAAACCGCAACGCCGATCAGCAGGCAAAGCGACAGAACGATCGCCAAAATTCTTTTTTTCATACGTCTCTATGCTTTCAAATTTGATTACTCATTTTGAGGTGCTTCCGCTTCGGTCACGTTCTCCGCAGGCGTTGATTCGGTGGCGTTTTCCGAGGTTTCCCCGACCACGCCCTCGACGTTTTCATCCGCGTTTTCATCCGCGGCTTCGGTCTCTTCCGCGCGCGCAGTGATGGTGAAGTTGACGAGCTTCTGCTCTTCACCAAGTCTCATGACGATGACGCCTCCCGCACTTCTGGAGCGGCAGGGTACGCCCGAAACGGGGGTACGGATGATGGTTCCCGAATCGGTGATCATCATGATGTCGTCGTTGTCGTCAACCGCCGCGATACCCGTCAGAATACCGCTCTTTTCGGTCAGGTTGTAGCAGGTGACACCGTAGCCGCCACGATGCTTCATCAGACGGAAGTCCTCGAACGGACTGCGCTTGCCAAAGCCGTTTTCGGTGATGCAAAGCAGATCCTTGCCTTCCTCGATCACACAAACGCCGGCAACGTAATCGTCCTCACGCAGCTTGATTCCGCGCACACCTCTCGCGGTTCTTCCCATCGCGCGCACGTTTGACTCGGAGAAGCGGACCGCCTGTCCCTGCGCCGTGGCGATCATCAGATCGCACTCGCCGTGGGTGGCGATCACAAACACCAGCTCGTCTCCCTCGTCGAGGTTGAGCGCGATCTTGCCGCCCTTGCGCTGATATTCGTATTCCGACAGCAGGGTGCGCTTGATGACGCCCTGCTTGGTGACCATCGTCAGGAACTGATCGTCCGAGAAGCCCTCCACCGCGATGCAAGCGGTGATCTTTTCTCCCTCGGTCATTTCCAGAATGTTGACGATGTTCTGTCCCTTTGCGGTCCTTCCCGCCTCGGGGATCAGATATGCCTTTCTCATCTGCACCTTTCCGGTGTTGGTGAACATCATCAGATAGGAATGGCTGTTGACCGCGATCACCTTCTCGATATAGTCCTCCTCCTTGGTGGACATCCCGATGATGCCCTTACCGCCGCGATTCTGCGCGGAGTAGGTGTCGGCGGGCTGACGCTTGATATAGCCCGAATTGGTCAGCGTGATCACGCAGCTGTGACGCTCGATCAGATCCTCGAGAATGATCTCCTGCTCGGCGGGCAGAATGTCTGTTCTGCGGTCGTCGGCGTATTTTCTGCGAATTTCGCTCATCTCGTCCTTGATGATCTGTCTGACCTTGCCCATGTCGGCAAGGATCTCCTCGAGCTCGGCGATCAGCTTGTGCAGACGCGCCAGCTCGTCCTCGATCTTGTTTCTCTCCATGCCGGTCAGCTTGCCCAGCGTCATCTCAACGATCGCCTGCGACTGCGCGTCGGAAAGTCCGAAACGCTCCATCAGCCTTGCCTTGGATTCGGGGATCGAGGGGGAGGTCTTCATAATCTGCACGATCTCGTCGATGTTGTCGAGTGCGATCTTATAGCCCTCGTAAATATGCGCCTTTGCCTTTGCCTTGTCAAGCTCAAACTGCGTGCGGCGAATGATGACCTGCTCCTGATGCGCGATATAAAGATCGAGAATGGTCGGCAGGTTCAGCACCTTCGGCTCGTTGTTGACGAGCGCCAGCATATTGATCGCAAAGGTGTCCTGCAGCTGGGTATATTTATAGAGCTGATTGAGCAGGATCTGCGGGTTGACGTCGCGGCGGTATTCGACCACGATGCGCATACCCTCTCTGCCCGACTCGTCGCGCAGCTCTGTGATGCCGTCGATCTTCTTGTCCTTGACACACTGCGCGATCGACTCGCAAAGCATGCTCTTGTTGACGCCGAACGGGATCTCGGTGAAGATGATGCGCCTGTGCTCATCCTCCATCACCGCACGCGCGCGGACCATGATGTGTCCCTTACCCGTCGTATAAGCCTGACGGATGCCGTTGATGCCGTAGATCGTCGCGTAGGTCGGGAAATCGGGGCCTTTGATGTATTCCATCAGATCGTCCACCGTGCTCTCGGGATTGTCCATGCGGTAGATCGTCGCGTCGATCACCTCGCCCAGATTGTGCGGGGGAATGTTGGTCGCCATACCGACCGCGATACCCATCGAGCCGTTCACCAACAGGTTCGGGAAGCGAGACGGAAGCACCGTCGGCTCCTGCAGACGGTTGTCAAAGTTGGGCATCATCGGCACGACGTTCTTGTCCAGATCGCGCATCATCTCGTCGGCGATCTTGTCAAGTCTTGCCTCGGTGTAACGGTAAGCAGCCGCGCTGTCTCCGTCGACCGAACCGAAGTTTCCGTGTCCCTCCACCAAAGGATAGCGAAGCGAGAAGGGCTGCGCCATGCGCACCATCGTTCCGTAAACAGCCGCGTCGCCGTGCGGATGATAGCGTCCGAGCACGTTACCGACCGTGGTCGCAGACTTGCGGAAGGGCTTGGAATGCACCAATCCGTCCTCATACATCGCATACAAAATGCGGCGCGCTCCGGGCTTCATACCGTCGCGCACGTCGGGAAGCGCGCGCGCCATGATGACCGACATGGAATACTCAATGAAGGATTTTTTGACCTCCCGTTCCATGCCCACGTCGACAATTTTCTGGTTTTCAAACAGCTCGATCTCCTGCTGTCTCTGCAATTCCTTGTCCTTTTCGTTTGCCACGATATTTTGATCCTTTCTTGATTATAGAGAAGAATTTTCAAAGCTTTTTTTCCAGCATGCCGCAAAAGAGCAGCATCGGGAAATAGATCACGCAGCCCGCGATCGCCGTCACCAAAAGCTCCGGCAAGACCGACTGCAACAAAATTTGAAGAAGATTGACGGTTTCGTAATTGATGCAAGCGTAAAAAACCGTGATTGCCATCCGAAAAAACAGCACGGTGGCAAGATAAGGAAGATAGCTGAGATAGGACCGACGGACCGATCCTCTGGCGTAGTGTCCGATGAGATAACCGATCAGAAAATAGCACAACGGCAGAAGCGAAATGCCGTGCGAGCCGATCGCCTCGATCAGAAATCCCGCGCCGATGCCGCTCACCCCGCCCACGTATCTTCCGCAAAAAAACGCAAGACACAGCACGGTGCAGATCATCAGGTCCGGAACCGCTCCCAGCAATCGGAAGCGCGAAAAAAACGTCACCTGAAGCACCGCCACAAAAACCAGAAGCAGTGAGACCAGAATCGTATATCGCACCGATCTTGCTCGTGTCTGCGCGCGGTGTCCTAAAATCATTTTTGACATACGGTATCGCCTCCGAGATCAGGATTCGAATCCCGTGATGATCATCATATATTGCAACCGACCGAAATCCACGCTCGGCTTGACGGTCGCGACCAACGTGCGGCTGTATTCATCCACCTCCACGGCGATGACTTCTCCGATCTCCAGATCGGCGGGATAAACGCTTCCCGAGCCGCTTGAGAGCACCTTGTCTCCCACTTGAATGTCGGCGTTCTGCTCAAGATACGAGATCTTGCAAACGCCTTCATGCCGCAAAGCCGCGTCTCCGCTGACGATGCCGGTCGCGCCCGAGCGCGGAATATACGCCCCCACGGAGCTTGCCGTCTCGATGACGGTCGAAACCATGCACCAATTCAAGCCGACGTCACAGACGTAGCCCACAACGCCCTCCTTGACCACCACGGGCATGTTCTTTTTGATCCCGTGAAGCGAGCCGCGGTTGAGCGTGAAGCTGGTCATGTAGTTCCCCGAGGAATAGCTGATCACCATCCCCTCTTCCATCACGAAGGTGGGATGCTTTGCCTTGAAGTCAAGATATTCCCGTAAACGCGCGTTTTCCTGTTCCAGCAGCTCCGCCTGCTTCAGCCGATCCGAAAGCGCTCGGTTTTGCTCCTCCAGAGCCTCGTTCCGATCGCGCAAGGCATCTACACTGCCAAAATACTTTCCAAATCCCTCAACCGCGTTTGAGATCACCGTACCGCACCACCGAAAGGGTGTGGTCAGCGTACCCACGATGTTCCGCGCCAATCCGCCGTAGCCCATCAAGGCAAAGGTCGACGGCACCACGCAGAGCACCACCGCTACGCACAAGCAAATGATAAAAAATTTGTTTTTGAATAATTTCATAATCCGTGATCCTATCCATTTCTACGAGTTTCTGTTATAAAATCGTGGAAATTTTTTCACTTGTTGTAATTGTCCCTAAATAACGACGTGACAACTATCCTTGACTCCCTTTACACAAGGGAGCCTTCCTTTCAGGCGAGATTGATCAAAAAAGATTTTTGAAATGTTTTACGTTCTCTGTGATTTTATATCACAAATCAAACGTCGAGATTCTCGGCAAATTTCGCGTTCTGCTCGATAAACACGCGTCTGGGCTCGACCTTGTCTCCCATGAGAAGCGAGAACATTTCGTCGCACGCCATTGCGTCCTCGACGGTCACGCGCAGAATGGTGCGGTGCGCGGGATCCATGGTGGTCTCCCAAAGCTGCTCGGGGTCCATCTCTCCAAGACCCTTGTAGCGGTCGGCTTCGATGTTCACGCCGCCCAATTCCGCCACGATCGCCTCTTTTTCCTCTTCGGTGTAGGCATATCTTTCCGAGCCGTATTTCGATCCCTTTTTGTAGATCTTGTAAAGCGGCGGCTGTGCGAAGAAGATGTGTCCGTCCTCGACCAGCTTCCTCATGTGACGGAAGAAGAAGGTCAGAAGCAGGATGCGGATGTGCGATCCGTCGACGTCGGCGTCCGCCATGATGATAATTTTGCCGTAACGGAGCTTGGCGGGATCGAATTCCTCGCCGATACCGCAGCCGAGTGCCTGAATGATCGGAATGAGCGAGAGGTTGGAATAAACCTTGTCAAGTCTCGTCTTTTCGACGTTGAGCACCTTTCCGCGAAGCGGCAGGATCGCCTGGAAGCGCGAGTTTCTTCCCTGCGTCGCCGAGCCTCCTGCGGAGTCTCCCTCGACCAGATAGAGCTCGGTCAGCTCGGCGTTCTTCTCCTGGCAGTCACGCAGCTTTCCGGGCAGCGTCGAGCCCTCCAGAAGTCCCTTGCGGCGGGTTGCCTCTCTTGCCTTTCTCGCTGCCTCTCTGGCGCGATAGGCGGCAAGAGATTTCTCCAGAATGGCTTTTCCCACTGCGGGATTTTCCTCTAAATATTCGGCAAGCTTTTCGGTCACCAGAGAATAGACGTAGGTTCTCATCTCGCTGTTTCCGAGCTTGCCCTTGGTCTGTCCCTCAAACTGCGCCTCGGTCAGCTTGACCGACACGACGGCGGAAAGTCCCTCTCTGACGTCCTCGCCCGAAAGGTTCTTGTCGCTGTCCTTCATGATGTTGTATTTTCTGCCGTAGTCGTTGAAGACCTTGGTCAGCGCGGTCTTGAATCCGATCTCGTGCGTACCGCCCTCGACCGTGTTGATGTTGTTCGCAAAGGTCAGGAGCAGCTCGTTGTAGCTGTCATTGTACTGCAGAGCGACCTCGGCAACCCAATCTTCCTTCTCCGCGCGCATATAAATGACCTCGGGATGTACCACCTCGCAGTGCTTCTGCTCGTTGATATATTCCACAAAGGACTTGATACCGCCGTCGTAGCAGAGGTCATCCTCGCGCCAGGTTCCGTCCTCCTGCGGCTCTCTTTCGTCTCGCAGGCAGATGTTGACGCCGCCGTTGAGGAACGCCTGCTCGCGCAAACGCTTCAAAAGAACCTCGTAATCAAACACCGTTTCCTCAAACATTTCGGGATCGGGCTTGAAGCGGACGTAAAGACCGTGCTTGTCGGTCGCTCCCTCCTCGCGGAAGGGACGCGCCACGTGACCTCTCTCAAACCGCTCGGTATATCTCTTTCCCTCATGGCAGTTGTCGATCTCCACCCATTCGGAAAGCGCGTTGACGACCGACGCGCCGACGCCGTGCAGACCGCCCGAATATTTATAGCCGTCGCCGCCGAATTTTCCTCCCGCGTGCAAAACGGTATAAACCACCTCCAGCGTGGGGATTCCCATCTTGGGGTGGATTCCGCTCGGGATGCCGCGACCGTCGTCCTGCACCGACACGCTGTGGTCGTGATGGAGCGTCACCACGATCCTCTTACAACGTCCCGCCAACGCCTCGTCGATCGAGTTGTCCACGATCTCATACACCAAATGGTGCAATCCGCGCGCCGATGTCGAACCGATATACATACCGGGTCTTTTGCGGACCGCCTCGAGTCCCTCCAGCACTTGAATTTGACTTTCGTCGTAAACGTGTTGTTGTTCTGCCATGTTGTTTTCCTTTCTTTGGAAAAGTCAATATTTTTCTTCAATCGTTTTTTATTTGATCACGGAATCGAACCCTCAAAAAAACATCGAGTTACAACTCACTAAATCTGATACGTATCGCTCCGTCCGCAAAGAGACGCGGAAGAAAGCTGAGAAAAGCAGATCTTATATGTTTTCTTGGTTCTGTCCCGGTAAAGCACGAAGGATTTCGGGATCTCCTCCGAGGCAAACGAAACCAGCCCCGAAAGATCGGCTTCCGAAAGATATTTTTTCGTCACCGCCGAAACGGTCGCCGTATCGGCGTCAAAAATGCCGACGATATCCTTGATGCGAATATTCTGATTGTTTCCTACGTGAAGATAGATCATTGTTTTTTTCTCTCTTTGACAATTTGTGCGATGCGGTGATAATCGTTGGTCAGGATCGTGTCGATTCCCATATCCAAAAATTCTCTCGCCTCTTCTTCTTTATCCGACCAGAACACGTTGCATTTGATGCCGTGCGCGTGTGCCTTGTCGATCATTTCTTGGTTGAAATAGGGCTTGTAGAGCTGCACCTTCTCACAACCGATCGCGATCGCGCGGTCAACGATCTCCCATTTTTTCAGTCCCGCGCCGCAGCAAAGCGCAATATCGGGCGCAAGCCTCTTGAATTGCTCCAGCACGCGATCGTTTGCACTCATAAAATAAACGTATTTTCTGCAATCGTATTTGTCGATCAGAGCGATGATCCGTTTCAGATAATCCTCATCCATCGGATCGGTCTGATTGGGGGATTTGACGTGAATATTCATCACGCAATGGCAGGCGAATTTTTGGAGGATATCTTCAAATTTCAGAATCTTCAAGCCCTTGAATTTCTCACTGAAATGAGATCCGAAATCAAGCTTTGAAAGTTCCTCATAAGTATAATCGCTCACCTTTCCCGTTCCGTTCGAAACGCGATCGAGAAGCGAATCGTGGGTTGAGACGATCTCTCCGTCCTTGGTCGGGCGAAGATCAAATTCGATCTCGTCGGCTCCCATCGCGACCGCGGCGCCGTAGGCGGGCATGCTGTTTTCGGGTGCGATCTTGCAAAAACCCCTGTGCGCACAAACGCGCGGATATTTCATGCGAGCGTTATCGGGAACGATCGCACTTCCCGCGGGGCGGTATTTCCAAGGTCTTCTTCCCTTTTCCACGTATTCGTGATGCGCAGAGGGCGGATTTCCGAATCCGGCAGGCTTGAGATATTTTTCTGTTACGTCGATCTCCGCCGTGGCAAGACCGACTCGGCTTTTCAGATTTTCCAAAACCGTTCCGTCCGGCTTTACGATCATGCTGCCGCCGCCGATCTCCGAATTTTCATCCATACTGACTGAAGAACGAAACACGTAAGCATTGGTTTGATAGGCGCAAAATCTTGTGATGATCTCCAGGGCGTCGTGTGTGTCGGTTCTTTGATGTGAGCATCCGATGATGACGTCCGGGCGGCATTTTGCGAGATTGGAAAACATCTCGTAAAAATAGAAATCGTAGCAAGTCAAAAAAGCAAATCGAATACCCTCCATCTCGACAACGGTCGGTTCGGAAAAAGCAAGCGTATAATCACTCACCAATTTCTTTTTTTCCACCTCACCCGGTGTCAGATGCTGCTTATAATATTTTCCAACCACCTCGCCGTTGCGATTGATGGCAAACGTGGTATTCAAAAATCCCCGTTCGGTGATTTCCGTACCGTTATAAAAGAGCATGGAACGGCATCTTTTTGCCGTTTTTTTCGCTTCTTCCATCATTCTTCCATGATATTTTCTCGCCGTCTCCTCATATTGTTCTCTCGTTTCCGCAAAAGCGGGAACGTCACAAGACTCGGGACAAACGATCACGTCCATCGATTCGTCACAGCGATTCAATAATGTAACGATTTCTTGAAAACAGCGCTCCGTATCCTCAAATTTGGTGGAAAAGTGCGGCTGTATCACGCATACCTTCATATTTTTCTCCAAGATCAGATTTGATAGCTTCCGTTTTCGACCTTGATGATCTTTCCGTTCGTCAATCCAAACGGCTCGCAGGTCGTGATGATGACCTGACGGTTGGTCATTTTCTCGGCAAGGTACGCCCTTCTCGACGCATCCAGCTCGGAAAAAACGTCATCAAACAGAAAGACCGGCTTCTCGCCGCAAATATCGGCGCAGACCTCTCCCTCGGCAAGCTTCATGGCAAGCGCCAACGATCTCTGCTGTCCCTGAGACGCAAAGGCGCGCGCGCTTTTGCCGTTGATCAGAATTTCAACGTCATCCTTGTGGATCCCCCACAGCGACGATCCGGCACCGATCTCTCGGTCATGATGGCTCATCAGAAGTTGATAATAAGCATTTTCGGTGTAGTCCATATCCTCGTAAGAATCGGGTTCTCCGTGAGACGATCCCGCATAGACAGCCTCGGGAATCTCTTTGGAATCGGTCATCTCCGAAAAGCAGATCTTGATCTTTTCCGCCGCGCGCTTGAGGTAGCGCACGCGGTATCTCGCGATCAAAGCCGCCTCGCGCGCCATCTGCCTTGACCAAAATTCGATCGTTTCGTCAAAGCTCCTTCTGTCCTCTTCGGCATGCTTGAGGAGCTGATTTCTCTGTTTGAGGATCTGATTGTATTTTTGCAGGCTCTTGAGATAGACGGGATAGAGCTGAGAGATTGCCACGTCAAGAAAATTTCTTCTCTCCGCGGGGCCTTCCTTGATCAGAGAAAGATGCTCGGGGCAAAACAGGACCGTGCGGAAAGCGCCGACGATCTCGGAAAGTCTTGAAACCTTCACGCCGTTCTGCTCAACGTGCCGTCTTCTTCCCGGCATCATGCGGACCGTGATGTTTTGCTCTCTCACCGAATCCTTGAAATCCAGAGAAATTTCACAGCTCTCGGCACCGAAGCGTATCATTTCCTCCTCGTGCGAAGTACGAAAACTTTTTCCGAGTGCCGTGAAGCTGATCGCCTCCAACAGATTGGTCTTTCCCTGCGCGTTGTTTCCGACAAGGATATTTACCCCGCTTTCAAACGCGATCTCGGCATTCTCGATGTTCCGAAAATCTCTGATGCTGATTTTTTTACATTCCATGCTTCAGAATTTTTATTTTTACTCCCTCATTCTGACAGGAAGGAGCATGAAGAGCTCCGACACGCCGTCCTCGGCGTTTTCAGGCTCGATGTTGATGCCCGTGAGCGAGGAGGTCATCGAAATTTTCACGCTTTCGGCATCGGTTGCGCTCAGGCTGTCGATGAGGAAGCGGTTGTTGAAGGAAATGACGAGATTTTCACCCTCGTGACCGACCTCCAATTCGTCGTAGGTGCTTCCCAACGTAGAGATTGCCGAAATCTTCAACAAATTTTCCTCAAGCGTCAGCTTGACTTGAGCGCGCATATTTCCCGCCACCTTTTCCTCGGTGACAAGAGATGCTCTTTCAAGAGCGGCAACAAAATTGGATCTGTCAACCGTCATGAAGATGCGGTGATTGTTCATGATGATGCGGTCATAATCGATATACTGTCCGTCGATCAGGCGCGAGAAGAAGGTGATCTCACCGATTTGGAAGACGATATTCTTTCTCGTCATATAAACGCGAACCGTTTTCTCCTCGTCATCGCTCAGAAAACGGAACAGCTCGCCGACCGTCTTGGAAGGAACGATGAAGGAGAAATTCAGAGCCGAATTGTCCTCGTTCTTGTTTTCGATCGCAACCTCGGAAGAGCATCTCGCCAGCTTGTAGGTATCACAGGAAACCGCCAAAAGACGGTTTTCCGTCACACGGAAATAACAACCGTTGAGAACAGGTCTTGCATCATTGTAAGCCATCGCATGCATGATCTTGGAAAGCATTTTCTTCAAAACAGCCTGACCGATGACAAATCCGTCCTCTGTGACAAGTCTCGGCGTCGCGGGAAAATCCTCTCCCTTGAGCGCGTTCATTTTGTGAGTGGACTTGCCGCTCGAAATGCACGCCTGCAGATTTTCATCAACCGTCAAGGTGATGAACTCACCTTCCATCACGCGCATGGTCTGGATGAACTTCTGCGCGTTGATGATATAATATCCGGGTTCCTCGACCTGCGTTTCGACCGAAAGGCGAACACCCTTCTCCACGTCGACGGAGGTCAAAACACAAACGCCGTCCTCTCTGGCATCGATCAAAATGCCTTCGATGATCGAGCTTTTGTTGCCCGCAGAGGAGGAAGAGGACATCGAATCGGTCATCTTCTGCTTGTTGAACATCAGAGGGGTGACTGCTTCAATCATTTTTTTTCTTTCAAAAATAACCTTCATAACAATAGATTCCTTTCCAAAAGGGATGTTCCCTTGATCTGTGATGAATTAAAGTGAACGGCTGCGCCGTTTTTTCCGCGAAGCGGAAAGAAGGATAGAACGATATATAAAGTATATTATTTCGTAATCGTAGTAGAATATGGGGAAACTGTGAAAAAACGAAAAAGTCTTGATCGGACAAGGGTTTTCGCGTCTCGGCAGAGGTGATGATGCTGTGAAAAAATCAAGCGGAAGAAGAGAAAAAATCGGGAAAAACATTCTTTTCGGCATCCGTTTGAAGTGCCGAAAAGCAATCTTCTTTTTTTCGGCGTGTTTGGAACACTTTTCAACAGCGGTTCGGGGTGTGAAAAAAAGGTTTCAAATCTGCCGATTCGGGAAGAAAAATCCATTTTTTCAACATGGACGAAGAATCTTGTTTTCACAATTTTTTCGCCTTGCGCCACAAGACTTTCGACGAAGTTTCAAAAGAAAATTTTTGCTCTGTAAACAGCTTTTTTGGAAGTTTTCCACAGGTGTGAAAAAAGTTGTGGAAAATTCTCAATTGCCTGTGATTTCCTTTTTCAGTTCGGTCATTTCCGCCGCGAAAAGCGGATCCATCGTCACCTTTTGAGAGATGGTTTTGTAGGCGTAAAGAACGGAAGTGTGATCTTTGTTATAGATCTTTTCCATGTTTAGATAAGACATTTCGGTCAGCTCGCGGATCATGTAGATCGAGATCTGCCGCGCATTGGAAATATTCTTGTTTCTCTTGGGCCCGACGATGTCTTCCTTGGAGATTTTGTATTTGTTGTAGACCGCCGTAAAGATCTTATCCACCGTCACGCTCACCGGCTCGGCACCGTCCAACAGCTCGGAGAGACATTCGTGCGCCACCTCCATCGTGATGCTTTTTCCCGAAAGGAAGCTCAAAGCACCCAGCTTTTTGATGGCTCCCTCGATCTGACGGATGTTGGAGCGAAGATTTTCGCCCAGGAAGGTCAGCACCTCGTCGGGAATGCTCACGTTGACCTGCTCCGCCTTTTTCTTGATGATGGCGATGCGAAGCTCGAGGTCGGGCGGCGTGATGTCTGCGATCAAGCCCCACTCAAATCTCGATTTCAATCGGTCCTCCAGCGTCTTGATGTCTCTGGGGGGACGGTCGGAGGTGAGAATGATCTGCTTCTTTTCCTCAAACAGCGCGTTGAAGGTGTGGAAGAATTCCTCCTGTGTCGAAACCTTTCCCGCGATGAACTGAATGTCATCGATCAAAAGCACGTCGCAATTGCGGTATTTCGCGCGGAAATCCTCCATGGTTTTGCTGGTCAGACAAGCAATCATCTGGTTGGTGAAGTCCTCACCCTTGGTGTAGATGATCTTTGCGCGGGGGTTGTTTTGCTTGATGTGATTGATGATGGCATACATCAAGTGCGTCTTGCCGAGTCCGCTGTTACCGTAGACAAACAGAGGATTGTAATTCGTTGCGGGATTGTTTGCCACCGAAAGGCAGGCGGCATAGGCAAATTTGTTTGTACTTCCGACGATGAAGTTGTCAAAGGTGTATTCAAAATTGTAATCCGCAAGATTTTTGTCTTTGAGAGCGGATTTTTTGTCTTCCTCTGCAGGCTTGGGCGGATCCACCGTTCTCATTTTCTCGGCTGCGGTGGCAGATCCCGTGAAGATCAGATTCACCTGCACGTCGAATCCGAGAATCGAACAGAAGGACTTTTGAATGTCCGAAAGATATTTGTCGTTGATGATGCCGAATTTGAAGGAAGACGGGATTCCCATCGTGATCCGATCTTCCTCAAAAGAGATGATTTCCATCTCTCCAAACCACAGATTGATCGATGCCTCGGAAAGTCTGTCGCGGAAGGAATCTTTCACCATTTTCCAAATTTCGCGGATTTCGTCCATGTATTTTTGTTCCGACATAAGGATCCTTTCTTTTGAATGTCAAAAAATCAAACTTCGTAATGTATATATAAATATTATAACATATAATTATAATATTTTCAACACCCACGCGCGCGTATCTCTAAAAATTTACAATAATTTAAAATATAAGAATAAAATCTATGTTGAAAAAACAGAAAAAATCATTATAATTATAGTTAGCAATAACTAACCTTGGCGTCCGCGACGTCCCGAAAAAAATGAAGTTTGATTTATTTCATAGCATCGCAAGAGCCTTTCTCTTGCAATGGATTTGTGCAATTTCAAAAACCTTCATCGCGGGGCGTCGAGGACGTCGCCCCCTACATTGTTTCGTTGATTTGTTCGTTGGAATGAGATCCCGACAATTCCTAATTTTGCGCCCCCTTCCGTGGCAAATGATTTTTCTTGCTGTTTTGGGTGGAGAAGTGATGTTTTTTGCTCACGCAAAAAATGATGTTACTCGCCTTGCTCGTAAAAGATGTTGCCCCTTCGTTGATAAACAACGAAGGAGCAAATGATGTGATGTTTGCCTTCAAAATGTGGCGAAGCCGCGCCTCGTTCGGCGAAGCCGTCATCATTTGGCGAAGCCAACATCTCTTGCCGAAGGCAAACATCGTTCGGCGTGC
>JAFWYJ010000013.1 GCA_017517745.1 Clostridia bacterium | reverse complement strand
GCAGTGCTTGTCAGGAAAAGTAGATGGACTTTCGGGGAGCACAAACCAAAGGCTCCCTTGTGTAAAGGGAGCTGACGCCGAAGGCGGCTGAGGGATTGTTTTGAACAACAATCTAACCTTTTACAATCCCTCCGTCTCGCTTGCGCGAGCCACCTCCCTTTACACAAGGGAGGCTCATTACCGCCCGACCATTCACCTGAAAGGTGTAACACACTATACCTTGCAAGCAAGATGTGTAAAAAAAGGACAGAGAAATTTCACATTCTCTGTCCTTTTCCGTAGGGGCGAACTGCGTTCGCCCGCGGGCGTTCACAGAACGCCCCTACGAAGATGATTTTCTATCGGCAGGTAAAACCTGCTTTATGGAAGACACCCCTTGGTGTCCCTTTTCTATTGGCGTTGATACAAGTTGACGGTTCTGCACGCGCGGATTTCTTGCAACGTCAGTTTTCCGCGTTCAGATACGTCAACCACTCTGCCTTCAGGGCTTCATAGCCTTTCCCGAAAACAGATTCCACGTCTTGCGTGTGGTAGGCTTCAAGAACCTTTTCCATTCCGTACGTATCGGCAAGATAAGCGACAAGAGACGTTGCCTGTTCGTATGAAAGCTCGTCTCCAATCGAATCGCAGTCTTTGTTGTTGACAATCTTGTATGCGTCGCCCAGTGTTTTATATACGTTGAGATCCAATTCTGCTTTGGCAAACACGTCGGTATACAAACGAAGATCAAAGGTGTTCGCCAGATCCAAGCTTCCTCCGCGGGCGGTGTAACCCTCATAAACTTGTTTGCAAAGAAGATATTGCTTGTTTCCCGCGCTTGCCTGCGCATCAAAATAGCCTTGCTTCGCCATCATCAAAATCTGAATATACGACGCCGCGATCTGCTCGTTGAATCCGAGAGATTTTCCAAAATAATTGCAAAGGCCTTCGCTCAACCAAATGTTGTCATGTTTGGTGATTCCCATTGCGTGAACCGCTTCGTGAAGCGCGGAATAGGAGTCGTTGATATACATATTTCCGGTGGTGTAAACGGTTTTGGAGTATCCGCTTCCGTCAAAGGTCATGTAGTAATGAAACGCTCTTTCTGTATCCAAGCCTTCGTCAAAGTCTTGCGCTTTCAGATACTCGATCATTTCAAAGAGACCCGTGGTATTGTGATAAAGAAATCCATGATATTGCGCAGGACTTCCCGCGCTGAAATCCTTGAAATAATAGGTGACGTTGTCAAAGGATATGATATATTGATACGTTTCATTGGATGAGAAATCCATGGACGCCAAAAACGATTCAACCTCTTTCGTTTGGACGTATTCCATATCCAAGCCCAGCGACTTCAGATAGGCGGTTTTATACTCACAGCGCCGATCAAGATCGGTCAATGCCTCGGCACCGTATTCGCTGTAAATAAAAGCAAACAACGCCTCTGCCACCGGCACGGACTTTTCTTTGTCATACGTAAAGAAATGGTCATATAGCGTCAAATAGGTCATATTGGTGCGGTTGGAGAAAAACTCCTTCAAATTTTCGGCTTGTTTCCCGCTTTCATGTGCCGCAAGGCCCCAAGACAGCCATTCTTCCCCACTTGCTCGAACCGATGCAAACGGGTCGGTAGGGGCTTCGGTGACGTTTTCCGTTTCCTCTTCCGTTTCCTCTTCCGTTTCCTCTTCCGTTTCCTCTTCCGTTTCCTCTTCCGTTTCCTCTTCGGCGGCATTTTCCGTGTTCTCTTCGGTGGCATTTTCCGTGTTCTCTTCGGTGACGTTTTCCGTGCCCTGCGGTTCATCGATCGGCGGTTCTTGCGGGGTGTTCACACAGGAGCCGAGCAAAACGGTGATAAGCAATAAAAACGCGATTACGATTTTTTTCATTTTCTGCATCCTCACTTTCGGTTATTCAACGAAACCGCTCGCAAAAGCAGTTCCAATCCATCAAGGTGACGTCGGAGTTGCATATACGCTCTCCTGCCCCAAGAAGCTCTCTTTTGGCTGAGTCACTCACGGCATCGGGCAGCTTGTCAAACAAAAAAATCCGAATTTGGGCGTCATCATCCCATTTGATCCTTTGGACACCGACCCGATTGACCTCCACCGCAGCGGAAATGACGGCTCCGCGAACTTTGATACTTTTAAAGACAAGGCGCTTCGATCGGTAAAATTCCAAGCGTTCGATGCTTTCGAAATGGTAGCGTTGATATTTCCACCTTCTGCAGATCAACATCAGCTCAACCAATTGGCTTCCCTCTCGAAAGACGATGCTGTATCGCCCTTGAAACCAAGACGCCCACGGAAACATCCTGCATTTGATCAGCTCAAACCGATTCCTTTGAAGCTGTCTTTTGGTCTTTGACCAAAAAACAACGTATTTGAAAAAACGGATGAAAAACAGGATCAAAAGAATCGAAAGAATTGCGATCAAAAGCGGCAGATTGCGAATCTCGGTGCTCCCCGCCTCCGGCAAAAAGAAGGCACCCGCAAGGATCAGCAACACCGCATACATGACGTATTTCATGGTCACTCCTTTTCATTCAAGCCGTAATATTGATTGAATCTGTCAAGCATATTTTGAATTTCATTCCTGAATGCCTCCAATTCTGAGCAATTCAACATGTATTGCAACAGTTTTTTACAGAGTTGCTCTGTCGGAACCACACCGGGAAGCACGGTGGAATACAAAAGCTTGGATTTGTTTTCTTTTTCGGATTCCACCATATGCTTTTCCAGTGCATCAAAAATACGGTTGATATAGTTCCCTGCCATATCCGTTTGTCCGAGTTGGACGTAAATTGTTGCAATCTTGGCATAGTCGGAAAGCAGCTGCGGATCGTAAAATCCCGCATATTTGCCATCCAATACCACCTCGAGCAAAGCCGCCGCCTTTTGATAGTAAAAGAGCTTTTCCTCCGGCGACATATCGGGCAGAATCAGCTGTCGTACCGAACACTCGGCAAGATCAATTTCATAAATCAGATTTTTTAATATTTGTTCTCTGTATTCCTCGCCCTCCATCACGAATTTCGCATACACCTCGCGGCTATGACGCAATGAGGGCAATTTTTTATAATAATATTTTCCCTTTTCCTTGATGGCGGGATCCTTCGAATCGGAGCAGAGTTGAATCATAATGCGATAGATCTCATTTCGCCTGTCATCATCGACACAACATTTTTCTGCGTGCTCTGCCAGTGAGATCATTTTTTCGACGCGACCTTTATCGTATAGCTTTTTGCGAAACACGTGGAGCATCACGTCGGCATAATTGCCGTAATGGTCGGGATTCAGTTCGATTTCCTCGATCCACGCCCGATAAACCCCTTCCCAATCCTTTTTTCGGTGGAGCTCGTGAATTTTCACCTTAAATTCTTCCCGGTGTTCCAAGCTCCAAACCAATTCCATATCAAACAAGGAATCGATCGAGCATTGAAAAAGCAGAGCGATTTTTGGCAAAAGCGCGATGTCGGGTGACAGCAATCCTCTCTCCCACTTGGAAACGGTTTGCGAAGACACGCCAAGACGCTCTCCTACCTCTTCCTGCGTCATATTGTGAGACCGCCGCAATTCCTTCAATTTGCTTTTCAGCACTGCAATTCCTCCCAATCTTCAGACTACTTATTTCTCATACCACTATTATATCATATAAGAGATTGCTTGTAAACAGACAATTTGGCAAGAAATGGTGTCCGTTTTGTATCAATATAGGACTGAAATTGATATGTTTGTGCAAAAAAGGAAGACCAAACACATGGGTTAGTCTTCCCTTTTCATATTGACAGCGCATGCCGTTTCCGCACACACCGTTTTTTTTAAATATGCGATCCCTTCATAAACGCCCTTACAAATTCCAAATACTCCTTTTGGTGGGGTTTGTTTTCGACATAGCGGTGCAGGAGTCGTTGTTGGTATGCGTTCAAGTCCACCTTTTTGGTCTCTACCGCCTTCAAGAGTGCCCGGATTGCTCTCATACGGGCATCATCGTCCAACGCAAAATAATTCGGCACAAAAGCGTATTCCGCACCGATCGTGTCACGCAGCTTTTTGCTGATGACCGACCATTGCTCCACCTCCGCCGAAGCCGCCTCGGGTTGCGGATAGTCAATGCCTTGAAAAGCCAGAAAGGTGCTTGCCATCCAAAAGTGTCCTCTCTCGTTGGGATGCACACGGTCGGAATCGTACAAGGTCTCGGTCTGCATCGCGCGGGTGATCGCCGCATGATAATCACACAATGCAATTTCCTTCTCCTTTGCAAAGGCTCTGACTGAATTCGCGTATCCCTGGACCAATGCATAGCCGCCGCAAAGACGCGGAGAGTCCCCCGACTGATATTCGGCATAAGGCACCGGCGTACACAGCGTCAGCTCGATCCCGCGCTCGCGCATGAGCGCATAAAACGTCTCCAGATTTTTTTGATATTGCTCATACGCCGCCAAAAGCTTTTGGTAGCGCATGTCACTCGGCGCTTCCGACAAAAGCGCGTGTCTCGAATCGTTGACGCCGATCATCAGAACGACGTGCGTGGGATGATGGATCTCCACGTCCTCGGTGTAGACTCGGAGCACGTTCTCCAAGGTGGAACCGCCGATTCCGCAATTGTAAAATTCCACGTGCAAGTCGGGAAAATGCGTGCGATAATAGGCAACGATATGCTTCAACGTCATGCCGATATGCGTGATGCTGTCACCGACAAAGCAAACGCGCGCACCGTTCGGAAAGGTTTTCATTTTTTGTTTCTCCTCTTTCATGTTATCTTCGTTTATTATAGTACACCGTGTTTGTTTTGTCAATAGAAGGCGAAAAAAAACCGCTTCGCGGATATTTGCGAAACGGTCTTTCGTTTGATTTGATTCAAAACCAACTTTTGATAAAGATCTCCAATCCAATGAGAATAAGGATCGCGCCGCCGAAGATCGATGCTTTGCCGGCGAGCTTGGTTCCCACGTGCCGTCCGATCAGAATGCCGCAAAGACAGATGATGAAAGTGACGAGCGCGATGATCAGCGCCGCAAGCAATGCTGAAAAAAAGTCGTATTCCGCAATCGTAAATCCAACCGACAGCGCGTCGATCGAGGTGGCAACGCCCTGCACCAGAAGTGCGGCAACCCCAACGCCACCGCGGCTTGTCGGCTCATCCGCGTTTTTGATGCCCTCCGCGAGCATTTTTCCACCGATGAAGCCGAGCAACGCCAGCGCGATCCAAGGAATCCATTTTTCAAAGGACGTGAAATACTGCACCACCGTATGCACGCAAATCCAGCCCAAAAGCGGCATCAGTGCCTGAAAAAAGGCAAACGTCCCCGCAATGGCACAGCTCTTGCGCGTCCGCATCTGCGGCTCGTTCAGCCCATTTGCAAGAGACACCGAAAAGGCGTCCATCGCAAGGCCTACACCAAGCAAAATGCTGTTAAAGAAAAAAACGAATCCAAGCTCCACTGTCTATGCTCCTTTTTTGATCCTTCGTTTTGATCGTTTATTCCTCACTGCGCCCCGCCAGCGCGCAATATTCCTCGTAGCTGCAAAGCACGCGCAAAGCGGCAAGCAGCGCGTTTGGCGTCATGCCCGCGGGTAGACCGAGCTTCTCGGCAAACGCGTCGCGCCTCTCGGCACTTCCCTCGCAGCCCGTGAGACCGTCGCGGTAGAGGTCTGCCTTGCAAAGCGGATTTTCCCGCATCCGTGCCGTCACGGCTTCGGCGTTTGCGTATGGCTTCAGAAGGTCATATAACAAATCGTTTTCCATTCCCTCCACGCCAAGCACCCCTTCCGCCGATGCCTCGCGTTTGCGTTTCTCCTTCCCCGCGATGCGAGGAATATAGAGATGGATCACGCGATCGGGCGGCAGACAAGAGCTGACGTACGAGCGAATCAGCTTTCCCGCGCCGTCGCTGTCGGTCAGAACGATCAGCGGTGTCCTTTGCGCGAGCGCGCGAAAAAGTTGCTTCTTTTCACTCTTTTTGAACACGCCGAAGCCGTCGGTGGTCAGGATCTGCGCCTCTGCGACACACTCCAGCCGCAGCTTGTCATAGCGTCCCTCGACGAGAATGGGATACGGGATCTGCAACCGCTCGCGCATCATTTGCGCACCAGCCAAAGAACGAGCACCAGGATACCGAGCGCAATGCGATAAATGCCAAACGGCGCGAAGCTATGCTTTTTGACGAAATCCATCAAGAAGCGGATTGCCAACAAGGACACCAAGAAGGAAACCAAGAATCCGATGGCAAGCACCACCCACGCGTCGGTGGGCACCGTCACACCGTTCTCCGCAACCCAAGCGCCGAAGCCGAGCAGCTTGATCCCGCTCGCACCCACCATGGCGGGAATCGCCATGAAGAAGGAAAATTCCGCTCCCGCCGTGCGCGAAAGTCCCAGCATCATCGCACCGAGGATGGTCGATCCGGAGCGCGACGTTCCGGGGATGATCGAGAGCGTCTGGAACGCGCCGATCAGAAACGCGGTGCGATAGGAGATCTGATCCACGCTCTCGATGCGCGCCATCTCTCCCTTGTGTCGGCGTTCCACAATGAGAAACGCCACACCGTAAACGATCAGAGCGATCGCGACGACGATCGAGTTATAGAGCCAGCCGTCGATGTCCTTGCCGCTGAGCTTTTCCAAAAGCTTATCGCCCAAAATGCCAACCAGCGCCGCGGGAACGCTCGCCAGGATCACCTTGAACCACAGACTCCACGTACCGCGCTTTTCCTCTCGGCTCTTTTTGCCCGAAAAAGGCCACAGCTTCTGCCAGAACAGAATGACGACCGCCAGGATCGCCCCCAGCTGGATCACCACCTGAAACATCTCTCCGAATTCCGCCAAAAACGAGGCGTCCTCCGAAAAGGCAAACGGCAAAAAGTCCTCCACCAGGATCAAATGTCCCGTGGAACTGACGGGAAGCCACTCGGTGATGCCCTCCACGATGCCGTAAAAAACCGCTTTTAACCATTCCCAAACAATCATACACACTCACCTTTCAATCTGTCTTTCGCTCGAATCTCCAAGCCCTTGCCGCTCGCGGCACGCATGATGTCTCCCTCGCGCACCTCGAACGGCACACGGCACCAATAGATCATCGACGGATGCGGCGTTGCCTCCAAGACTTCTCCATCGGGGGCGTACAGTTCAAACACCTCAAAGCCGCGTCCGATTTTGCCTGGCGAGATCATCTCCGCGCCCTCACCCGTGGAGACCTTATTGCGCTGAATAAAGCGGTACAGGCGTCCGTTTTCGTTTTCCATGGCAACGCCGCGCGACGTGATCGCGTCAGCCTCTTCACAAGCGTATTCGATCGCGGTGGAGAAATATGCCTTTTCCCGCAGATAACCGCACGCGCTGACAAGCTGCGGATTCTGCATGGGATCGTCGAAATAGAAGCCCGTGCCGTATTCTCGGTGGGATACGCTTTCCAACTCCTCCAGCCACGCGGGATCGAAGCGGTAGCCCTCGGGATCCTTTTGATAGGCGTCGATCGCCATGCGGTAGGCATTGGTCACGACCGCCGTATAATACGCACTCTTCATGCGCCCCTCGATCTTGAAGGACGCCACGCCGCTCTCCATCAACTCGCGGATATGCTCGATCATGCACATATCCTTGGATGACAGGATAAACGTCCCAACGCCCTCCTGCTGCTCGATCGGAAACGGCATATCAAGTCGCTTTTCCTCGACCAGCGCGTAATTCCAACGGCAGGGCTGAGAGCAGGTGCCGCGGTTGCCGTCGCGTCCGTTGAACGCGTTGGCAAGCAGACAGCGTCCGCTGTAAGAGACGCACATCGAACCGTGAATAAAGGCTTCCAGCTCGATCTCATCGGGCAGCTCCTTTCGGATGGCACAGATCTCGTCCATCGTCAATTCTCTTGCCAGAACGAGTCGCTTCGCACCCATCGCCGCCCATGCCTTTGCCGACGCGGGACTGACGATGCTGGTCTGTGTGGAAATGTGGATCTCCATGTTGGGAATGATCTCCCGAACCGTGGTCAGCACGCCGAGATCGGCAACGATCATCGCGTCGATCCCCGCATCCCTGATCTCGGTCAGAAATTTTCGCAACAGGGGGTATTCCTGCACGTGCGGCATGGTATTGACGGTCAGATACAGCTTTTTTCCGTGCGCGTGGACGTATTTCACCGCCTCGTAAAGCTCCTCGACCGTGAAATTATCCGCCGAGGCTCGCATACCGAACATCTGCCCCGCGCAGTACACGGCATCGGCTCCGTAAAGAATCGCCGCCTTCAATTTTTCAAAATTCCCCGCCGGGGACAACAATTCGGGCATATCTACCTCACTCGTACTCACTGTTTTTCAAAACGGATGTTCAACTCGTAGCAATGCGACTCTCTCGCGCCGATCGGCGTTTTCTCGAAGCGATCGAAGCGCGTGGTCGCGGGCTCAAGTCCCAACGCGTAATCGTTCTCCGCCATGCTCTTCCATTCAAGCAACAGAGGCAGCTTTTGCGCGTCGTAAGTCACTTTCACGCCAAGTCCAAGACGCGGATTGACGTACTCCGCACGTCCCGATGCGACCGTGTGATAAAACACGTGCTCCTCGGCGGCGGGGATCGGCTCGGAGATCTCTCCGGCAAGCGCCTCGTTCTCACGCGCAAGCGCGGTCATGCCCTCGCGTGTCAGGTAGTCGATCTTCACCTCGCCGCCCTTTTCCAAGAACGGCGCGCCGAAATTGCAATGATAAAGCAAACAATAATCGGCGGGAACACCGCGCAGGTTCTCAATGCGGTCGCGCACGGTGATTCCGTCCTTCAAGACGCAGATCTCGCGGTGGAGCGTGAGCGCGTCGCAGAACAGTCCCGTCATGTCGATCCTTCCGCGAATATAGATTTTTTCGTCCTCAATTTCATAGCTCACCTGCTCGGCGGGTGTTCCGTGGAGCGTTCCGTGTGTGTAAACACCGGGAACGCAATTGCTGATGCTGTCGAGACCGCAGGTATAGAGCAATCCGCCCTCAAAGCTCTTCAGGAAGGCGTCCTTTTGCAAGGAAAGCCCATTGCGGCTGACGAACGCCACGCCCACGCCGCCAAAGGACGCGTGCGCGATATCCAGCGCATGATCCTTCACCACAACACATTCCATCGCACCGTTGCGAACCAGAAGCGCCGAAAGTCCCTTGGCACGTCCCGCGTCGTAGCAGATTTCAAAGACTCCGATATCCTGATAGCCGTTAAAATACATAAGTCATCCTTTCCTCCGCAAAGGGAGCAGCGAGGCGTCCTTGAAATAACGCCTTTAAATGATACCCAAAAGGGATAGATCAATCAAAACAAACACAAGAGGACTCAAGCATATCAGCAAATCGTAAACGAAAGAATCAAAGCCTCTGATATGCTTTCTGCGTGCCCATATCACAAATGCAGTGCCGTATATCTTTTGATTTTCCTTCATCGTTCCCCAAAGGAACATCGGATCCAAAAAAATGCCCAAGGTTCCAATCAAAACCATAATTACAGGCTGCATAAAAGGAACAAAGCCCAACAGCAACGTCATTACGGTAACCGCGCACCACGCAAGAAAAAAGATTTTATTCACGTAATACGCTTTATGGATCGCCCCATTTTGAAAATGCGACTCAAACCACCAATAATTTTTAAATCCAATCCTCTTTTTCTTCTCTGAAATTGGATACGCACAGTAAAGCCCCCGGCGAAACTGATAGTACAGCAATGCATAGAATAGCAGAAAAACCAAATTTACAGTCCAAAACATAGAAAGCTCCTTCCGGAAAACGGGAACGAGAAGGAAGGGAATCCTTTGATCAAAGACTTCCCTTCCCCCGAAAATCAGCTTTTACTCTTCTCTTTCGGTCACGGCAATACCGAGCACAGCAAGATCGGCGTCGGAGACGGGAGTCGGGCACTGCGACATCAATTCGCTTGCGTTCTGCACCTTCGGGAAGGCAACCACGTCGCGGAGCGAGTCTGCTCCAGACATGACCATCGCCAAACGGTCAAGTCCCATACCCGAGCCACCGTGAGGCGGCGCGCCGTACTTGTAAGCATCCACGAGGAAGCCGAACTTACGCTCGATGTCCTCGGTGGTGAGTCCCAGCGCGCGGAACATTCTCTCCTGCAGCTGCCAGTCGGTGATGCGGATCGAGCCCGAAAGCAGCTCGATGCCGTTGAGCACCATGTCGTAGCACTGCGCGCGGACCGCACCCGGATCGCTCTCGAGATACGCGAGGCACTCGGGAAGCGGCATGGTGAAGGGATGGTGCATCGCATCCCAGTGCGCGGTCTCCTCGTTCCATTCGAAGAACGGGAATTCCACCACCCAAAGGAAGTTGAACTTGCCCTCGGGAATCAGATCGAGCTTCTTGCCCAAGATCGAGCGCAAAGCACCGAGCGTGGGAAGCACCACCTTGTTCTTGTCGGCAACGATCAGCATGACGTCGCCCTTCTCCATTCCACCCGCGGTCAGGATCGCGTCCAGCTCCTCGGGACTCAGGAATTTCGCGAACGAGCAGTTGGGCGCGTCATCCACCCAACGGATATATGCCAAGCCCTTGGCACCGATGCCCTTGGCATGCTCGGTCAGCTTGTCGATCTCCTTACGCGTCAGCGTCGCGGCAGCGTTCTTTGCCACGATGCAACGCACCGAGCCGCCGTTCTCGATCGCAGAGGTGAAGACACCGAAACCACAGCCCTTGACGGTCTCGGAAAGATCTTGGATCTCCATGCCGAAGCGCGTGTCGGGCTTATCCGAGCCGTAGCGGTTCATCGCGTCGGCAAAGGTCATGCGCGGCAGGGGCGTCTCGATCTCAACGTCCAAAACCTCCTTGAACACGCGCTTGATAAAGCCCTCGTTCATCGCCATGATATCCTCCTGCGTTGCGAAGGACATCTCCAGGTCGATCTGGGTAAACTCGGGCTGACGGTCGGCGCGCAGGTCCTCGTCGCGGAAGCAACGCGCCAGCTGAATGTAGCGGTCATAGCCAGACAGCATCAGCAGCTGCTTGTAAAGCTGGGGCGACTGCGGAAGCGCGTAAAAGCTTCCCTTGTGTACGCGGCTGGGAACCAGATAATCGCGCACGCCCTCGGGCGTGGATTTGATCATCATCGGCGTTTCGATCTCATAAAAGCCGTTTTCATAGTAATATTCACGCGCCACTCTCGCGATGTCGTGACGCATTTTGATATTGCGCTGCAAGGAAGGGCGGCGCAGATCGAGATAACGGTACTTGAGCGCGATCTCGTCCTTGGTCTTCTTCGCGTCGGACACCTCGAAGGGAGGGGTCTGTGCGGCGGAAAGGATCTTGAGTTCGGTGACGAAAACCTCCACCATACCCGTGGGCAGGTTGGGGTTGGTCGCGCCCTCCCCGCGTGCGCGGACGATTCCGTGCGCGCAAAGCACGTACTCGGCACGGATGCCGAACGCCTTGTCGAAGATCTCCTTGTCGGTCTCGCTGTCAAACGCGAGCTGAACGATGCCCGTGCGGTCACGCAGATCAATGAAGATCAAAGCGCCCAGGTCTCTCTGTCTCTGCGCCCAACCCATCACGCACACCTCTTTGCCGATGTCACTCTCTCTGAGCGTACCGCAATAATGTGTACGCTTATCGTTTCCATTCAATAATTCAGCCATTACGAAAGCTCCCTTCCCTCTTTGTCAAACAAAGGTAATTTTTCAAGATAGATCAGGTCGTCGCGCTTTTGCGCGTCGCCCTCGGCAAGAATGGTCATCTTACCGCAAATGATGCCGCCCGCTTCGTTCACCAACGTCTCGAGCGCGTGCAACGAGTCTCCCAGGGAAACCACGTCATCCACGATCAGGATCCGCTTGCCCTTCATCATCTCGGCGTCGGCGACGTCAAGATAGAGCGTTTGCTCCTTCGCGGTGGTGATCGAGCGAACCTTGACCTCCATCACGCCGGTCATATAAAGCTTTGCCGCCTTGCGCGCCAGAAAATATTTCTTGTCTCCCGCAAGCCGTGCCATCTCGTGCACGAGCGGAATCCCCTTCGCCTCGGCGGTAATGAGATAATCGTAATCCGGCGCCTTGTCCAGGAGTGCCTTGGCACACGCCGTCGTCAGCTCCACGTCTCCGAAGATCACAAATCCCGCGATCATCATGCTGTCGTTCAGGGGACAGAGCGGCAGATCGCGCTCGCATCCCGCGATATTCATGTGATAATATTTCTGTTCCTTCATCACAGAGTCACCGTCCAATCTCAAAATTCGGTTCTGATCCGCTCGACGGTCACGCCGTCCAGCGCTTCCTGCACCAACGCTTCAAAATCCAATTTGTTCTCCTGCTCCAGCACCTTGGCAAGCTCGGGGCGCGTGCGCGGGTGCTTGGGCGTGAAGACCGTGCAACAGTCCTCGTAGGGCTGGATCGAGGTCTCAAACGTGCCGATCTTGCGCGCGATCTGCACGATCTCCTCCTTGTCCATGCCGATGCAGGGACGGAACACGGGCAGCGTTGCCACGGGATCGGTCACGCCGATCGCCTGCATCGTCTGCGACGCCACCTGACCCAGGCTCTCGCCCGTGATCAAGCCTCCGCATCCCAATTTGTGCGCGAGTCTGTCTGCAATCGCCATCATATAGCGGCGCAACAGTAGCGTGAAGTAATCCTCCTCACAACTCTTGACCAGCTCCTCCTGAATGTGCGTCAAGGACACGACGTGCAGGTTGAACGAGCCTGCATACTGCGCGACCTCGCGTGCCAATTCAAAGACCTTTTCTCTGGCGCGCTCGCTGGTGTACGGGAAGGACTCGAAATGCACTGCCTCGAGCTGTACGCCTCTCTTGGCGATCATATATCCCGCCACGGGCGAATCAATGCCGCCCGACAACAAGAGAAGTCCCTTGCCGTTCGATCCGACGGGCATGCCGCCCGCACCCCTGAACTGTCCGGCGTGGATATACGCGCCGAATTCGCGGATCTCGACGTGAACGATGATCTCGGGATTGTGAACGTCCACTCTCAATTTCGGGAGCGACTCCAGCACCACGCCGCCGATCTCTCGCGCGATCTCGATCGAACCGAGCGGAAAACGCTTGTCCGATCGCTTCGCCTCGACCTTGAAGGTCTTCTTGCCGACAAGGAACTGCGGCACGTACTCCCGCACCGTCTCGGCAATGCTTTCCATGTTCTTTTCACAAACCGCGCAACGGCTGATGCCGACGATGCCAAAGACCTTCGACGCGGTCTCAAACATGCCGTCGATGTCCGCCATCTCGTCCATCGGCTCGATCACCAACGTACTCTGCGAGCGCGTGATGGTGAAATTTCCGTAATGCTTGGCGCGGAACTTGAGCGTCTTGCAAAGCGTCTCCTCAAAGAAGCGTCTGTTCGCGCCCTTGAGGACGATTTCGCCGTATTTACAAAGCAGAATTTCTTTCATTTCACACCTCACCGTCGGCGTCTTCCTCCTCGATCACCTCACCGTTGCGGTAGGCGTCGAGCACTTCGGTCGCCTTCTCCAAAAGCTCGGCGGGAACGAAAATGTCCGATCCGTACATCGAATATCCCGCGATCACCTTGACCACGCCTCCGCTTCCGCGCTCTCTGACGCGGTACGGAATCTCTTCTCCCTCCAGAATACTGCGGATGATCGACAGCTCCACGTTATCGTGCGCCGTCGTCAGGTGCGCCGTGTATTCATCGGTCGGCGCGGGCTGATCCAATCCAAATAAACGATCCATCATTCACCTCATTCAGCGGTCTTGGCAAAATGCTGCAAGACCTGATCCTTGATCTGTTCCATCCCCTTGACGGTGGGATGACCGTTGTACTTCTCAATATTTGCCAAATCGACGCGCTCGATGCCGTAATGCTCGCACGCGACGCGATAGCCGTCGGCATACATCTGCAGGCCCTCGTTGATGATGCAAACCACGCGTGTTCCCGGCAGCTTCTCCTTTGCGCGATCAAGCAGATAGCAAAATGCGGGAAGCGCCTGCTTCAGATCCTCGCGCGTCCAATTGCCATACTGCAGCTCTCCCATCGGAGAATGTGCGCCGCGATCGTTTGTGCCACCGAACACGATCAGCGTATCCACGCGGTTCGCTTCAAAATATCCCTCCTCGATCAGGCGATCCAGTCTCGCGATGAAGGAAAACTCCGAGGCATCTCTGCCATCGAAAGTTGTGTTGCAAACCGTGGTGCCCGACCAGCTGCAGTTGAGGATCAGCTCCGAGTCGGTCTCCCCAATCAGCCGATGCCACCAGGTCTGCTCGACCTTCTTGACGTCGGTCTCGATCTCGGGGCGCGTTTTGGGAGCATAGTAAGGTGTATATCCCTCGGGAATATGTCCCTCAAAGGTGGTGTAGCTGTCTCCAAGCAGCATCACGTTACCAAGCCTAACCATAATCGTCTCTCCTTTTCAGTTATCGTAATAATTCGGGAAAAGCTTTTCCCAAACCTTCGCACATCCGATGGTGTCTGCGATCGAGGTGTGTGCGACGCCGTCCCAAGCGATCTCCAGGCGCTCCATCGCGTCGCTCAGAGACGCGTGCACCAGATCGGGATAATGCTCGGATTGAAAGCGCACGAACTCGTTCGCGGCACAGCGTGCCTTTTCGTGCAAAGCGTCACGCTCTGCTTCGGTGTCATAAATATACTTGATGTGACTGTAATCCGTGGAAATGCCGTAAGCCACGAGAATATCCGCCTCGGCAAAGATCTCCTTGATGCGGGGCGTGATCTCGATCAGCGAGGGTGCGTCCTCGACCATCGCGGGGGTGATGCCGTGGATCTTTTCGGTCTGCTTCCACTTTTTCTTGTGCGCGGGCTTGACCAGCGTGTCCATGATGATCCTGCCCGTGCCGTCGACGATCGAAACCGAAAGGATCTCATCGTGATTGTAGACTCCCGTCAGCTCGAGGTCAAAGAACAGCACGCGCTCGCGCTTCATGTGATAATGCTCGGCTCTGTGCGCGTCTCCCTCGGCGCGTCGGATCGCGAGGTCTGCCTCGAAGCAGGCACGGCAGAGCTTGCGACGATAGCGCACCTCCTTGCCGCACTCCACACACATCAGGGGGCGGCGGACAGCCGTCTTTTTGTCATAAAAATAGATGATGCTCTTGTCATTGCGCAACGTGTAAGCCACCGGTTCCTCAATGACGTCATAGTTCATCTGATCGAGGCGCTCCTTGGTGTAGTAACCGCAGGACGCCGCGCGCTTGGTGCTCATGCGGACCAGCTGTGCGCCCGTATCGGTCGTGTGCGTCTCGATTTTTTGCTCGGGAGCGTACCAAAGCTCGGGCGGTGCCTCCACCACACGGGAGGGATCGAAGAAATATGTAATACTTCCGTCCGTGTTTTCATCGTACGCGATCGGATCCCCCGAGGGCATCAGGTGCATTTTGTTGAGCACGGTGCGCGTCAGATAGTGTCTTTGCGCCGCCTCTTCAACGCTCACCTGCGGAATGGTTGCGCCCGAGCGCAGTTTCATGGTCTGTTTCAAATTTTCCTCCTTACCGACGGGACCTTTTGCATGCACGCCTGCGCGCGAGGAAGTCTCCCTCCGTCGCGGCAGCGGTTGCCGGTCTCCCTGTGCGGTTTTTTCTTTTTCCTGCGCCCGAATCGATCGGAGATCTATATCCGAAATAGGCACATACCAATATATTATAACATATTATAAAACAGTAATCAATAGATATCGCAAAAAACCTTTCTCTTTTTTTCATTATTTCGCTTATTTATGATTTTCCATTGACATCATTCAACATTTGTGTTACAATGAAAACGTAAAACTATTTTTTCCAAAAAAGGAGGCTTTTTCATGAACCGTAACCGAAGAAAAAAGATGCTGGCGGCGGCAGCTTGTCTGCTTCTTTGCATCTCCATGCTGCTGTGCGCTTGTCAAGACGTCACGGACAACGAGCAGCTCACCACAGAAGCACCCACACAAGCACAATCCCCGACAGAAACGGATCCTTCCACCGAAACGGAGTCCTCCGCAGAAACGGATCCTTCCACCGAAACGGAGTCCTCCGCAGAAACGGATCCTTCCACCGAAACGGAGTCCTCCGCAGAAACGGATCCCTCCACCGAAACGGAGCCTCCCACCGAGACGGAGCCTCAAAAAATATCCTACAATATCCTTGTCATGAACGCTTCGGGCGCACTTGTGGGCGGTGTTGATTTACAGATTTCCACAAGCGACTCCTCTTTGATCAACGTCACAACCGATTCCAACGGCATTGCAAGCTTCTATTTGGACGAAAACGATAGCGTTTCGGCATGCCGTATCAAAATTGCTCAGCTCCCTGACGGATACACCGAGGACGTCAGCCGGGAATATTCATTCCCAACCAATACAAACTCACTGATCATCCACATTGCCGATCCGGAACCCGAGATTCGCAAAATCACCTATACCGTCAATTTCAAAAATGAATCGGGCACTCCCCTCCAAGGCGTTTACTTCCAATTGTTCAAGGGTTCCTTTTGTGTCGCGCCTCTTGCATCCGACCATCTCGGAACGGCAACCTTCGAACTGGACGAAACCGAAAATATTTTGGATTATCACATTGAAATCACAAGCTTCCCAAGCGGATATACGGGAAATGCCACGTTCTTCTTTTCGGAAATCGTTGAAACCACGCTGACCGTTTACTTGACAGAGATTCCTCCAACGCCTGCTTTCCCCTTCGTCATTGAGAACTGCGGCAGTTCGAACGGTAGTATCGGGCGTTTCAACATGGCAGTCCGCACCGACCGTTCCGACTACATTGACACCGAGGATCTGGACGGCACCATCATCAACGACGCGGTTTACGAAAGAAACATGTTGATCGAAGAGCTCTTCAACGTCGAGATCACCATGTTCGAGGCAGGCGGCTCCGAAGCAACAGAATACAATGCCAACATCACCAATGACGTCTTCGGTGGCGTGGGCGCTTATGACTGTACCATGGGCTGGAACGGCTCCGGCCTTGACAACTCCGGTTTCTTCATGAACCTGTTGTCCTTCCCCGAACTGGATTTCGAAAACGATCCCTGGTGGCTTGACGCATGGCATGAGAACTCGACCTTCTACGATTGCATGTTCACTTGTAACGGTGACCTGCAATTCGAGATCTACTATAATACTGAGGTTGTTTATTTCAACAAGACCATGGCACAGAACTTGTATGTGAAGGCTGAAAACAACCTTCCGATCAGCACGCTGGTGTACCAGCACGTTGACAACAAGACCTGGACGCTGGATCAGCTTCAGACGTACGGTCAGATTGCTTCCTCCGACGCGGATGAGAACGGCCACCACACCAAGTACGAGGCGAATTACCAAAACAGCGAAGATGTCTTCGGCAGCTTGATGAACCAGAGCGTTGCCGGCCCTGCAATGTTCGCACTGGGCGCGAAGTATTCCACGGTCACCAACGGCGCAATCGAATTCACCTTCACCAACTCCTGCAACTACGATGCATTCGACAAGCTCTTCGCCTTCATGAATGAAACCGAATATAACTACCTGTCAAACACCACGACACACGGCAAGGAAAGTTACGAGATCTTCAATGACGGGCACGCGCTCTTCTGCTGGAACACCTTCTCCATGGCTCCTCAGATCAAGGCATCGGGCATTTCCTACGGCATTCTGCCGCTTCCCATGTACGAGGCAGGCGGTGACTACATCACCACGGCTTACCACATGAGTTACTTCGCATTCCTGACCACCACGCCCAATTTCCACAAGGCGGCTCTGGTCTTCAATGCGATGAACGCACTCTCGACCGAAATTCTGTATGACCAATACTTCGGCGAGTACCTGGAAATCAGTGTCTCCGATGACCCCGATTCCTCGAGAATGATCCCCCTGATCTGCAACAGCCTCTACTTTGATTACGCGTGGACCAGCCCCAGCCTCTCCGCGGGGGCAGCCAACCATTTCGTTTCCTACCTCAATGACGGCAACAAGAATATCTCTGCGAAAATGGCATCCTACGCCAATATGAAGAACTACGTCAATGAGATAAAAAAGATCTGCATGAACGTCAGGCTCGGTAACTCCAGATCATGAAACTCGGAGAACGGTTCGCCGTTCCCGCACATCGAAACAACAGAAAGCATGGTCCGTTTTCATACGGATCATGCTTTCTCTTTTGGAAACGTGTTTGATTGAAGGAGGAGCTTTTTGAGAAAGCTCCCCCTTGATCTATTCGAATGACAAATCAATAAAACGTCGCGACCTCTTGCGCGGGCTTGACGGCGAATTCGGTTGCGGTGACGTAGAGGACCGGTCCGACGCCGTTGTAGAGCGCGTGCTTTTCAAGCTTGATCTTGCCCGTCAGCGTCACCCAATCGCGCGTTTTGAGATTGGTGGCCTCGGAGAAAACACAGACCAGCGGATGGTATGCAATGTCATCGGCACAGCAGGTCATGACGTGACGTCCTGCGAGAATATGCTTGCCATCGCGCGCGACGATGCCCTTAAATTTGACGGTTTTGCCGTCATATTTCTTCATTTCCTCGGAAAGATCACGGTAGAAAATCGCGTAATCATCATCGGCGACCGTCACCACGGGCGCGTCGAGATCAAAAGGCAACGGATCCTCGATTTCGTCATATTCCACGTGTCCGTCCGGATAATCGTAGGCGATCGATGCACGGCGCGTCACACCGCGAACGATTTTGTGGATCTCTTCCTTGTCGATGCCATCCGGCGTGCGGTTGAGCACCAACATTTCACAGCCCTGAAGCTTGTCCACCATCAGCTGCCGCATATTGGCGTTGTAGGAAAGGAACGTGGCGGCATCGGCGAACATCATCTCTTGATAGATCGCCCAATGCTCGGGCAGATTTTCATAAAGCGTCCGCAGAAGCCACATACCGTTGTATTCGATCACCACACGGTCAATGCGTCTCTTTTTTACCATTTCGGTCAGACGTGCGCGGGTGAAATCACTCTCTTCCTCGATCCGTTCCAGATAGACGTTTTGTCCCCAAAAACGAGAAAAATCAAGCTCTTCAACACCCTCTTCGCATTGAATGATCAGTGTTTTTTCGCCGGAATTGAATTTTTGATCCTCCATGGACTCCTGGATAATGTGGGTTTTTCCGCCCTCCAGAAAGCCGGTAAACAGATAAACGGGTAATTGGGAAGCCATTCCGATCCTCCTTTATTTCACGCCGAACAGCTCGGAGAGCGCGGGCTTGTTCAGATGCGCGCCGATGACGCAAAGTCTGCCCGTGATGCCGGCAGAGCCGTGACGGACGTCGCCCTCGCCCGGGACGTAATCAAAGTGAATCCATTCCCCACCGTTGCCCGCAACAATGCCCTTGGCGCGCAGAACGGTTCCGTACTTCTTTTCCTCCGGAAGCGCATCAAGGATCTCTCTCAGCTCCTCCTCGTCAAAGACCTTGGTCGTCTCGACACCCCAACTGACGAATACGTCATCGGCATGGTGGTGATGATGATGTTCGTGATCCTGATGATGGCAGCAGCAATCGGGATCGTCACACTCCTCGTCATCGTGATGGTGGTGATGTTGATGTTG
>JAFWYJ010000049.1 GCA_017517745.1 Clostridia bacterium | reverse complement strand
GGTGGTCGGCAGATGCTGTGAGAGCGGTGACATCATCCAGGAAAACGTAGAGTTGCCCAGCGACGTCTCGCGTGGCGATCTGGTTGCCGTCCTGACCACGGGAGCTTATAACTACTCCATGTCCTCCAATTACAATCGCATTCCCCGTCCTCCGATCGTGCTTTTGGAGAAGGGAAAAGACCGACTTGTTGTGCGCCGAGAGACCTTTGAAGATATCTGCCGAAACGATATTTGATTGACTTTTTGCGGTAAAATCGATAAAAAACAAATTTTCTATTGACAAAAGACGAATTTTGTGTTATTCTGTATTCATCAAATAAAAGGAGTGTTTGATCATGGGAAAAGAAGACAAAAAAGTCATCGATGAAAAAATCAAAGATGCTGAAAAGGCCGAAAAGAAGGCTCTTCTGAAGCGTCAGAAGGAGCTTATGAAGCAGGAGAAGGTCAGCTTCTTTACCGACTTCAAGAAGTTTATCACAAAAGGAAACGTGCTCGACCTCGCTGTTGCAGTGGTCATTTCCACAGCGTTCAACGCGATCGTCAACGGCTTGGTGAAAAACATCATCACGCCTTTTGTGACCTATTTCACCAGCGGCGTGAGCATCAACGAATGGGAATACGTCCTGCGTGAGGAGGTTCTCAACGCCGAGACCGGCGCGGTGGAGCTTACCAAGATCTCGATTCAATACGGTCTTTGGTTGCAGGCAATCGTTGATTTCTTCATCATCGCGCTCAGCGTATTTGCCGCAATTCGCATCATTCGCAAGACCGAGAGAAGATTGAATGCGAAGCAGATCGCAATTCAGGAAGCAGAGGCGGCAAAGAAGAAGGCAGAGGAAGAAGCAAAGGCGGCTGCAGACAAAGCTGCGGCGGAGGAAAAGGCAGCGGCAGAAAAGGCGATTCGCGACGAGTTCTATGCCAACGTCCGTGAGCAGTCCGAGCTTTTGCGCAACATTTACGAGGCTGTTAAGAAATAAGTACGTATCAAAAATCTCCGTGTCAATCGGCACGGAGATTTTTTTAAAATCATTCAAATTTCTATTGATTTTAACGAAATAATATGATATAATATAAAGGATATCAAAAAGGAGGTCATTTTCATGAAAAGCAACGAATCTGCGGAAATGTATTTGGAAACGATCCTCATTCTCAAGAAAAGCCAGGCGCAGGTCCGCGCGATCGATATCGTGCGCAGCACGGGCTACACCAAGCCCAGCGTCAGCCGCGCTGTGGGACTTTTGAAGGAACGCGGACACATCGAGGTGGACGAATCGGGACATATTGAATTGACCGAGGCGGGAAGCCTCCTTGCCACCAAGATTTTGGAGCGTCATCACGTGCTTGTGGATTTTTTGAAGCAGCTTGGTGTTTCCGATGAAATCGCCGACGATGACGCCTGCAAGATGGAACACGTCATCAGCGACGAAACACTCGAAAAAATGAAGGCTTTTTTGGCAAAAAAAGAAGTCCGCCGAAACACGGAGATGCAAATCCATTTGCTTTGAGCAGATTTTGTTTGGCAGAGAAAAACAGTTGATTTTTCTTGTGCTTTTTGGTATGATACAGAGTCGCGCGGACAAGCTTTGAGTGTGGCTTCAAAACAGCGGGGGAATTTGAGGATATGAAACAGGATCTTTTGAAAAGAATCGAAGAAAATATGTCCTCTTTCTCCAAGGGGCAGAAACGGATCGCGGGGTATATTTTGGCACACTATGAAAAAGCGGCGTATCTGACCGCAGCAAAGCTGGGCGCTTTGGTTGGTGTTTCCGAGTCGACCGTGGTGCGCTTTGCCACCGAGCTTGGCTACACCGGTTATCCCGATTTTCAGCACTCCTTGCAGGAGATCATCCGAAACCGTTTGACCTCGTTTCAACGGATTGAGGTGACCAACAACCTCATCGGCGACGGAAACGTGCTTGACAAGGTGCTGTTGTCGGATGCCGAAAAGATCCGCCGTACCGCGGAGGAGGTCGATCACAGATCCTTTGAGGAGGCGATCGATCGGATCGTGGCGGCGAATACGATCTATATCATCGGCGTGCGATCCTCGTCGGCTTTGGCGGGCTTTTTGAATTTCAATTTCCGCATGGTGTTTGATAACGTCAAATTCGTGCAGACCACGTCGGGAAGCGAGATGTTTGAGCAGATCATGCGCATCCGAGATGGCGACGTGATGATCGCCATCAGTTTTCCGCGTTATTCCAAGCGCATCATCAATGCCGTTGAATATGCACGGTCCAAGAACGCCGACGTTGTGGCACTGACCGACAGCGCGGAGTCTCCGATCGCGGCGTATGCTTCTCAGCTTTTGATCGCACAGAGTGACATGGCGTCCTTCGTCGATTCTCTGGTTGCGCCTTTGAGCATCATCAACGCGATGATCGTGGCAGTCGCGCGCAAAAAGCAGGACGAGTTGACCGAGCGTTTGCGGATTCTGGAGGAGGTTTGGGAGCAATATGACGTCTATGACACCAAGCAATCCTGACGCGCGTCACGTGATCGTGGTTGGCGGAGGTGCCGCCGGAATGATGGCTGCAATCACGACCGCGGAATTGGGGGCAGATGTCGTTTTGCTGGAAAAGAACGACCGCCTCGGAAAAAAACTGCGGATTACGGGAAAAGGTCGGTGCAACGTCACCAATGACTGCGATCTCAACGAGTTTCTTTCCAATGTTCCGACAAACCCGCGCTTTCTTTATACCGCGCTTTCCAAGTTTTCCACCGCAGATACGCAGTCTTTTTTTGAAGCCTTGGGGGTTCCGCTCAAAACCGAACGTGGAAAGCGGGTGTTTCCGCAATCCGACAAGGCGGGAGACATCGTTGCGGCTTTGGATCGCAAATGCCGTTCCCTTGGCGTCAAGATCCTTCATCAAAAGGTGAGAGAGCTTCTCGTAGAGGGTCAGGTGGCTTACGGTGTCAGAACCTCGGAGGGAGATCTGCAGGCCGATGCGATCATTGTTTGCACGGGAGGAAAATCTTATCCCACCACGGGATCGGACGGAGACGGCTATCGCTTTGCCGAATCGGTGGGGCATACCGTCACCAAAATCTCTCCTTCTCTCGTTCCTTTGGTTGCCGATGGAAGGCTCTGTCCCTCGATGCAAGGACTTTCCCTCAAGAACGTCGCGCTGACCATTGTTGACAAGACAACGCAAAAGGTTGTGTATCGCGATTTCGGTGAGATGATGTTCACACACTTTGGCCTGACAGGTCCTCTGATCCTATCGGCGTCGGCGCATCTGGCAGATATTGATCAGAAAAAATACGAGGCCCACATCGACCTCAAGCCCGCGTTGGATGAAAAAATGTTGAACGCGAGAATCCTTTCGGATTTTGAAAAATACCGTAACCGCGATTTTCTCAATGCGCTTGACGATCTTCTGCCGCAAAAAATGATCGCGCCTTTCGTTCATCTGTGCGAAATTGACGGTCGCAAAAAGGTTCATTCGATCACGCGTGAGGAGCGCGAGAGGATGATTCGCGTGCTGAAGGATCTCTCTGTGCCGCTGATCGGCTTTCGTCCGATCAACGAGGCGATCGTCACGCGCGGAGGCGTTCACGTCAAAGAAATCGATCCCAAGACCATGCAGTCCAAGCTGATTTCGGGGCTTTATTTCGCCGGAGAGGTTTTGGACGTAGACGCCTACACGGGCGGATTCAATCTTCAAATTGCATTTTCCACCGCATATCTGGCGGGTACCTCCGCTGCTTGCGGGATCTAAGATTTTTTGAAAGGAGCAAATCAATGCTCAAAATTGCTATTGACGGACCGGGCGGAGCGGGGAAGTCCACGCTCGCAAAGGCACTTGCCTCACGGCTCGGCATCATTTACGTGGATACCGGTGCGCTCTATCGTACGATTGGATATTACGTTCGTTCCAAAAACGTCGATCCAAAGAGCGCAGAGGACGTCTCGGCACTTCTGCCCGAGATCCGCGTGGAACTGAAATATGAAAACGGTGTTCAGGCTGTGTATCTCAACGGGGAGAACCTCGGAGATCGCATCCGCACTCCCGAGATGTCGATGTACGCGTCGGCGGTTTCCGCAATTCCTGCGGTGCGCGCGTTTCTGTTGGATACCCAACGCGATCTGGCGCGCAAACACAGCGTGATCATGGACGGCCGCGACATCGGTACGGTCATTCTGCCCGATGCCGACGTCAAAATCTTCCTCACCGCTTCGGATGAATGTCGCGCAAAGCGCCGTTACGATGAATTGAAGGCAAAGGGGATTGACGCGAAGTATGAGGACGTGCTTTCCGAGCTGATCACACGTGACCGTGCGGACAGCACCCGTGAGATCGCACCTGCGGTCGCGGCTCCCGATGCCGTTGTTTTTGACAATTCCTGGATGACTCCCGAAGAGTCGACAGAAAAGCTGTATGCGCTGATTCTGGAAAAAGCGGGAAATGTTGCAAGAGCATGACCGAACCTGAAACGAAAGGAAGCTATCCCGATGAAAAAGATCACAGTTGCGTCAAACGCCGGCTTTTGCTTTGGTGTCAAGCGCGCGACCGATTGTCTTGAGGAGGCTCTGCAAAACGCCAAGCGCGGAGAGCGGATTTTTACGTTGGGACATCTGATCCACAACGAAACCTACAATGACTCTCTCCGCCGCCGTGGCGTGAATGCCATTGAAGCGGACGCGATCGACTCTCTTGCCGCCGAAGCAAGCGAGCAAGCACCCGTCACGGTGCTGGTGCGCGCACACGGCTGCCCGCGAGAGATCACCGCAAAGCTGGAAACGCTTTCACAAGAGAACCCTTGTTTCCGTTGGCTGGATTGCACTTGTCCTTACGTCAAAAAGATCCACCGCATTGCGACCGAGCATAGCGGAGAGGAGCATTTTTTTATTCTGATCGGCGCTGCAAATCACCCCGAGGTCATCGGAATCATGAGTTGTTTTGACGGGGAAAAATACGTTTTTTCGACGGCCGAAGAGATGGAATCGGCACTTTCACAACAAGACACTGACAAAATCACCAAAAAAGTTCCTGTTTTGGCAGCTCAAACGACTCAAAATTTGGTCAATTGGCAAAAAAGTCAACAAAAAATAAAAAAACTATATACAAATACGATTATTTTTGATACAATATGTAACGTGACTGAGCTGAGACAGACCGAGGCAGCAGAGCTTGCCGCGAGCTGTGATTTCATGGTCGTCATCGGAGGACGTGAAAGTTCGAATACAGCGAAGTTGTATGAAATCTGTCGCGAAAAATGCGACAAAACCGTCTGGATTGCAAATGCGGCGGAATTGGATATCGCCATGCTTTCGGACGCCCAAAACATTGGAATCGTCGCGGGTGCATCGACACCGAGCGATGAAATACAGGAGGTATATAAAACCATGAGCGAAATGAAGGAAAATTTCGAAAAAATGCTCGAAGAGGCTGAGGTCTCAACTTTAAATACAGGAGATGTCGTTATCGGTACCGTAACATACGTGTCTGATGCTGAGCTGCAGCTCGACGTCGGCGTCGGCGTGACGGGCTACATCAAAGCAGACCAGATCACGGATGATCCTGCAGTCAAGTTGACCGAGCAATTCAAGAAGGGTGACAAGGTGGAAGCTTTCGTCATCCGTGTCAGTGACGTTGAAGGCGTTGCAGAGCTTTCCAAGAAGAGAGCAGACGCTGACAAGAACTGGCAGAACATCGTTGCCGCTTGCGAGAACAAGACCGTTCTCGAGGGCAAGGTAGCAGAGGCTGTCAAGGGCGGCGTCGTGATCTACTGCGATGCAAACCGCGTGTTTGTTCCCGCATCTCAGACCGGTGTTCCGAAGGACGGCGATCTGGCAAGCATCGTTGGCACCGTTGTGCAGTTCAAGATCATCGAGATCAAGGCACCCAAGAAGGCAATCGGTTCGATCCGCGTGGTTCAGCGCGAGGCTCGCCGTGAGATGGAAGCCGCATTCTGGGCAGGCATTGAAGTGGGCAAGACCTACACCGGTGAGATCAAGAGCATGACCTCTTACGGCGCGTTCGTCGATCTTGGCGGCGTGGACGGCATGGTTCACGTAACCGAGCTTTCCTGGAAGCACATCAAGTCTCCCGCAGAGGTCGTTTCGATTGGCGATACCATCACCGTGTTCGTCAAGAGCTTCGATCCCGAAAAGAAGAGAATTTCTCTGGGCTACAAGACCGAGGAGAGCAATCCTTGGAACATCTTCAAGTCTCAGTATGCAGTTGGTGACATCGCATCGGTCAAGATCGTCAGCATGATGCCTTTCGGCGCATTCGCTGAGATCGTTGACGGCGTTGACGGCTTGATCCACATTTCTCAGATCGCAATGCAGAGAATCGCAAAGCCGGCAGATCTCTTGGAGATCGGTCAGGTTGTTGACGTTCGCATCACCGAGATCGACGACGAGAAGAAGAAGGTCAGCTTGTCCATTCGTTCTCTCCTGGAGGAGGCTGCTGCAGCTGCAGAGGCTATGCCCGAGGAATACGCTGAAGAGGAAGCTGCTCCTGTCGAGGAATAATCAATTGAACATCACTACGGGAATAAGCGGTTTCGTTTATTCCCGTTTTTTAGGAGGATACGATCGTGTCAGTCAGAATCAAGGCGATGACCTTCAATCTCAAGGTCTGCAAAAGCGAGAAATTTTTGCAACGCGGAGAAAAAATTCTTAACGTGATCAAAAACGAAGCCCCCGATCTGATCGGCTTCCAAGAGGGAACCGACTTTATGGTGGATTGGCTTCGTGACCGTTTGCCGGAGTATTATATTCTCGGACACGGCAGAGAGGCTGATTACAGAGGTGAGGGTGCACATATTTGCTATCGCAGAGATAGGTTCGATCTGCAGGCTTTCCGTGAGGAATGGCTTTCCATGGATCCGCAAAAGCCGGGATCGCGCATTGAAGGACTTGATCAGAGCGATTGCCCGCGTGTTTATTGCCGTGCCGATCTGATCTGTCGGGAAAATCACAAGCCGTTTTCCTTCTTTAACGTGCATATTGATCACACAGGACTTCATGCGCGCATTGCACAGTGCTATGCGCTGATGCGTGACGTTGCTTCGTCGCCGTATCCTTTCGTTATGACGGGAGATTTCAACTCTTTGCCGCATCAGCCGCAGATCGAGATGATTCTTGCCACTGCTGAGGAGCTTGGCACGGTCGATTGTACCCGCAACATTGTGGGATCTTGTCACGGATTCACAGGAGACGTTGGAGACAATAAGCTGGATTATATCTTCACAAACCTTGTCACAGATCCCGATGAGACGTATGCCGTTCCCGATGACGATTCTTGCGGATTTTATTATTCCGATCACCATGCCATTTGCGCATTCATTGAATTTCCATGACATCTTTGCAACCTATTTCAAAAGAGAAGAGACGCCGAAAATCTGCGGCGTTTCTTTTCTTTTTGACGGAGGATGGTCGCAACAAAAGTTTTTTATAAAGTTTTACAAATCCCCCTTTTCAAAATTGTTTTTATATGCTATAATATAATGTGATATATTATAGATAAAAAGGGAATTTGAAAACATTATGTCGATTGAACTTGTAAAAAGCTTTCTTTCCGCCAAGGGGCTTGGCGATCGAGTGATGGAATTTGAGGTGTCGAGTGCGACCGTCGAGCTTGCTGCCGCGGCGCTCGGAACCGAGGGGGCGCGCATTGCCAAATCCTTGACCTTTTACGGCAAGGAGGGGGAGTGCCTCCTGATCGTGACCGCCGGAGACCAAAAGATCGATAACGCGAAATTCAAGGCGTTTTTCGGCACGAAGGCAAAAATGATGAGCGCTGAGGACGCGCTTGCCGCCACGGGACATGCCGTGGGCGGTGTTTGCCCGTTCGCTCTGCCGGACGGCGTCAAGGTTTATGCCGACATTTCCATGCAACGGTTTGATATCGTCTATCCCGCCGCGGGTAGTGCCAACAGCGCGGTTCGCTTGACCTGCGCGGAGCTGTTTGAGGCATCCGGTGCGTTGGAATGGATAGACGTTTGCAAGCCGCGTGAAACGATTTTGTAAGAAAGGAGCGCACAATGGCGACCAAAAGCAACGCTAAGCAACAATATGACAACCAAAGCATCAAGGCCTTGAAGGGCGCGGACCGTGTCAGAAAGCGTCCGGCAGTCATTTTTGGCTCGGACGGATTGGAGGGCTGTGAGCATTCCTTCTTCGAGATCCTTTCCAACTCGGTGGACGAGGCGCGTGAGGGCCACGGTAACGAGATCAAAATCACGGTTTATGCCGACAAAAGCATTTGCGTGGATGACCACGGACGCGGCGTACCGCTGGGATGGAACGAGGCAGAGGGACGTTGGAACTGGGATTTGATTTACTGTGAGCTTTACGCGGGCGGTAAATATGACAATAACAGCGACGGTTCTGCCTATGAATATTCTCTCGGTCTCAACGGCTTGGGTGCGTGTGCGACTCAGTGCAGCTCCGAATTCATGGTGGTAAAATCCTATGACGGCAAGGTCGAGCGAACCATCAAATTCAAGAAGGGTGAGGTCGACGGCGAGCTTGAGGAGCGTCCTCTCGGACCGAAAGAAAAGAGGACCGGTACCGTGGTGCATTGGCGTCCCGACCTTGAGGTGTTCACCGACATCAACATTCCCGCCGAGTTCTTTGAGGATATTCTGCGCCGCCAATCGGTGGTTACGGCGGGCATCACCTTCACCTTGCTGTTGGAGCAAGCGGACAAGCGTTTTACCGAGCAAACGTTTTATTACGAAAACGGCATTTCCGATTATATCGGTGAGGTTGTGGGTGAGAATGCCTTGACAGCTCCCGTGAATTGGCATTTGGAAGCGCAGGGACGCGACCGCGAGGACAAGCCCGAATACAAGCTGAAGGCAGACGTTTCGTTTTGTGTTTCCAACACCGTGAGCATGCTCGAATATTACCATTGCGCAAGCTATCTGGAGCACGGCGGATCGCCCGACCGTGCGGTTCGTCTTGCTTTTACCTACGCGCTTGACAAATATCTCAAGGCGAACAATCGCTACACGAAAAACGAAAGCAAAATCACCTTCAATGATATTGCCGATTGTCTGGTGCTTGTCATCAACAGTATCTCCACCATCACTTCTTATGAAAACCAGACCAAAAAGGCAATCACAAACACCTTTATCTGTGATGCGCTCAACGATTTTCTGAGAAGTCAGCTTGAGATCTATTTCATCGAGAATCCCAAGGCGGCTGAAGTCTTTGCCAATCAGGTGCTCCTGAATAAGCGCAGTCGCGAGAGTGCCGAAAAAGCGCGGATCGACGTCAAGAAGAAACTTGCGGGTTCGATCGATGCCGCAAATCGCGTGGAAAAATTCGTCAATTGCCGCACGAAGGATCCAAAGGTGGCGGAGCTTTATATCGTAGAGGGTGATTCGGCGTTGACTTCGTGTAAATTGGGGCGTGACGCGGAATTCCAAGCCATCATTCCCGTACGCGGAAAGACGCTGAACTGCCTGAAGAGCGATTTTGACAAGATCTTCAAAAATGAGATCATCACCGATCTCTTAAAGGTCATCGGTTGCGGTGTGGAAATTCACGGCAAAAAGAAATCGGATATGAGCGCGTTTGATATCGATAACCTCCGTTGGTCGAAAATCATCATTTGTACCGATGCCGATGAGGACGGATTCCAGATCCGCACACTGCTTCTGACACTCTTCTATCGTTTGCTTCCCACGCTTCTCAAGGAGAACAAGGTGTTCATCGCGGAATCGCCGCTCTTTGAAATCACAACAAAGGATCAGACGTTGTTCGCGTATGACGAATTTGAAAAAGCGGAAATTCTCAAAAAGCTGGGGAACAAGAAATACACACTCCAACGCTCGAAGGGACTTGGCGAGAACGAGCCCGAAATGATGTGGCAGACCACCATGAACCCCGAGACGAGACGCCTCATTGCGGTTTCTCCCGCCGATGCCGCGGCAACCGAATTGATATTCGATACGTTGCTTGGAGAAAATCTTCCCGCGCGCAAACGGTTTATCACCGAAAACGGTAGTCGTTATATGAAGGACATCGACGTGTGATTTCGGAAATGAAAGGAAAAAGCCATGAATTGGAACGAATATCTGTTTGACGAAAACGAAAAGCCGCTCGACCGCCTGGTCGGTGCATACAGCAGAACCTCGATCTTTCGTACGATGGGATTCATCGGGGACAGTCTTTCATCCGGAGAATTTCAGGTCTACAACAGCCCGGAGAATAACGAGTTTACCTATCTTGATATGTACGAGTATTCTTGGGGACAGTATATCGCGCGCAAGAACGGAATTAAGGGATATAACTTCTCGCGCGGCGGCATGACGGCACAGGAATATATCGAGCGTGGCTTTGCCGCTCGCTCGGGCTTTTGGTCGCCGGCAAACGCCTGCCAGGCATACGTGATTGCGCTCGGTGTCAACGATATTTATAACAACGGCATGGAGATCGGCAGCATTGACGATGTCGATCCCGAAAACTACCGCAACAATAAAAAGACCTTTGCGGGGTATTATGCCGCGATCGTCAGCCGATACAAGGAAATCAGCCCCGACGCGAAGTTTTTCTTTGTGACCTTCCCGAACGAGGACAAGCCGAATCGCGAGGAAAAGCTGCAACAGATGCGCAAGCTGCTTTACGATCTTGCAGATCATTTTGACAATGCTTACGTCATCGACCTTTACCAATACGGACCGGTCTACGATCGCGCGTTCAAGAACCAATATTTCTTGCACGGACACATGGCACCCATCGGCTACGTGCTGACGGCGGAGCTGATCGATTCTTACATCGACTACATCATCCGCCACAATCCCGAGGACTTCAAGTACGTTGGGTTTATCAATTACGGAAATCCGCTTTATGAATAAAGAAAGCTCGCAAATACGTCTTTCGTATTTGCGAGCTTTTTCTATGGAAATTAAAGATCAAAATCCAACATCACGGGCGAGTGATCCGAGGCGTAGAGCGTCGGCTTCGCGGTGACGGTGCGATAGGTCCTGGGGCGAAGATCGCCCTTGGCGAACATCTGGTCGATGCTATAGTCGTATCCCAATGGGATTTCCTTGTCCGCCCACGGGCAATCATAGGCGACGTAGGTGTTCAGTTCGGGACAGTAGGTGGGGTAGCCGTGACAGGAGCAAAATTCCTTTTTGTCCTCGGCGGCATAGAAGGTGTTGACAAAGCCTGCCTTTTCCAGCTCCCGACAAGCGGCGCGCTGATGCGTGGAGTTGAAGTCTCCGCCAACCACTGCGGGAGCATCATATTTCTCGGAAAAGGCATTTAAAAGCGGCACCAAGGTTTCGCGCACCTGCTCGGCACGCGCGGGATCGCCCTCCTCGGGCTGCTTGCTCTTGGTGTAGCTGTTTGCCTCAAGATGGGTGCAGCAGGCAACGAACCGCTTGCCGGTTTCCAAACTCTCGAAAGCACCGACAACCGCGCTTTTCCAGATATTGTTGTCGGAGGGAGCGTAATATTTTCCCGTGATCTTGTCGGTCGCGTATCCGTTTTCATCGCGGTTCGGCGTTCCGTAGGAGGCGAATTTACATTCCAGAAGCTTGACGGCGCGTGTATTGTAGAATAGGGGATTCATCATTTTTTCGTCGCAGTTTTCGGGCAATGCTTCTTCGTAGCCAATCGCACGCATCGCATCCACCAGATCGGTCTTGCGGCGCCACGTACTCAGGATCTCGTTGAAGCCCACCACGTCGGGGCGGTATGCCATGACCTCGGCAACCAGATAGCCCGCGCCCATCAACCCGTAAAAGGTGTGACATTCGGGCGGAAGATCGTGAAACCAGACGTTGTGAAAGATCACGCGGTTGGTCGCGGTCTTTTGCGCCAGCATTTCCTTGTCATATTTTCCAACGAAGGAAACGGAGGAGGGGATCTCGGGCTTGCCGTCGGCAAACAGAACCTCGGTCAGATAATCCGCGGCGGCGCTGAAGCCAAACATGTCGGCAGCGGTCACGATCAGCTTGTTGTCTTCGGTTTGCACCGAAAACGCGCCGGTTTCCATGCCGGATGTTTCTCGGATTACAACCTCGCTCGCATCGGCAACGCTTTCGATGGAAAGCGGAACGGTGATGCCCTCACGGAAGAAACGGTATTGCAGTACGATCGCGGGGAAGGCTGCCGCGTTGGCAGAGCCATTCGGATAGACGATAGCAGTCATTTCGCTTCACCTCTTGAAACGGATTTTTGTTTATTTTATCACGATACGTTTGGAATGTCAAGAGAGCTCGCAAAATTCGGAAAAAATCTTCTTGTGCTTGACAGAAATTTGACAAAGGTTTACATATTATTCAAATATATTTTTTTTATGCGGTTGACAATATATTTTGTTTATGTTATAATTTTATTATAATGGGGTAGGATGGTAATTTTTTCATTTCCAAGCTGAAAAATACCCCAAAGAAACAGATGTGGAGGTTGTCTTTATGGAGAGAGGCACAACAGTCGGCGCTGAAAAAATCGTTGCGCTTTTTGATGCCGGAACCTTTGTCGAGACCGGTGCTTTCATGCAGAGAGCCAACGGAGACTTGACGGGTGTCGTTTGCGGCTACGGTGCAATCGACGGCAAGCTGGTTTATGCATTTTCGCAGGACAGCGACCGAAAAAAAGGCGCTTTTGATGCAATTCAAGCCGAAAAGATCGCCATGCTTTATCGTATGGCAATGAAAAACGGCGCACCCGTGATCGGTATGTTTGACAGCGCGGGAGCCGTGGTTTGCGACGGCGCTTCGGCGATGTCTGCTTACGGAAAGCTGCTCAAGGCAGTCAGCGACGCGTCGGGAGTCATCCCGCAAATCGCGATCGTTTCCGGCGTTTGTATGGGTATGTCCGCAACCGTCGCGTCAATGTTCGACGTGATTGTTACGGTGAAAGAAAAAGCTTTGCTTTCGGTCAACGCGCCCTTCGTGGTGGGCAAAGCCGTTGGAAGCTCCGAGGCGGTTGCTGCGGACGGTCTCTCCGCGTTGGAGGCAGAGAACGATGACGACGCGATGCAGAAGGCGGCAAAGCTGATTTCCATGCTCCCCGCCAACAACGCCGAGGGCGTGATTGTCGAGGAACTCAATGACGATATCAACCGCAAGCTTTCCGCAGACGGACTTGTCGGAAAGGCTCTGGTCGAGGCAATTGCCGACGCGGGTGATTTTGTGGAGCTCGGCGCGGCTTATGCCGGAGAGATCCTGACGGGACTGATCCGCTTGGGCGGTGTCACTTGCGGCGTGATCGCCAGCAATCCCGAGGTGAGCGACGGAACGGTCACCGCTGACGCCGCAAAGAAGGCGGCAAGAATGATCTCCTTCTGTGACAGCTTCTCGATTCCCGTGCTGACACTGACCGACAGCATCGGTGTGGAGATCGGCAAGGACGCAGAGAGCGCGCCTCTCGCCGCACAGCTTGGCAAGCTCGCAATGGCATATGCAACCGCAGACACCGCGAAGATCACGGTCGTGACCGGAAAAGCGTATGGCGCGGCGTTCACGTTGCTGGGCTCGAAGGCACTCGGTGCCGACATGGTCTATGCGCTTGAGGAAGCGGAGATCAGCGTCATGGCGCCCGCATCTGCCGTGGCATTCCTTTGGAACGATCGCATCACCGAAGATTGCACACGCGCGGATCTTGAGGCGGAGTGGAAAGAAAAGCATGCTTCGGCGCAGGTTGCAGCATCAGACGGAAGCATTGATGACGTCATCAACGCCGCAGAGCTTCGCCAGAGAATTTGCGCGGCGGTTTACATGCTGTTGATGAAAAATGACGGCTCTCCCGCGCGCAAGCATTGCAACCTTCCTCTGTAATGTACGGAGGTAACGATTATGATGAACACTGTTTTTGCGTTGGCATCGGATGTTATGAGCTGGTCGGAGAGAGCCTCCACCGCGGGAAGTGTCACGCTCCAGGGAATGCTCGTGATTTTTGCGGTTCTCGCAATCTTGTGGGCTGCAGTAGAGATCATGCATGCGCTCCTTGCGAAAGATGACTCGAAGGTTTCCGAGCAGAAACCATCCGAGCAGAAGGCACCCGTAGCCACTGCAGACAATTCCGATGCGGCAATTGCCGCCGCGATCGCGGCAGCTTTGGCGGCGAGCGAGGATGACGGAGCGACCGTCGCGGCAATCACCGCGGCAATCACCGCCGCGCGCGCCGAGGAGGGAAATCAAGCCCCGTTCCGTGTGGTATCCTTCAAAAGAGCGGCATCCGCGAATTCCAAAAGAAAATTTTGAAAAACAAAATTCAATAAACTGAAATCAAATTATAACACAAGAAAGGTTTTATGGTGATCAAAATGAAAAACTATCGCGTAACTGTTAACGGAGTTGTATATGACGTTGTTGTGGAAGAAGTAAACGGTGCCGTTCAGGTTCCTTACGTAGCTCCGGCTCCCGTAGCCGCTCCCGCTCCCACCCCTGTGGCAGCCCCCGCACCGGCTCCGGCTCCCGCAGCAGCTCCTGCTCCGGCTCCCGCAGCCGCACCCGCAGGCAAGGCAGGCGCAACCGCCATCAAGGCTCCGATGCCCGGCACGCTGATCAAGGTCAACGTCAAGGTTGGCGATGCAGTGAAGAAGGGTGACGTGCTTTGCGTGCTTGAGGCAATGAAGATGGAAAACGACATCATGGCTCCCGCAGACGGAGTTGTGGCTTCCGTTGAGGCAACCCAGGGTTCCAACGTTGCAACCGACGCGGTTCTGGTCACGCTGAACTGATTCCTTTTGCAATTTTGCTTTCAAATTTTGTAGAAAGGAAACGTCTTTCATGAATATACTTGAAAGTTTGAAAAACTTTTGGAGACGACGGGAATCAATCGCCTCATTCAAGGCACGGATGCCGCTACGTGGCAAACGCTTTTGATGCTTGTGATCGTTGGCGTTCTGGTCTATCTTGCCATTGTCAAGGGATTTGAGCCGCTTTTGCTGCTTCCGATTGCCATCGGCATGCTTTTGACCAATCTCCCCGGCGGCGGAATGTTCCATTCGGAGTATTGGTTTTTCTCGGATTATACACTGTTTAACAGACTCTTGGAATCGCGAATCGATCTTTCGCTGCTTGACAGCATCACGACTCCCGAGGCGGCAGAAGGATTCATTGCCACCGCAAAGGCAATTTGGCCTGATATCGCGGACAGCATCAGCATTGAGAGCATTGGCATGATCTCCGGAGATCAGTTTGTCTCCTACACACAAATCTACAGCTTCACCATTGAGGGCGGACAGATTGTATCCGCGTCCACCAACTTCAACTACGTCCTTCAGCACGGTGGACTTTTGGATCTTCTTTACATCGGTGTCAAGACCGGTGTCTATCCCTGCTTGATCTTCATCGGCATCGGTGCGATGACCGACTTCACCCCCCTCATTTCCAATCCCAAGAGCTTCCTGATCGGCGCGGGCGCACAGTTCGGTGTTTTCGTCGCTTTTGCAGGTGCTCTGCTTTCCGGATTCTTTTCTCCCGAGGAAGCAGCTTCCATCGGTATCATCGGCGGTGCTGACGGCCCGACAGCAATTACGGTTACCAAATCTCTGGCACCCGCACTCCTTGGCGCAATCGCCATCGCCGCATATTCTTATATGGCGCTGATCCCCATGATTCAGCCTCCCATCATGCGCCTTTTTACAACCGAAAAGGAACGCAAGATCAAGATGACTGCGCTTCGCAAGGTTTCGACCGTGGAGAAGGTGATTTTCCCGGTGTTGGTAACGGTGATCGTTGCTTTGATCGTTCCCAGCGCATTGGTTCTGATCGGATGCTTGATGTTCGGTAACTTGCTCAACGTTTGCGGTGTCACGGGACGTCTCTCCAACACCGCGCAGAACGGATTGATGAATGCCATCACCATCTTCCTCGGCATCAGCGTTGGCGCGACTGCCGTTGCGAAGAACTTCCTGAGCGTGCAGACTCTGCTGATTATCGGTCTTGGTTTGGTTGCCTTTATGATTTCGACCGTGGGAGGTCTTCTCACCGCAAAGATCATGAACTTCTTCAGCGGCGGCACCATCAACCCCCTCATCGGATCTGCCGGTGTTTCTGCCGTTCCGATGGCGGCGCGCGTGTCGCAGAAGGTCGGTCAGGAGGAGGATCCCTCCAACTTCCTGCTCATGCACGCCATGGGACCGAACGTGGCGGGTGTCATCGGCTCTGCCGTTGCCGCGGGCGTTCTGCTTGCAAACTTCCTTTAATTTTTCGGATAGGAGTCTCATAATATGGCTAAAGTGAAAATTACAGAAACCGTTCTTCGCGACTCTCATCAGTCGCTGATTGCAACGAGAATGACCACCGAGGAGATGCTTCCGATCCTCGAAACGATGGATCAGATCGGCTATCACTCGCTCGAGGCGTGGGGCGGCGCGACCTTCGACGCTTGCATGCGTTTCCTCAACGAGGATCCGTGGGAGCGTCTGCGCAAGATCCGTGAGAGCGTGAAAAACACCAAGCTTCAGATGCTCTTCCGCGGACAGAACATCCTTGGTTACCGTCACTATTCCGATGACGTGGTCGAATATTTCGTGCAAAAGTCGATCGCCAACGGCATCGACATCATCCGCATTTTCGACGCGCTCAACGATCCCAGAAACCTCAAGACCGCGATCAACGCGACCAAGAAGGAGCAGGGACACGTGCAGGCGGCGTTCTCCTATACCACGGGACCCGTTTACACGCTGGAATACTATTCCAAGTATGCCAAGCAGCTTGAAGAAATGGGCGCGGATTCGATCTGCGTCAAGGACATGGCAGGTCTCTTGAAGCCCTATGATGCTTACGAGCTTGTCAAAACTCTGAAGGAGTCTGTCAAGGTTCCGATCCAGCTGCATACGCACTACACATCCGGACTTGCTTCCATGACCTTGATGAAGGCTGTCGAGGCGGGTGTGGACGTCATCGATACCGCAATTTCTCCCATGGCAATGGGTACCTCTCAGCCTCCCACAGAGGCAATGGTTGCCGCACTGCAGGGAACCGAATACGACACGGGAATCAGCCTGGAATCCTTGGATGCCATCACGAAGTATTTCACGCCTCTGCGCGAGAAATATCTCGCATCCGGCCAGCTCAACCCCAAGGCACTCAAGGTCGACGTCAACGCACTGCTGTATCAGGTCCCCGGAGGCATGCTCTCCAACCTGATGAGCCAGCTGGCACAGGCAGGGAAGTCGGATCAGCTGACCGAGGTTTTGGAAGAGGTCCCGCGCGTCCGTGCCGACGTCGGATATCCTCCGCTGGTAACGCCTTCCTCGCAGATCGTCGGAACACAGGCCGTGTTCAACGTGATCATGGGTGAGAGATACAAGCTGGTCACCAAGGAATTCAAGGGTATCGTGCGCGGCGAGTACGGCAAAACGCCGGTCGCGATCGATCCCGCTTTCGTCAAGAAGATCATCGGAGACGAAAAGCAGATCACCTACCGCCCCGCAGACGATCTCAAGCCCGAGCTTGAGCAGCTTCGTTCCGAGATCGCACAGTATCTCGAGCAGGACGAGGACGTCCTTTCCTATGCACTCTTCCCGGAGGTCTCCAAGAAGTTTTTTGAGTACCGCAAGGCAAAGAAATACAACCTCGATGCGGAAAATGCCGACAAAAACCTCGGTGTTCACGCGATCTGACCGGTTTACCGAAAACGCCTCGAACAAATCTTCGTTTGAGGCGTTTTTTTAGATAAAATTGGTATCGGTATTTACTTTTCCGTTCGGTTGTGTTATAATATATAAGAATCATCTGCAAAGCCGATTTGCTTTACGAATCTTTGAAAGGAAGCACCATGACCACCTTAATCGTCGTTCGACACGGACAAAGTGTCAGCAATCTGCAAAAACGCTTTACCGGACAGCACGAAACGGTTCTGACCGACCTGGGACACTTGCAGGCGGAAAATACGGCTCGTTTTTTGAAGGACTATCCGATCGACCGCATCTATTCGAGTGATCTGACACGCGCCATGGAAACCGCGCAACACACTGCCAAATATCTCGGAATGGAGATCATTCCCGACAAAGGATTCCGAGAGATCAACGCGGGACTTTGGGAGGGAATGGAGTATCAAGCCATCAGAAGCACGTATCCGGAGGATTACGAGGTTTGGTTGACCGATCTCGGGCGCGCCCATCCCACGGGCGGCGAGAGCGTTCTTCAGCTTGCCGCGCGGATCTACTACGCAACCGATCGCGTCCTTACAGAGAACCGCGGAAAAACGGTTGCGATCTTCACACACGCCACGCCGTTGCGGATGCTCGGATGCCGTTGGCACGGTCTGGCACCCGAGGACGCGATGAAGATCAACGGATGCGCCAATGCCTCGGTTTCGATTGCCGAGTATGAGAATGACGGAAGCTTTCGATTGGTTCTCTATGGCTACGACCGTCATCAAGGCGAAAACGTGACCGAATTACCGCGCGGATTGGTTTAACGGTTTGACAAAAACCCGAGAGGAGGCTTGCACGCCGGTGAGGATTTGGTTTGACAAAGAAAAATGGAAAAGATTCGGAGATCGCTGTGCTCGAATCGTTCACCGCGTGATTTTTCCGGTGTTTCTTGCATTTTTGAGCTTGACGATTCTGTTCGCTTCCATGGCGTTGATCATCAGCGCCGCTGTGTGCAACAAAGTTCGCGACCGTATTCTTGACAAGGATACACTGCTTGAGATGGGCGTTGATTTTGATTGCATTTTGGTGCTTGGATGCCGTGTGTATTCCGACGGAACGCTAAGTCACATGCTTTCCGACCGTGTCGAGACCGCCTCTTCTCTTTATGCGGCGGGAATTTGCGATCACTTGCTCATGAGCGGCGATCACAGAGAGGACAGCTACAACGAGGTCGATCCCATGAAGCTTGCGGCAGAGGCGCACGGCGTGCCGTCCGATGCCATTGCCACTGATCCCATGGGACTGTCGACCTATGACAGCATCATGCGCTTTGCCCGGGAGAATCGCGGTGCGCGCGTGATTATCGTAACACAGTCCTACCATCTTTATCGTGCGCTCTATCTTGCCGAGAAGGCAGGATTGGATGCCTACGGTGTCAGTGCCGATCTGCGCACTTACAGAGGGCAGATCAAATATGACGTGCGAGAAATTGCCGCACGGTGCAAGGACGTTTATTTTGCAGAAAAAAAGCCTGCTCCGGCGGGCTTGGAATCATGACGTATCATCTGCTTTTGATCATCAAAACCAAAGAAAGGAGAACGTATGAACAAGAAACCGAAATTTTTGCTTTCAACCACACAAGTGATCTTGATGAGCTTTCTTTTTGCAATTTTGATCGGAAGTCTTTTACTTTCACTGCCGATCAGCACAAAAAGCGGCAAGGCTGTTCCGTATATTGATGCGCTTTTCACGGCGACCACGTCAACCTGTGTAACGGGATTGGTTACGCTTCCGACGGTCTCGACGTGGAATGGCTTTGGACAAGCTGTCATTTTGATTCTGATTCAAATCGGCGGGCTTGGCATCATTACGGTCATGGCAGGATTGGCGAGTGCCATGCATAAAAAAATGAGCATCCGAGACAATCAATTGATCCAGGATGCCTTCAATCTTAATTCTTTGTCCGGACTGACCAAATTTGTAAAGCAAGTCATTTTCGGGACCTTAACCGTCGAGGCGATCGGCGCACTCCTTTTCATGATCGTCTTCGTTCCCGAATTTGGCGTCAAGGGGATCTGGATCTCGGTGTTTCATTCGATTTCTTCCTTTTGCAATGCCGGTATCGATATTTTCTCGGAAACCAGTCTTTACGCTTATGCCACCAATCCCTTGCTCAATGCCGTTACCTCTGCTCTGATTGTTCTGGGAGGTCTTGGATATATCGTATGGTGGGATTTGTTGCGCGTGCTGAAAGACGTCAAAAAACGGAAAGGGAAGTGCTTTTCAAGGCTGACGTTGCACAGCAAGATCGTGCTGTCGGCAACGGCAATTTTGATATTGGGCGGCGCGGCATTGATTTTTCTTTTTGAATACAACAACCCTTTGACGATCGGAAATGCCTCCTTGTTTGATAAAATTCAAATTTCGCTCTTCCAAAGCATCACGACACGAACAGCGGGATTTGCCTCAATTCCACAGGAGCACCTGACGAATGCCTCTGCGATCGTCTGCCTTTTGATGATGTTCATCGGAGGTTCTCCCATCGGAACGGCGGGCGGGGTAAAAACCGTCACCATGGTCGTTTTGTTTGCCACGGGATTCGCAATGATTCGAAACAAAAATGAAATCACGCTCTTTCAAAGAAGGCTTTCCGCCGGAGCCGTCCGAAAGGCAATCGCAGTCATGACGATGTCCTTTTTGATCCTTTTTGTCTCAACTGTGGCACTTTCCGCAGTTACGGAGGCGGATGCGCTGGATATTTTCTATGAAACCGTGAGTGCCACCGCAACGGTGGGACTCACCCGAAACCTGACACCGATGCTCGGCTTCTGGGGAAAGGTCATTGTGATTTTCACGATGTATTTCGGAAGGGTCGGGCCGATCTCTTTGGCGCTGGCATTTGCTTCGAAAAAGGAAAAAACGAACGTGATCAAGAATCCCACCGAAGAGATCAGCGTGGGATAAAGAAAGGGGTTTTACAATGAGTATCAATAAATCGTATGCGGTATTTGGACTTGGAAGATACGGCACTGCCGTTGCGAAGGAGCTTTCTGAAGATGGGGTAGAGGTTTTGGCGGTGGACAGCAACGAGGCGATCGTCAATTCGGCGGTTGCGGAAATACCGTTTTGCAAATGTGCGGACGTTACCGATGCCGAGGTGCTCCGTCAGCTTGGCATTGCCAATTTTGACGTTGTCATCATTGCAATGGCAAACTCTCTTGAGGCGAGTGTGATGGCGATCATGCACTGCAAGGCGGCAGGCGTCAAAACCGTCATTGCCAAATGCGCGAGCGAGATGCACGGCAACATTCTCAAAAAGGTTGGCGCGGATAAGGTTGTCTTTCCCGAGATCGAATCGGGAAAAAGACTTGCGAAAAACCTGCTCAGCGCGGGTTTTGTGGATGTGATCGAGCTTTCAGATGACGTTTCCATGGTGGAGATCGACGTCAAGCCCGAGTGGGCGGGACAGACTCTGGTGGATCTGAATCTGCGAAAAAAATACGGTGTCAACGTCATCGCACTCCGTCAGGGCGATTCCTTGCGGATCAATATTGATCCCGCGATGAAGCTGGATACCTCCATGCAGCTCGTTGTGATCGCCAATGCGTCCAAGATCAAAAAGATCAAATAACTTTGTATTTTCAACAAAAATTTTCGCGCCGAGGAAATCAACCTCGGCGCGAACGCTTTTATATTTGTTTTTGGACGCTCTTGTATTCGTCGTAATAGCGGTAATAGGGACAAGCACGCGTCTGTCCCGACAGAAACGCTCCCATTTCATCTTGATCGAGATTCATGCAACAAACGTAGGCATCCCAATCCTCGTCATAATCGTAAAACACACAACTCTCGCACGAGACCGCTGTTTTCTTTTTGGTTTCTTCCATAAAAGGCTTCCTTCATTTCTTTTTTCTTTTATCCAAGGACAGAGGCGGATTCATTTTTTCGCTGAAATATTTGTCCCACTTGTGCTTTTTGCGGATTTTGATGACGTATTCGGTCGTGATCCACGCGATCAGAGCGAGCGCAAAGAAGATCACCCCCGCACGGACGGCACGGCTTTTTGTCAGCGATTGTATATGCATCAGCCCGCCCACGAAGCTGCTTCGTTCCGCCCCCTCGGCGGTATAAAGCGGCACCGAACCGAGCAACTCGCCATTGTAAAGAACGGCGGCGTATCCGACCGGAAAACCTTCTTCGACGGGGGCTTCCAAGGAGGTGTAGGACAGGCGGATGCTGTACGTGATTTCTTTGCCGACGGTCAGCCCCGCGGGGAGATAGCTGGTCAAGGTTGTGTCGGTTTTCACTTCGATTTCCGAGACCGTGTCGGAGACCGTGACGGGAATGGTGCAAAGCACCGTGTCGGCGGTGATGACGTCCATGTAGGTGTAGGTCCTATACACCCAATCGATCAATCGGTTGGCAATGACGTAGCCGTAGTTTGCGGTGTCGGTGTTTTCGGCACCCATCACGATGCAAAGATAGCTCTCTTTGCCGTTGGTTGCCGTCGTCACCACACAGCTGCCCGCGAGCGTGGTGAATCCGGCACTCATGCCGCGACATTTTGGATTGTAATATTGCGTGGTGGTTTCCGAATAGATCAAAGCGTTTCGATTGGAAATCATGCCAAATTCGTCGAGAGAATAACGCGACGTGCTTGCGATCTGCATATACAACTCATTTTTGCTTGCCGCGGTGGCGATCTTCGCGAGATCCGCCGCCGTTGTTGTAGAATGGTCATTTACGCCGCTGACCTCTTTGCAGAGGGTGTTTTGCGCGCCGAGTTCCTTGGCGCGGATGTTCATCCTGTCCAGAAACGCTTCGTTACTGCCTGCCACAACGTGCGCCAAAATGTCAAAGCAATCGTTGTAGCTTGCACAGATCGCGGCGTAAAGCAACTGCTTGACCGCCAGGGTGTTTCCCTCGTTGATGGTCGGGGAGCATTGTCCCGAAGAGTTCTTCGTCATTTCGGAGGTTACCGTAACCCACTCGTTCTGTCGATCTTTCAGTTGTTCACAGAGGATCAATCCCGCAAGCACCTTTGTGGTGGAACCCGCCGGAATCTGCAGATCGGCTGATTTGGAAACGATGGTTTTGTCGGTTTCCAGATGCGAGAAATAGATCGCCGTAGCCTCATCGGTGGAAGGGGGGAGGGCAGGCGCCGCTGCACCGACGATGGGAAAGGACAAAAAAAGTGTCAGCACCGCAAGCAACGCCGGCAATATTCGAATGATTTTGCGCGAGTTTCGCAAGTGCTTTACACTCCTTTCAATATTCTTTCGCAACGCGGATGTCATCCTGCAATTGCAGGCACAGAGACTCCAAAGAATCAAATTTTTTCTCGGGACGCAGAAATTTCAAAAATGAGACCGTCACTTCACGTCCGTAAACAGTCGAACGGAAGTCAAGCAGGTGGGTTTCACAATTGACGTGTGCACCGTTGTCGACGGTGGGATGGCTTCCCACGTTGGAAACGCCTCGGTAATGCACACCGTTTATCTCACAATCGGTGATATAAACGCCGTGTCGGGGAATTAGCATGCCTTTGGGAAAATCTTGATTGATGGTGGGAACACCGATGGTCTGCCCGAGTGCTTTTCCGTGAATTACCTCGGATGTGAAGGAGTAGGGCCGCGTCAAAAGCTTTGCAGCTTCTTCGGCTTGTCCGTCAAGCAAAAGCCGCCGAATCTCGGTAGAACTGACGGTTTTTCCGTCTTTTTTGACTTCTTCCTGCACCCAAACGGGGGCGTTCAAAAGCTTTTGGAGGAGATCCGGCGTGCCGACACCGCCCTTGCCGAATTTATAATTGAAGCCGCAAACCGCCACGGCGCAATGACATCCCCCGAGCAGAATTTGTTCCACAAAATCCTCGGGCGACCGATTTCTGACGGCGGAAAAATCGGCAAGAAAAAGATATTCCATTCCACAGCTTGCGAAAAGTTCCGCTTTTTGCTCCGTGGTCGAAAGATGTGGCGGTGGCGTTGCGAGCAAATGATCTGACGAGAGCGAGGAAAAGCAAAAAACACCGCATGCGGCAGAAGAAAAATGCTCGTTTCGCAGTTGCACTGCTTTTTTGAGGAGTGCTTGATGCGCCAAATGCACACCGTCAAAGTTCCCCAGACACAAAACGCAAGCGTCGGGGGGAGAAACTTCTTGACCGTCGGCAAGAGAAATGCAGGTGAATACAGACATCGTCAGTTCAGCTCCAGGTAGTTTTTGACCAATTCGCCCATCAGTTCGTCGCGGTCGACCTTGCGGATCAAGGCGCGGGCGTTTTTGTAATTGGTGATGTAGGTCGGATCCTCGGAAAGCAGATAGCCCACGATCTGTCCGATGGGGTTGTAACCCTTTTCGCTCATGGCCTCATAAACGGCGCGCAGGATCTCTTTGGAGGTGGCGGACTCTTCTTGAGAAAGAACTTCGTTTTTTTCCATGTTCATGAAATGTTACTCCTTTCCGTCTTGAAGGGGGATATAATATTATTATATATGAATCGTTATTGTTTTTCAAGGCTTTTTTGCAAATAATTGCTTTTTTCAAGCACTTTTACTTGACGAATTTCGATTTTTGCGGTATACTGAATACAAAAGAAAGAAAAGGCGGATTGCAATGATGAAGATTACTTTTTTGGATGCGGCAACCTTGGGCGAGGACATTTCCACCGATCTGTTTTCTTCGCTGGGCGAGGTGAAGGTTTGGAGCGGCACAACGGCAGAGCAAGCTGATGCTCACATTGAGGATTCCGACGTGATCGTTTTGAACAAAGTGAAGATCAACGCCGCGACTTTGGAGGGGCATCCGAACCTGAAACTGATCTGTATCACCGCAACGGGCTATGACAACGTTGATCTGGAGGCATGTCGGGAACGCGGCGTCGCGGTTTGCAACGTGGTCGGATATTCCACGCAAAGCGTTGCCCAGCTCACGGTGCTGATGGCACTCACGCTTTTGACACGTCTTGAGGAGTATCAATCTTACGTGCGAGACGGATCCTATACGGCAAGCGGAATTGCCAACCGTTTGGTGCCGGTTTACAGCGAGATTTTCGGCAAAACATGGGGGATTGTCGGATACGGCAACATCGGGCAGCAGGTGGCGCGCGTTGCCGCCGCCATGGGATGCAGAACCATCGTACACAAGCGAACGCCCACCGACGATGCTGTTTGTGTGGATTTTGATACCATCTGCCGCGAATCGGATATTTTGTCTTTCCATACGCCGCTCAACGACGGTACCCGTGGGATGCTCGATGAAGCACACGTCGCCATGCTCAAGCCAAACGCGATCGTCATCAACGTCGCACGCGGCGCGGTGACCGACGAAAAAGCACTGGCAGATGCCGTGAAAGAGGGGAAAATCGCGGGACTTGGCGTTGACGTTTACAGTGCCGAGCCTCTGCCGAAGGATCATCCGTTTACGGAGATCATGCATCTTCCCAACGTCTGCCTGACGCCGCACATGGCATGGGGCGCGTATGAAACGCGCATGCGGTTGCTGGAGGAGGTTTTGCAAAACGTCCGCTCTTTCCTCGAGGGTGGCAACCGAAACCGATTGGTTTGAGTTTTTTTGGTTGATTTTTCTGAAAAACCGAAAAATTCCGCATCTTCGTCTTGATTTTGCGAGGATAGTATGATATAATAACATTTAGTTTTAAAGTATCGGAGGTGTAGACGTGAAAGAACGCTCGCTGAAATTTACGAAGGATCTGATTTCTTTTATTGAAAATAGTCCCACAGCGTTCCATGCCGTGGACTCCATTGAAGAAATCCTGAAAAAAGACGGTTTTCTTCCTTTGAACGAGGCTGACGTTTGGCAACTGAAGGCGGGACAGGGATATTACGTCACGCGCAACCGCTCGTCTGTCATCGCGTTCCGCGTTCCCACCGATGCACCGCACAATTTTTTGATCTCTGCCTCCCACACCGATTCTCCCATCTTCAAACTCAAGGAAAATTGCGAGTCAACCGACGGTGGGGATTGCGTTCGTTTGAACGTGGAGCTCAGCGGAGGAGCGATTCTTGCTTCTTGGTTGGACCGTCCTCTTTCGTTGGCGGGACGTGTGATTTTGAATGAAAACGGGCGTTTTACCGCAAAAAACGTGAAATTTGATCGCGATTTGCTCGTGATTCCGAACGTCGCGATTCATCAGAATCGCAAGATCAACTCGGAGCACGCCTTCAACGTGGCAAAGGATATGCTCCCCGTGTTCGCCCTGCAGGGAGAGAACGTGACGACGGTTCGCGCGCTTTTGGCAAAGGAGCTGTCTTGTGAGGCAACGCAGATCGCGGGCATGGATCTATACGTGGTGTGCCGCGAAAAGGGAAGCATCTGGGGGGCGAACGACGAGTTCTTCTCAGCCCCTCGCATTGACGATCTGATGTGCGCGTACGGTACTTTGAAGGGCTTCTGCGGGTCATCTCCCGCCGCGCGCACCGTGACCGTATATTTCTCGGCGGACAACGAAGAAACGGGAAGCCAAACCAAACAGGGGGCGGGGTCTGTCTTTTTGTCAGACGTTTTGGCGCGTATTTGCGAGGCAACGGGTGGCGACAAACGTCGAATGCTTGCATCCTCGATGATGCTTTCGGCGGATAACGCACACGCCGTACATCCCAATTATCCTGAACTGAGCGATAAACAAAACGCGCCTCGCATCAATGGCGGCGTAGTGATCAAGGCAAATGCCACACAAAAATACACCACCGATGGTTTTTCTGCGGCACTTTTCAAGGAGATCTGCCGTCGCGCCGACGTTCCCGTGCAACGTTTCCACAATCGAAGTGACGTGTCGGGAGGCTCGACGCTCGGAAACATCGCCAACACCCACGTTCCGCTTTGCACGGTTGATTTCGGCATGGCACAGCTTGCGATGCATTCGGCGTATGAGAGTGCCGGCGTGGATGACGTTGAGCATCTGATTCGCGCCATAAAAGCGTTTTACAGCGTTCGGCTGACAAGCGACGGAGACGGCGTTTATCAGCTGGAAAACTTAGTATGAAGCAAGGGGAGAGAAGCAATGTATAAACAGGGCTTTGACAATGAAAAATATATCGCCATGCAATCCGCTCACATCCGCGATCGCATCGATCAGTTCGGCGGCAAGCTTTATCTTGAATTCGGAGGAAAGCTTTTCGATGATTATCATGCCGCGCGGGTTTTGCCGGGATTTTCGCCCGACAGCAAGATCCGCATGCTGATCCAGCTCAAGGACCAGGCGGAGATCGTCATTGTCATCAATGCAAACGATATCGAGAAAAACAAGGTGCGCGGCGACCTCGGCATCACCTACGATCTGGACACGTTGCGCCTGATCGATGCCTTCCGCAGCTTCGGACTCTACGTCGGAAGCGTTGTGCTGTCGCGTTGGCAGGATCAACCCGCCGCGCTCAAGTTCCAAAAGAGACTCGAATCCTTGGGCGTTCGCGTTTACCGACACTATACGATCCCGGGATACCCCTCTGACATTGATTACATCGTCAGTGACGAGGGCTACGGAAGAAACGATTACATCGAGACCTCGCGTTCGCTCGTTGTGGTAACGGCTCCCGGTCCGGGAAGCGGAAAGATGGCGGCTTGCCTGAGTCAGATCTATCACGAGCACAAACGGGGAATCCAGTCCGGGTACGCCAAATTTGAGACCTTCCCGATCTGGAATCTGCCCTTGAAGCATCCGGTCAACGTCGCCTATGAGGCGGCAACCGCCGATCTCAATGACATGAATATGATCGATCCTTTCCATCTGGAGGCTTACGGGCAGACCGCCGTCAACTATAACCGCGACGTCGAGATCTTCCCGGTTTTGAACGCCATGTTCCAGAGGATCCGCGGTGAGTCGCCCTACAAATCTCCGACCGACATGGGCGTCAACATGGCGGGTAACTGCATCCACGATGATGAAGCGGTTCGGGATGCGGCGAAAATGGAGATCGTCAGACGTTATTACACGGCACTTTCCAATCAAAGAAAGGGTAGCGGAGATGCCAAAGACGTTGAAAAGCTGAAACTGATCATGCAATCCGCCGGAATCGACGTGGAATTCCGCAAGGTGGTCGACGCCGCCAAGAAGAGAGCCGAGGCAACGGGAAAACCCGCGGTCGCACTTGAATTGGCTGACGGAAGAATCGTGACTGGAAAAACCTCCAGACTTTTGGGCGCGACCTCCGCGGCGATTTTGAACGCTTTGAAAACGCTTGCCGACATTGATGACCGCATCAATCTGATCTCACCCGAAATTCTCGAGCCGATCACCAATCTCAAGGTGGGTACCTTCGGAAGCAAGAACCCCCGTCTGCATCCCAACGAGCTGTTGATCGCGCTTTCGATCTGTGCAGTGAGCGATCCGATCGCCGCAAAGGCGTGCGAACAGCTCCCCAAGCTTCGTCACTGTGAGATGCATTCCTCGGTCATTTTGTCGGAAAATGATGAAAATACCATGAAAAAGCTCGGCGTTCACATGACTTGTGAACCTTGCTACGAAAGCAAGAGACTCTATCACGGCTGCTGAGACCTGAAGGAGGAGGCGAAAAAGAATGGGAACACTGTTCGATTATTTGAAATGGCGCGGAGATCTGACTTTTTGTGAAGCACCGCTGAATGAAGTCGACAGTTTGATCTTTTCTTTGCTGTCTTATCTGGATCTGAAAGACATCGTTCCGGCATCTCACGAGGATTCCGGCATTCCCATCCGATCGGCGGCAAATACCTTTTTTGCAAAGAATCCCGATCCCAAGAAGATTTCCATGGGACTGATCGTGCCAAAGGAGATCGTCACTCTGTTTCGCACCGTAAAGGCAACGCGCCGTTTCCGCAGTGTCGAGATGCGCGCGCACGTCAATGAAATCGATCAAAAAAAGGAGATGCAGTTCTCGGCAACCACCTTTCTTCCGGGTGACGGTACGATGCTGATCGCATACCGCGGTACCGACGACACGTTGGTCGGTTGGAAAGAGAACTTTAACATGAGTTTCCTGGAAGTTGTTCCGGCACAGCTGGCGGCAGTGGACTATCTGAGCGCTGCGGCGGCAGCCTTTGACGGCGACATCCTTTTGAGCGGACACAGCAAGGGAGGAAATCTTGCCGTCTATGCGGCTGTCAATTGTGCGCCGGAGATCAAAAAGCGGCTGACACGTGTTTGGAGCAATGATGGCCCCGGATTTGGAGCGGGAATGATCGATCGTCCCGAGTATCTGGAAATGCGTCCGATCATCAAATCGCTCGTACCGCAATCCTCTGTTGTGGGGATGCTTTTGGAGCATGATGAAAACTATACGGTTGTCAAAAGCCGTCAGGCAGGACTTTTTCAGCATGACGCTTTGTCTTGGAACGTTATGGGAGGCTCGTTCGTCCATTTGGCAAACGTGACGGGAGAATGCAAGCGTCTGGACAAAACTCTCAACGAATGGATTCACACCATGAATCCCGAGCAAAGGGAGCAGTTTGTGGAAGCGGTTTATGCGATTCTGTCATCGGATAACGCGCTGACTTTGACCGATCTGATGTCGGTGTCGCGACTCAAAAAGAATCGCCAGCTTGATCCGCACGTCTACGAAACCGTGAAAAAAACGATCGGATCCCTTTTGGAGATGAACACCAAGAATCTGTTGGATGGACTTTTTCAAAAAAAGAAACCGTGACGAGCAAAAACGCTCATGCATTTTGAAAAAATATAAAAAGCACACTTCCGAAGACCTTTTCTTTGGCGGTGTGCTTTCTTTCGATTCCTCAACCAACTTAACCGTAGGTTGATTTTTTTCTAATATTAGGTTGTTGAAAATCGCGTTTTTTTATGCTATACTTTCATCAGTGAAGCGCATCACAATCAATTTTGGAGGTTTCATATGACCAATATCAATATCGGCAACAAGATTCGTGAGCTGAGAAAAAAGAAAGGAATTACGCAAGAAGTGCTTGCCTCGATACTCTCTGTTTCTCCTCAAGCAATCAGCAAGTGGGAGAGTGGTCTGACCTATCCGGATATGGAAATGATTCCGGTGATCGCAGGATATTTTGAGGTTTCCATGGATATTTTGTTTGATTACGACGTTCGGGAAATGAAAGCAAAAATCCAAAAAATCACGGATGAAGCGAGAACATATTTTTTTGATGATACACCGAAATATATCGAAACGATAAAAGCTGCCTTGCGGGAATATCCCGACAACGAATTTTTGCTTTGCTGTCTGTTGGATGCTTACGAATATGTTTTACGAGATCGTGAGGATGTCTCACATCTCGACGAGTTGATCGAGCTTTCGCAAAAAATCATTACCGAGAGCACGGATTTCCTGCGTGTATGTAATGCCAAAGACTGTCAATCAGCGGCGTATCTCAAAAAAGGGGAATATCAAAAAGCAAAAGCCGTCTTGGAGACGCTTCCGTGCGACTTTAATATTCGCTATGATACGATGTCGTTTCGCCTTTCGGGAAAAGATAAGCTGAACGCCTCTGTTTTCTCTCGAAATCATCATTTGGAGGGGTTGTATAGCTCGTGTATGAAGGAGGGAGACGCATGGTTTCGTATGAACGAGCACAACGTCACCTTCCGAGACTATGCTCCCGATGATTATATTCCCGAAGCCCTGAAGTGCTATCAAAAAGGACTTTGCGTGCTGACAACCTTTCTTTTGATCGATCTCTATGACGATCCTGCGGAGCAATACCTTTGGGCGGGAATGCAGACTTTCCATTGGTGTTTTCTGCAGCGCATCGCCGCGTGTTATAAAAAGTTGGGAAATCAAGAAAAATGCGAGCAATATATTGCAGATGCTTATCGCCTCATATCGCTTGTGTGGAAGGATTTTGAAGAAAACAAAGATCAGTATATGAAGTATTTTTATAAATATCTGAACGAATATGATCTTGCGGAATATATCAAGTGAATTTCGCCCCGCTTTGGCGGGGCTTTTTGATTTTTCGCCAAAATAAACAGCCACCACAAAAACGCGGTGGCTGAACGTTCGATTTCTTGGAGATTATTTTTTTCGATTCTGTCGATAAATTTCAAACGCCATGACGGTCGCCGCGGATGCCGCCGAGAGGGAACCGCGAAACTCTCTGCCGTAATCAATGCGGACGATCTGATCGGCTTGATCCAATATTTTGCGGGAAATACCGCGCTTTTCGCCCCCGATGACCAACAGGACAGGATAGAGAAAGTTTCCGTCAAATACCGAGACCGAGTCGCGGATCCCGGCGCAAAGCACCTGATAGCCCGCCGATTTGAAGATCCCGAGCACGTCTTCGGCACTCGCTGTGAACATGGGGATCAGCTCCGAAGCACCCGCGGAGGAACGCGCCACGACGCCCGCGGCACTCATCCAATTGCGCGGAGGCAAAACCACACCGTCCACGCCCGCCGCATAGAGAGAACGTAGGGTATATCCGAAATTGTAAGGATCCTCGACGCCCTCCAAAAAGACGTAAAAGCCGTCTGCCTTGATCTTCTCGGTTGCAAGAGCAGGGAGCGCACGCTCGGTGCAAAAGGCGATGATGCCGCCGTGAGAGCTGCCGACACAGATCTTGTCGATCTTCTCGGCGGCAACGTATTCCACGTCAAAGCCCAGCTCACGCGCCTTTGCGTTCAAAAAGCCGATTTCCTTGGCTTTTGTGTCTTTTTTGTCTCGATCGATCCAGATGCGCTCAATGCGGCGGTCATTCTCGCATTGGCTGTTCAGAAGTGCCGAGATCGAGGTCATTCCTTCAAAAATATTGGAGGGTGAAAATTTTTCGTTTTCTTTTTGAATCATCATGCTTTTTCCATTCATATTGTAGTCTATTTTGTGTCGGATGCCGCATATAATGATACCGAATATTCGGAAATGATCGGGGGATTCGGAATCATGATGGTATCAGATTGGAAGGGGCGCGAGCGTTGCGTGATGCTGGGGGAATATCTGGTGGAGAACCAGGCAACCGTCCGCTCCGCCGCGCGCGTGTTTGGCATCAGCAAGAGCACGGTACATAAGGACGTAACACAGATCTTGAAAAACGTCAACAGATCGCTTTACGATGACGTGCAGAAGCTTCTGAACAAGAATAAACAGGAGCGTCATCTGCGCGGCGGGGAAGCCACGCGACTCAAATACAGCGAGCTGCACCAATGAGGAGTCTTTGATGCCTTTTCTTCATGATTATAACATATCCGGCGCGGATTCGTCAAGCAGTTTTTTGGCAAGACGAATGTTTTTTGAAAAGGCGGAAAAGAAATGTTAAAAAATTGTAAACAATGGAAATGACGCTTGCAAAAAAAGGAATTGTATGATATAATTCATTGTAATTGCGCCGCAAGAAACAAAACCGCTTCGAAACGGCGCAAAATTTAAATCACACACACCGGACGAGCGTTGCATCGGTGCCGCGAAAAGCGGTTTTTGGCAATGCGTTGCGGTGGTGGAAAAACCGAAGGAGGACATTCAAATGTCTATTATCTCGATCAAGCAGTTGCTTGAAGCAGGTGTTCATTTCGGACACCACACCAGAAGATGGAACCCCAAAATGCAGGAGTACATTTTCACGGAAAGAAACGGAATCTATATCATCGATCTCCAGAAGACCGTGAAAAAGTTCGACGAGGCTTACAACTTTGTTCGTGAGCTGTCCGAGAACAACGGTACCGTTCTGTTCGTGGGAACCAAGAAGCAGGCCGCAGAGGCAATCAAGGAAGAGGCAGTTCGTTGCGGCATGTACTACGTCAACGTTCGTTGGCCCGGCGGTATGATGACCAACTTCAAGACCATCAAGAGATCCATCAACCGTCTGAACAACCTCTACAAGATGCAGGAGGACGGAACCTTCGATCTGCTTCCCAAGAAGGAAGTTGCAGCAATGCAGAAGGAGATCTTCGATCTCGAAAAGAGCTACGGCGGAATCAAGACGATGGAAAGACTGCCTGATGCAGTGTTCATCGTTGACCCCAAGAAGGAAAGAAACGCAGTTCTCGAAGCAAAGAAACTTGGCATTCCGGTCATCGCGATCGTTGACACCAACTGCGATCCCGACGATGCAGACTATATCATCCCCGGTAACGACGACGCGATCCGTGCCATCAAGCTGATCTCCTCGGCTCTGGCAGACGCCGTCATCGAGGGCAAGCAGGGTGAGGCAGATGCTGCAGAAGCAGAAGCTGCAGAAGAGCCCGCAGCAGAAACCGACGCAGAGTAATCAATACTCGGAAAGGGACGAAAAAATGGCAAATATTACAGCAAAAGACGTAGCAGCTCTCCGCGCAAAGACCGGTATCGGTATGATGGAGTGCAAGAAGGCCCTGGTTGAAGCTGAGGGCGATATGGATGCAGCAATCAAGATCCTTCGTGAGAAGGGTGAGTTGAAGGCTGAGTCCAAGATGGCTACCAGAATCGCGGCAGACGGCGTTGTTGAGATCCTGAAGGATGGCAACACCACCGCTATGATCGAGGTAAACTCCGAGACCGACTTCGTTGCAAAGAACGAGTCCTTCAAGGAATTCGTTGCAGATCTGCTCAAGATCATCATCGCGCAGAAGCCCGCAGACGTTGAGGCTCTGATGGCTTGCAAGTTCAACGATGAGATGACCGTTGAGGAGAAGACCAAGGAAATGATCTTCAAGATCGGTGAAAAGCTCACCGTTCGTCGCTTTGTCGTTGTTGACGGCGTCACCAGCACCTATATCCACGGCACCGGCTCGATCGGCGTCATCGCGAAGTTCGAGACCAACGTTGCGGACAAGGCTGAGTTCGCTGCATTCGCAAAGAACATCGCGTTGCAGATCGGCGCATATCCCACGCCTTACCTCAACCGTGACCAGGTTCCCGCTTCGGTCATCGAAGAGGAGAAGAGCATTCTGTTGGCACAGATCGCAAACGATCCCGCCAATGCAAAGAAGCCCGATGCAATCAAGGAAAAGATGGTTCTCGGAAGAATTTCCAAGTTCTACGATAACAACTGCCTGGTTGACATGACCTACGTCAAGGACGAGGACATGAAGGTTGGTCAGTACGTCAAGGCTACCGCAAAGGAGCTTGGCGGTGAGATCGAGATCGTTGACTTCTACCGCTTTGAGAAGGGCGAAGGCATCCAGAAGAGAGAAGAGAACTTTGCTGAGGAAATCGCAAAGATGACCGCAGGCAAGTAATTGCTCTCAAACAATCGAAAAATCGACACGGAGTGGAAAATTTTCTGCTCCGTGTCTTTTTTTGATAATTTTTTTGCAAGGATTTGATTTATTTACAAAAAAGGTGTTTACAAAATTCAATTTTTGTAGTAAAATAAATAGGAATAAACTGTAATATAATCAGGAGAAGAAAAATCTATGAAAACACCAAGGTACAAACGGATTTTGTTGAAGCTTTCCGGTGAGGCTCTGGCTCCCGCCAACGGCGGCAGCATTCTCGATTTTGATTTCATCGCAAAGGTCGCGGCACAAGTCAAACGCTGTGTGGATGCAGGCGTACAAGTCGGCGTGATCGTCGGTGCCGGAAACATCTGGCGCGGCAGACAGGGAACCGGCATGGATCGTTGCAGAGCCGATCACATGGGAATGTTGGCAACCGCCATCAACTCGATCGCCCTGCAAGACGTCTTCCTTCGTGAGGGCATGGATGCCGTTGTCATGACTGCGGTGGAAATGGCGGCATACGCCGACCATTACAATTCCCGTGACGCGATCCGCGCGTTGGAGGAGGGCAAGGTTGTCATCTTCGGTTGCGGTTTGGGAACGCCTTTCTTTTCCACCGACACGGCTGCCGTTTTGCGCGCTGCCGAGATCAATGCGGATTGCATCTTGATGGCAAAGAATATTGACGCCATTTACAGCGACGATCCCAAGAAGAACCCCGACGCGGTTCGCTATACCGACATCACTTACCGTCGAATCCTCGACGAAAATCTGCGCGCGCTTGATATGACGTCCGCGATCTTCTGCATGGATAATGACATCAGCGGCTATGCTTTCGGTCTTGCGGATCCCGAAAACATCTATCGCGTGGTCATGGGCGAAGCCGTGGGTACCGAGATCCACAACTGAAATCAATTATAACAAATACATAGAGAAAGGATCGCCGTCAAAAGGCTTGACGGCAGGAAATCACCATGAAATACAACACCAAAGGCACAGAAGAGAAAATGCAAAAAAGCGTAAACGCTTACGAGAGCAACCTCTCCACGATCCGCGCAAGCCAGGCAAACGGATCGGTCGTTTCCAAGGTTACGTTTGAATATTACGGCGCGGCAACCAAGCTGGTTGACATGGCATCGGTTGCGGTAACCGATCCCAAGACGCTGACGATCACGCCCTATGACCGTTCCACGCTCAAGGCAATGGTCAAGGCTTTGCAGGCATCCGATATCGGCATCACGCCCCAGGACGACGGTTCTGTGATCCGCTTGGTATTCCCGCCTCTGACCGAGGAGCACCGCAAGGGCTTGGCAAAGCAGATCCAAAAGATGGGAGAGGAAGCACGCGTTGCCATCCGCAACATCCGCCGCGACGCCAATGATGACATCAAGAAGCAGAAAAAGAACGGTGAGATGACCGAGGACGAACAGAAGGCAAGCGAGAAGTCGGTGCAGGATTTGACCGACCGCTATATCAAAACGGTCGACGAAATCACCTCCAAGAAGGAAAAAGAAATTTTGCAGCTGTAATTTTTTGCGGCTTTCACCGAGTTTTCGGCGGGTTTTTGAAAAAGAACCCGCCAAATTCTTAACAAGGATAAATGCCCGCGCGGGCAGAACGGAGAAACAATGAAGCTCTTTTGGAAACAGAAAAAACAAAAGACGGAAGCCGTGCAGGTCGACGATCGTCTGCAGCACATCGCCTTTATCATGGACGGAAACGGCAGATGGGCACAACGTCGCGGAATGCCCCGAGAGTTTGGACATTCCCACGGTGCTGCCACCTTCAAAAAGATCGGACGCTACTGCGAGAGCATCGGCATCAAATATATGACGGTGTATGCCTTTTCCACCGAGAATTGGAAACGTCCGCAAAAAGAAGTGGACACCATCATGCAAATCTTTGACGATTACATCGAAGATTGCTTTGCAGAGATGGAGGATGACAACGTCCGGGTGCATTTCATCGGTAATTTGAGCATTTTTTCCGACAGCTTGCGCCAAAAGATGGAAAAAATCGAGCGCGAAACGGTACACAAAACCTTCATGCTCAACGTCGCGGTCAATTACGGCGGTCGCGAGGAGATCACCCACGCCTGCAACGAGCTGATCAAACAGGGCAAGACCGACGTGACGGAGGCGGATATTTCTTCGCAGATCTACACGGCGGGATGTCCCGATCCCGATTTGATCGTGCGAACGGGAGGAGATCTGCGCACCTCCAATTTTCTGCTTTGGCAGTCCGCCTACGCGGAGTATTATTTCACCGACGTGCTTTGGCCGGATTTTTCGGGCAAGGACGTGGACGAGGCGGTAGCCGCCTTTTATTCGAGAAAACGCCGTTATGGCGGAGTTTAAAGGATCTTTTTATGAAAACAAGAATCATCACCGCTGTGGTCGCCATTGCGGTTTTGTTGCCGATTTTGATCTTTTCGGAAACCGTCGCGCTTCCCATTGCCATGGCGATCTGTTCGCTTGTGGCAGTCTATGAAATGATGGCGTGCATCGGTCTCAAGCAAGCATATTCCTTGAATATTCCGCTCTATCTTTGCGCGCTGGGATTGCCGTTTTTCATTCGATACAGCGGGGATCTCGACCTGATCCGTCAGGTGATTGTTGCCGTTGCATTGGTGGTTTCGCTTTATTTTTTCTCGGTGTTGACCTTTTCTCACGGAAAATACAAGCTTTCCGACGTGGCGATCGCGTTTTTGACGGCGTTTTATATTCTTGCCGGCTTCAATGCCATCCTGATCTTGCGCGACTATGAGATCGGCGGAAAATACGTCTATCTGACCGTTTTCCTCGGTGCTTGGATCACTGACACCTTCGCCTATTTTTGCGGCATGCTCTTCGGCAGAGGCGGAAAACACAAGCTGATCCCTGACGTCAGCCCGAAAAAGACGGTGGAGGGAAGCATCGGCGGCATCGTATTTTGCATCATCGGAATGGTGGTGTTCGGTCTGATCATCAATCGCATTTCCGATCTTCATGCAAACTATTTGTTTTTGATCATCGGAGGCTTTTTGGCATCGATCGTTTCTCAGATCGGTGACCTTTGTATGTCTGTGATCAAGCGTACTTACGGAATCAAGGACTACGGAAAGCTTTTTCCGGGACACGGCGGCATGCTCGACCGTTTTGACTCTGTCATCGCGGTGTCGATCCTTCTGGCGGTCTTTTGCTCCTTCTTTAATTTCTTTGAGGGGATTTAAATATGTATAACGAACAATTTCCGTCGATCACCATCCTCGGATCGACCGGTTCGGTCGGAGAACAGGCGATCGACGTCGCCATCCGGAATCATATCCGAGTCAATGCACTTTGCGCGAACAAAAACGTCAAGCGCGTGGAGGAGCAGGCGCGACTGCTCAAGGTCCAGGCATGCGCCATGGCAGATCCGAACGCGGCAGCACAGCTGAAAATCGCGCTTTCCGATACCGGCGTCAAGGTCTTTGCCGGAACAGATGGCATTTGCGAAATGATCGGAGAGCATTACGGCACCGACGAGGTGGTGGTGAACTCCGTCATCGGTGAAGCGGGACTCAAGCCAACGTTGGCAACCCTTGAAGCCGGTAAAAAGCTGGCACTCGCCAACAAGGAATCTCTCGTTTGCGCGGGAGATTACGTCATGAAGTTGGCAAAAGAGAAAAGCATCGAGATCCTGCCCGTGGACAGCGAGCACAGCGCGATCTTCCAATGCCTGCGCTCGGGTGGAAAAAAGCGCATCAAGCGGATTCTCCTGACCGCGTCGGGCGGACCTTTTTACGGCATGACGCGCGATCAGCTTGCGGACATCACGGTGGAAAGAGCTTTGGCGCATCCAACGTGGAATATGGGCGCGAAGATCACCATCGACAGCGCGACCTTGATGAACAAGGGTTTTGAAGTGATCGAGGCAGTGCATTTGTTTGACGTCCGTCCCGAACAGATCGAGGTTTTGGTTCACAAAGAGAGCATAATGCATTCCGCTGTCGAATATATAGATAATAGCGTGATCGCGCAGATGTCGGTGCCCGACATGCGCCTTTGTGTGCATTACGCGCTGACTCATCCCGATCGCACCGAGGCGGTTATTCCGCCGCTTGACCTGACACAGGTTGGAAAGCTGACGTTCTCCAAGCCCGATACCGAAACCTTCACGTTGCTGGCTCTGGCACTTGATTCGATCGCGAAGGGAGGAGCGGTTCCGGCTGTCTTGAATGCTGCCAACGAGGTGGCTGTGGCGGCGTTTTTGAATCGTAAGCTCTCTTTCACGGGCATCTTCGACGTGGTGGGAGAAACGGTCAACACACTGTCAGATGCGACAACGTGCGCATCTGTTGAAGATGTTTTTGCATTTGACCAGGCGGCAAGAAGAATTGCCGATGAAAATTTGAAGCGATTGGGCGCACCGATTGCTTGAACGGAGGAAATCTTTCTTTGAGCATCCTTTTAGCACTACTCATTTTTGGAATTTTAATTTTTATTCACGAATTGGGACACTTCATCGCCGCGCGTATGTGCGGGGTGAAGATCCTCGAGTTTTCCATCGGCATGGGACCGAAGATTTTTTCCAAAAAATCGAAGAAAAGCGGAACGGTGTATTCGCTTCGCTTGCTTCCCATCGGGGGATATGTCAACATGCTGGGAGAAAACGGCATGGAGGCGGTGCAGGGTTCGTCCGCAGGAGATGGCCCCGAAGACGATGATAAATCCTTCTTTTTGAACGAAGACGGCGAGGACACCGAGCAAGAGCCCAAGCCTTTGAACGAGGAGGAAGCCAAGCACGCTTATTGCAATCAAAGCGTGTGGAAGCGAATTCTCATTTCCTTGGCAGGTCCTTTGATGAACCTGATTCTGGGCTTTCTTTTGATGCTTGTCATTGTCATTGCCGATGGCAATGGGGGACTTGGCACCACCGTTGTTGCCGATTTTCACATCGTCTATCAATCCGAAACGGAGCTTCCCGGGATGATGCAAGGAGATTATATCGATGCCGTGGACGGCGTTGAGATCAATTCCTTTGCCCAATTGAAGGAGCTTGTTTCCAAGGATGAGGACGGCTTGTTTCACCTGACCGTGCGCAGATATAATGAAGAGACGCGTGACGTGGATTCCGTGACAATCGAAGGCGTGCCGCTTGCCGCGGAGGATTTGAACGCCTATTTCATTCCTTCGGTCAGCGAAACCTGCGATTTGCAGTTGGGTGATGAAATTATCAAGGTCAATCACGTTCGTGTGCATACTGCCGACGAGCTTTCCTATGAGATCATGATGCAGGGATACCGTCCGATCGACTTGACGGTTCTGCGCAATGGAGAGAAGGTTGTGCTTGACGACGTGAAGTTCCCGAATTCGGCGGACGAAGCGAGCGGAATCGTGGTTGGAATGATCGATTTTCGCGTCTTTGCCGAGCGGGAATATCATCTCGGAACGATTTTGAAGCACACGTGGTATCGCTCACTGTCGATGGTGAAAATGGTCTATGACTCCTTGGTCGGACTTTTCACGGGACGCTATGGTATGGAGGCGGTATCGGGACCCGTCGGAATCACAAAAACCATTTCCGACGTCGCAAAAACAGGAATTTTGAACGTCATTTCCTTCATGGCGATCATTTCCATCAATCTGGGCATCATGAATTTGTTGCCGTTTCCCGCGCTGGACGGAGGACATCTGATGATCTATCTGATCGAGATCGTTCGCCGCAAGCCCATGAAAAAAGAGGTTGAGGGCATCATCAATTTCATCGGACTTGTCATCATTCTCGCCCTCGCGATCATCATTTCAATTAAGGATATTATTTCACTATGAAGTATCACGATATCAGACGAAAAAGCAAAGAAGTCAAAATCGGAAACCGCGCCATTGGTGGCACAAACCCCATCGCGATCCAATCCATGACCAACACCGACACCCTGGATGCCGTTGCCACCGTCGCACAGATTCGTGCGCTGGAGGCGGCGGGTTGCGACATCGTTCGCATTTCGGTTCCCACGCTTGCGGCGGCAGAGACGATTCTTGCCATCAAGGCGGCGGGGGTTTCGATCCCGATCGTGGCGGACATCCATTTTGATTATAAGATCGCGTTGCGCTGTGCCGAGCTTGGTTTTGACAAGATTCGCATCAATCCCGGCAACATCGGTGATGACGCGCGTGTGAAGTCGGTTTGCGACGCTTGCAAGAGTCGCGGGATTCCGATCCGCATCGGAGTCAACAGCGGTTCTCTGGAGAAGCATATTCTCGCCAAACACGGCGCTCCCACACCGGCAGCGCTTTGTGAGAGCGCGCTCTATCACGCGGCGCTGCTTGAAAAATTCGATTTCGATCAGACGGTCATTTCCATCAAAGCATCGACCGTTTCGGATATGATTGCCGCAAACCGTTTGTTGGCGCAATCTTGTGCTTATCCGATCCATCTCGGCGTGACCGAGGCGGGAGGCGGTGACCGCGGCTTGATCAAAAGCTCAATCGGCATCGGATCCGTTCTTTGCGACGGCATCGGAGACACGCTTCGCGTCTCTCTCACCGATGATCCCGTGCTGGAAATCGGAGCCGCAAAGAAGATCCTGCGCGCGATCGGTCTGGAAGGGCAGAGCGGCTTGGATATCGTCAGCTGTCCCACGTGTGCCAGAACCAAAATCGACTTGATTCCTCTGGTCAAGAAATTTGAGGCGGCTGTCAAAGAGGCAGGTCTGGAGGATGTTCCCGTGAAGGTTGCTTTGATGGGATGTGTTGTCAACGGCCCCGGAGAGGCGCGCGAGGCAGACGTCGGCATCGCGGGCGGAATCGGAGAGGCAGTCTTGTTCCGAAAGGGCGAGATCGTCGAGAAGATTCCGGAGGAGCAGGTGATTGAACGCCTTTTGGCGGAAATTTGTCTTTTGAAAGACGGGATGCATTCATGAGTAAAAATTTATTGGAGATATTCAATCGGTATGAGCCATCGGCGGAATTCGCCGAGATCTTGCTCTCCGCCGATCCCGATAGCATTCAATTGCGCGCGGACAAGCCACAGAGAATCATTGAGGTCTCTGCGGCTTTTCCTCGTGTCATCAAAAAACTGACGCTGTACCGAATGGAAGAAGAAATTCGGTTGGCATACCAACTGAATATGGTTCGCATCTGTCCGCGTTATCCGAACGAGCATTTTTCCACTCTTTTGGTTCCGGATCTCCTGATGGAGACCAACCGACGCGGAATCGTCGCAAACGGCTTTTTCAACCACTGTGATTACCGTCTTTCGGGCGGCGAGTTGAACGTGGAGATTCCGTTCACCGAAGCGGGAATCAACTTGATTTACGATGCAAAAACACCGCGTTTGATGGAGGAGATCGTGAGGGAGGAGTTTGGAGACTCGATTCGCGTCAACATTCATCGCATGCAGTCATACGATCCCGCGGAGTACCAAAATTCGATCACAGAGCAGTTGGAACGGTTGCAAAAAGACGCGGCGAGGGCAGAGGAAGAATACCACCGTGCCCGTCAGGCGGAATTTGTCAGTGAGGAGGCTCCCGTGGTGGAGGAGCAGGAAATGCTTCCGCGCGCGGCATCGATCTATGCAGACGCGCTTCCGCCTGAAATTGAAGACGGAATCTGCAGGATCGGCACGCGTACATTTGACATTTCCTCACCGCAATACGTCTTCGGCGAGCCGTTTGAGCTGAAGCCCATCAGCATTTCTTCCATTGACAAACCGCAAAGAAACGTTGTCATTTTGGGTGAAGTCTTCAACTTCCAACGCGAGGAAAGCCGTTCGGGCGATAAATTCGACATCACGTTCGACATTTTTGACGGCAACTGCTCGATCGAGCACCGAAGCTTTGGCATGGAACCGGAGGAAGCAGACGAGCTTTGCAAGCTTGTCAAAGACGGCAGTGTGCTTGCACTGCGCGGCTATGCCAAGCACGTTACCCGAAAAGGCAAGGTCGATCCCGATTTTACCTTTGTTTTCACCGACATCGCGCAGATTTCGCTGGTTTTCCGCAAGGACAAGGCGGAGAAAAAGCGCGTGGAATTGCATCTGCACACCAATCTTTCCACCATGGACGCCCTGATCCCGCCCGACGTGGCAGTGAAAACCGCCTTGAAATGGGGACATCCCGCGGTTGCCATCACCGACCACGGAAACGTGCAGGCGTTTCCCGAGGCGATGCTCGCCTATGAAAAGGTAGCCAAGGACAGCGATTTCAAGGTGATCTACGGTATGGAGGCATATTTTGTCAACAATACCGCCAGCGCGATCACGGGAAAATGCAACCCTGATTTCAACGCCGAATGCGTGGTGTTTGACATTGAGACCACGGGACTTTCCGTGCAAAATTGCATGATCACCGAGATTGGTGCCGTTCGCGTTCGCGGCGGTGAGGTACTCGACCGTTTTCAAACTTTTGTTGACCCCGAAGGTCCGATCCCGCCCGAAAATACCAAGATCACGGGAATTACCGACGAAATGGTCGCAGGAGCACCCAAGTATCCGGAAGCACTCAACATATTTTTTGATTTCATCAAAAAGGGAACGGGCACAGGAGAATACGTACCGCTTCTGATCGCGCACAATGCGAATTTTGACATTGGATTCATCCGCCATTTTGCCAAGCTTGCCGATCTACCGTTTGAAAATCCCTATCTTGACACGCTTGCGCTCTCCCGATACATCAATCCCGAGCTGAAAAAGCATACGCTGGACAACATCGCAAACGCCTATGGGCTTGGAGATTTCAACCATCACCGCGCAAGCGATGACGCCGAAATGTTGGCGAAGATCTATCTTGCCATGATCGGTGTGATGCAAAAGATGGATCTGCACGATTTTCCTTCCTTGGAGAAGGAAATGACCGAAAAGGCGGATCCGTTGAAACTCAATACCTACCATCAGATCATTTTGGTAAAGAATCTGACGGGCTTGAAGAATCTTTACAAGCTGATTTCTTACAGCTATCTGGATTATTTCAAGCGAAACCCGCGTATTCCGAAAACGCTTTTGGAAACCCATCGCGAGGGCTTGATCCTCGGATCTGCCTGCGAATCGGGCGAGCTGATCCGCGCGATTTTGGAAAACCGTCCCGAATCCGAAATTGAGGAAATCGTCAATTTTTACGACTATCTTGAGATCCAACCCATCTGCAACAATCGATTCTTGATCACAGAGGGAAAAATTGCGGATGAAGAGGGCTTGCGAGACCTCAACCGACGCGTTGTGGAGCTGGGAGAAAAATATCACAAGCCGGTCTGTGCCACCTGTGACGCGCATTTTCTCAACAAAGAGGACGAGCTTTACCGCAAGATCCTCCAAGCGGGAATGAAATTCAAGGACTTTGACCGAGATACCGGGCTTTATTTCCGCACCACGGAGGAAATGCTCGAGGAATTTTCCTATTTGGGCGAAGAAAAAGCCTATGAGGTGGTCGTCACCAACACCAATCTGATCGCCGATCAGATCGAGAAGATCCGTCCGATCCCCGAGGGTTCTTATACGCCCGAGATGGAAGGAGCTGAGCAGGAGCTTCAGGATATGTGCTGGGCACGCGCGAAGAGTATGTACGGCGATCCCTTGCCCGAGCTTGTTTCGGCACGCCTTGAAAAAGAACTGACTTCGATCATCAAGAACGGCTTTGCCGTGCTCTATCTGATCGCGCAAAGACTCGTGCATTACAGCGAGGAGCAAGGCTATCTCGTCGGCTCGCGCGGATCGGTCGGATCCTCCTTCGTCGCGACGATGGCGGGGATCTCCGAGGTAAATCCTCTGCCGCCGCATTACTATTGTCCCAATCCCGATTGCAAGCACAATGAGTTTTTCACCGACGGCTCAATCGGTTCGGGCTTTGACCTTCCGGACAAAAACTGTCCCAAGTGTGGCACGAAATACAAGGCGGACGGGCATGACATCATGTTCGAGACCTTCCTTGGATTTTACGGCGACAAATCGCCCGACATTGACCTCAATTTCTCGGGTGACGTGCAGGGCAGAGTCCATAAATATACTGAGGAACTCTTCGGTGAAGGTCACGTCTTCCGCGCGGGAACGCTGGGAACGCTTGCGGATAAAACGGCGTACGGATACGTCGCAAAATACGTCGAGCAAAAGGGAATCAGCCTCCCGAGAGCCGAAATGAACCGTCTTGTCATGAACTGCATGGGTGTCAAGAAGAGCACGGGACAGCATCCGGGCGGCATCATCGTTGTTCCGCAGAACAAGGAGATCTACGATTTCACCCCCGTACAGTATCCCGCAGAGGACGCCTCCAAGGGCGTGATCACGACGCACTTTGCTTTTTCCTATCTGCACGACACCATTCTCAAGCTTGACGAGCTCGGACACGATGTACCGACCAAATACAAGTGGCTCGAAACCTTCACCGATTCCTCCGTCACGGACGTTGCGATGAACGACCGTTCGGTCTACGAGCTCTTTGAATCAACCGCGCCGCTCGGCATCAAGCCGGACGACATCGAGGGCTGTCTCATCGGAACCTACGGACTCCCCGAGCTTGGAACCTCATTCATTCAACAGGTGCTTCTTGACGCGAAGCCCAAAAACTTCGCCGACCTTTTGCAGATCTCGGGACTGACGCACGGAACCAACGTGTGGCTCGGAAACGCGCAGGATCTGATCAAGGCGGGAATTTGTGACATTTCCCGCGTCATCGGTACGCGTGACGGTATCATGCTGGACTTGATTCGTTACGGCTTGGAAAACGCGGTCGCGTTCAAGATCATGGAGGCTGTGCGAAAGGGAAAAGGACTGACCCCGGAGTGGGAAGCCGCCATGCGAGAACACGGTGTGCCAGAGTGGTACATTCTTTCTTGTAAGAAGATCAAATATCTGTTCCCGAAGGCGCATGCCGCCGCCTACGTCATGGCGGCGATCCGATTGGCATGGTATAAAGTACATCAGCCCGTGGCGTTCTATTGCAGCATGTTCACGGTCGCGCCCAACGGATTTGACGCAACCGTGGTACGCGGAGGAAAATCCAACGTTGTTGCCGTTCTCCGCGACATTCAAAAGCGTGGCAAGGAAGCCTCTCCCAAGGAGCAGGCAAGCATTCCCGTACTTCAGCTCATCAATGAAGCGATGGCGCGCAGGATCAGATTTTTGCCCGTAGACTTGCAAAAATCGCATTCCTACGTCTTCCAACCCGAGGAGGGCTGTATCCGAATGCCGTTTTCCTCCTTGCCCGGACTCGGTGAAAACGCCGCCAAAAACATCATTGAAGCGCGAGATCAAGAGCCTTTCTTCTCTGTGGAGGACCTGCAGATCCGCGCCAAACTGAGCAAATCGATCATCGACATGCTTCGTGCCAACGGCGTTTTGGACAACGTCAACGAGACCGACCAGCTGACGATGATGTTTTGAAACATCCAAGAAAAGACCGAAAAGGGGCTGTTTTCCGGCAGGCACAGAAGCAATGCACGTGCTCTGCATGATGGAAAACAGCCCTTTGATGGATTTTCATCAAAAGACACAAAAAATTTCAAAAAAACTATTGACAAATCAAAAAAACGGGCGTATAATGGTAGCATCAAATTCACGAAGGAGGAGTAGCCATGTTTGTAAATCAGTTTTATTACTTTTATTTCTTTGGCAAGGGCTGCCCGTCTTTTGTGAAAACCGAAAACTGATCAGATTTTCGGAAGCAAAAAAAACGGACAGTCCGCATTCGTCGTGCCTTTGCCGGCACATCGAAACGCGGGCTTTTTATTTTGAATTGAAGGCTTAAAAACACATTAGAAAAGAGGTACAAAACAATGCAAATGAATTTCCACAGAAAGCTTCCCATCCCTCAAGAAGTGAAAAAAGAATATCCCTTGACCGAGCGGATGACAGCAGTCAAAGCCGCTCGAGACGAAGAAATCAGAGCCGTCTTCGAAGGCAAATCAAATAAATTCATTCTTGTGATCGGTCCTTGCTCCGCAGACCACCAAGAGCCGGTGTTGGAATATATTTCAAGACTTCGCAAGATCGAAGAGCAAGTGTCGGATAAGATCATTATGATCCCTCGTATTTACACCAACAAGCCGAGAACCACGGGACAAGGATACAAAGGAATGCTCCATCAACCCGATCCCGAAGCAAAACCCGACATGTATAAGGGCATTGTTTCCATTCGCGAGCTTCACCTGGCAGCGCTTCGTGACTACGATTTCTCCTGTGCGGACGAAATGCTGTACCCCGAAAACTACCGTTACCTTTCCGATCTTCTCTCTTACGTTGCGATCGGCGCACGCTCGGTGGAAAACCAGGAGCACCGACTTGTGTCGAGCGGCGTAGAAGCCCCGGTTGGCATGAAGAATCCTACGGGCGGAGATCTGAGTGTTATGATGAACTCCATTGTAGCGGCACAGTCAAGCCACACGTTCCTCTATCGCGGTTGGGAGGTTACAAGTGAAGGAAATCCTTACGCTCACGCCATCCTGCGCGGATATATTGATTACACCGGAAGAAGCACTTCCAACTACCATTACGAGGATCTGCTCCGTGTTGAAGAGCTTTACGCCAAATCCAATCTGAGCAACCCCTCTATTATCGTAGATACCAACCACAACAACTCCGGCAAAAAATATCTCGAGCAGGTGCGCATTGCAAAGGATATTGTTCACAGCCGCAATCAGAACGCTGATATCAAGCGTCTGGTGAAAGGACTCATGATCGAAAGTTACCTTGAGGATGGTTTCTGCAAGCCGGAAGAGCATATTTTCGGAAAATCGATCACCGACCCATGCCTTGGTTGGGAAAAAACCGAAAGATTGATTTTCGATATTGCAGATAAGCTTTGATAAGGAATGAACGGAAATGTCAAATAAACTTGAAGAAGCCAGAAAGATCATCAACGAAGTCGATGCCCGGATGGCAGAGTTGTTCATCCAGAGAATGAGAGCGGCAGAGCTTGTTTACGAGTATAAAAGTGAGTTTGGGCTTCCGATCCTTGACCAAAAGCGCGAGGATGCCGTCGTGGAAAAGAACTCTGCTCTTGTGAATGATGACGTATTGAAAGAATATTATATCGACTATCTGAAGCATCTGATGTCGATTTCTCGTGCCTATCAACACCGTATGCAAAACGGACTCAAAGTGGCATATAGCGGCGTGGAGGGCGCATTCGCGCACATCGCGGCAGGCAGAATCTTCCCGCAAGGAAACCGTGTTTCATACGGCGATTTCAAGGCGGCGTATGATTCGGTACTCAAAGGCGAGAGCGACGTAGCGGTGCTTCCCATTGAGAACAGCTATGCAGGCGAGGTGGGGCAGACCATTGACCTGATTTTTTCAGGCAATTTGTTCATCAACGGAATCTACGAGCTTGAGATTCATCAAAATCTCCTCGGCGTTCCCGGCGCGACCGTTGAAGATATCAAAAAAGTAACCAGCCATCCGCAAGCGCTCAGCCAATGCCACGATTATATTGAAATGCGCGGATTCGCAACAGAAGAAGCCAACAACACAGCCCTCGCCGCCAAGACTGTTGCCGATGCAAACGACAAATCTCTCGGCGCGATCGCAAGCGTAGAAACCGCTGAGATTTACGGGTTGAAGGTGATTGAAGCAAACGTCAACAAAAGCGGCGAGAATACCACGCGCTTTGCGGTTCTTTCCAAGGTAAAAGCAAATTCGTCTGCGCTGACCAATACGGTTCTGATGTTCACCGTCAAACACGAGGCAGGTTCGCTTGCCAATGCGATCGCAATCATCGGAAAGTACGGCTATAATATGACGGCACTTCGCTCCAGACCGATGAAAAAGCACTCTTGGCAGTATTATTTCTACGTGGAGATCGACGGCACGCTCGATACCGAGAACGGCGCAAAAATGATTGAAGAATTAAACGAAGTGTGCGATCGGCTCAAGGTCGCGGGCACGTTCGCCTCGCACACCGAGATATAAGGGGAAACAAATGACGATTCAAATGAACTTGGGCGAGGATAGTTATGAGATCATTGTGGAACGCGGAATCCTCCAAACCGCAAGCCGTCACTTGAACCTGAACAGACGGGTTCTTGTGGTAACCGATTCGGGCGTTCCCGTGCAATATGCAAAGGCGGTAGCCGATCAATCTCAAGATGCCGTTATTTGCACCGTGGAGCAAGGAGAAGGCTCCAAGAGTCTTGAAATCTTTGAAAAACTGCTTCAGACAATGCTCGACCACGGCTTTTCACGAAAGGATTGTGTCGTGGCGGTTGGCGGCGGTGTGGTCGGAGATCTTTCGGGCTTTGCGGCATCGGCATATATGCGAGGCATTGATTTCTACAATATTCCAACAACGCTTCTTTCGCAGATTGATTCCTCAATCGGCGGTAAAACCGCAATCAATTTCGGCGGCGTCAAAAACGTCGTCGGTGCATTCTATCAGCCCAAAAAAGTATTGATCGATCCCGACGTTTTGAAAACACTTCCGTCAAGACAGATCTCCAACGGACTTGCGGAAGCGATCAAGATGGCACTGACCTCCGACCGAGAGCTGTTTGACGTTTTTGAAAACCAAGATATCGAGCGCAATCTTGAGCGGATCATCGTTCGCTCACTGAATATCAAGAAAAGCGTTGTGGAACAAGACGAAAAGGAATCGGGACTTCGAAAGATCCTGAATTTCGGGCATACGATTGGTCACGGCATTGAAAGCACCCAAAGAAAAGAAGTGCTTTACCACGGAGAGTGTGTTGCGCTGGGCATGATCCCCATGTGCGGAGAGAGCATCAGAGCGCGTGTGATCGAGGTTTTGAAAAAATGCGATCTCTACCGTTCCCTCGAATACGATTGGGAAAAGATCACCGAAGCGGCGTTTCACGACAAAAAAGCCGACGGCGACACCGTTACCGTCACAGCGGTGAACGAGATCGGCAGCTTTGAAATGAAAAAGATCAATTGTCTTGAGCTCATGGAAAAAGCCAAAAAGGTATTGGAAGGTTTGAAACAATGAAAAGATACGGATGTATCGGCAAGAAACTGACACACAGCTTTTCAAAAGAGATTCATGCAATGCTTGCCGATTATACATATGAACTGATCGAATTGACCGAAGAAGAAGTCCATCCTTTTTTGGAAAAGAAGGATTTCGCAGCGATCAACGTAACCATTCCATACAAGGAAACCGTCATTCCGTATCTTGATTCGGTAAGTGAGATCGCGCGGCGGATCGGTGCTGTCAACACCGTTGTCAATCGCGACGGCAAGCTTTACGGCTACAATACCGATTATCACGGCATGAAAGCCTTGATTGCGCATCTCGGATTGCATCTTGACGGCAAAAAGGTGTTGGTGCTTGGTACGGGCGGTACAAGCAAAACCGCTCGTGCGGTTGCCACAGATATGGGAGCTTCTGAGATTTTGACGGTCAGCAGGCGAAAAACAGAGGAATCTATTACCTATGAAGAAGCGGTAACGCTTCATTCGGATGCGGAAATTCTCATCAATACAACCCCCGTCGGAATGTATCCCGAATACAGCTCCATGCCGATTGACGTTTCCTCGTTTGGAAATCTTGAGGGAGTGATCGATGCGGTATATAATCCGCTTCGCACCAACCTGGTGCTTGATGCCAAGGCAAAAGGCATCAAAGCCGAGGGGGGATTGTATATGCTCGTGATGCAGGCTGTCGTTGCAGTGGAAAAATTTCTCGGCACAGACGTTCCGCGAGACCTTGCCGACCAAGTGTACGCCAAGGTGTTTGCCGCAAAGGAAAACGTGGTTCTCACCGGCATGCCCGGAAGCGGAAAAAGCACCGTCGGAAAGTGCATGAACGTCGAGGGATACGAGCTGGTCGACACCGATTCGGAAATTGAAAAACGGTGCGGATGCACCATAAAAGAGCTGATCGCCGAAAAGGGGGAAGCCTATTTCCGCGCACTTGAAACCGAAGTGATTCGAGACGTATCCGCGGAGAGTTCTCGCATCATATCCACGGGTGGAGGAGTGATTTTGCGCGAGGAAAATGTCCGCGCACTCCAACGAAACGGCAGGATCTTCTTTCTCAACGCGGAGCTGTCAAGGCTTCGCGCAACCGATGACAGACCGCTTTCTGACACGGAAGATAAACTTGTAACGTTATACAATGAAAGAATCGGTCTCTATCATAAGACCGCCGACGTGGTTGTTCCCGACATGGAAACGGCAGAAGCGGAAGCAAACTACATTTTGGCAAAACGAATGGAATTGATACGATGACAGCAACATTCAAGCCGTGTGAATTGCACGGAACAATAGATGCCCCGCCGTCCAAAAGCATGGCGCACCGATATCTGATCGGTGCGGCACTTTCGGGGCAAGCATGCACACTGACGGGCGTTGATTACAGCGAGGATATTCTCGCGACCATCGATTGCTTGAAAGCATTGGGCGCAAAGATGACGACAAAAGAGGATCGCGTGTTTGTCGATCCGCAAGGATTTATGCAGGCTGAACATCCAATATTGGCATGTAGGGAAAGCGGAAGCACGCTTCGCTTCTTCATCCCGCTTGCGCTTTGTCTTGGCAGAACGGTTACGCTTTTCGGCAGCGAGCGACTGTTGGAAAGACCTCTTGTGGTATATGAGCAACTTTGCCGCGAAAAGGGATTTTCCTTTCAAAAAGACCAAAACTCCGTCACATTGTGTGGAAAACTCGAAAGCGGAAACTATCAAATCCGAGGCGATATCAGCAGTCAGTTTATCACGGGGCTCATTTTTGCGCTCGTATATTTGGGCAAGGATTCCTCCATGGAAATCCTTCCTCCGTTTGAGAGCCGATCCTATATCAATCTGACGCTTTCAGCGCTCCGGTCTTTTGGAGCGGACGTCTCGTTTGCGGACGAATATCACATTCGGATCAAAGCAGCCGCTTTGCAGGCTTTTTGCGGCAGAATCGAGGGGGATTTTTCAAACGCCGCGTTTCTGGATGCATTCAACCGTATCGGTTCGGAAGTAACGATCGGCAATCTCAACTCGGAAAGTCTGCAGGGCGACCGTGTTTATGCCGATTATTTTGAGCAACTTTCCAATGGCACGCCCACCCTGGACATTTCCGATTGTCCCGATCTTGGCCCTGTTCTGTTCGCGCTTGCGGCATTGAAGAATGGCGCAACCTTCACGGGAACAGACCGCCTCAAGGCAAAGGAGAGCGATAGGGGAGAAGCGATGCACGAAGAACTCCGAAAGCTTGGTGGCGGCCTGATCATCGGAGCCAATACCATTGTCGTACCCAAACAAACGCTACGATACAATGGGGAAGTGCTTGACGGACACAACGATCACCGCATCGTGATGGCGTTGTCGGTCATCCTTTCCAAAATCGGCGGCGCAATCGACGGAGCAGAAGCCGTCAGAAAAAGCTATCCCGGATTTTTCGAGGATATCATTCGTCTTGGAGCAGAGGTGAAATTATCATGATCGTTGATACAAGTAAGAAAATATTGATTGTAGGTCTCGGACTTCTCGGAGGAAGCTACGCAAAGGTGCTCAAACGCTTTGGCTTTCATATCAGTGCCATCACCCTGGAGCAAAGCTCGATTGATTATGCACTTCGGGAAAATATCATAGACGAGGGTTCCACCGCCATTGACGAAAAATTGATTGGCGAAGCGGATCTTGTGATCTTTGCGCTCTATCCTCATGTCTTTGTGGAATGGATCGAAAAAAATCAAGGCCTCCTCAAAAGCGGTGCGCTCATCACCGACGTAACGGGTGTGAAGAGAAGCATTGTATATCAAATCCAAGATCTGCTTCGTCCAGACGTCGAATTCGTCGCCGCTCACCCCATGGCAGGACGAGAGGTGTCGGGGGTGGAAAACAGCACTGACAAACTCTTCATCGGCGCAAACTATATCGTAACCCCCACCGAAAAGAACACGCCAGAAGCAATTGAGACCGTCATCGAGCTTGGAAGGCTTCTCGGTTTTTCCAACGTGACGACACTGTCTCCTGAGGAACATGACGAAATGATCGGCTTCCTCTCTCAACTTACACACTGCATCGCCATCACATTGATGACCTGCAATGATAAGGAAAATATGGAAAAATTCACGGGTGACTCCTTCCGTGATCTTACCCGTATCGCGCGCATCAACGATCTGATGTGGAGTGAGCTGTTCGTGGCAAACAAAGACGTGCTTCTCGATCAAATGAATCTTTTTATCAATCAGTTTAACATCCTCAAAACCATGCTGGAAACAGAGGACGTTGACGGCATGAGAACCATGATGCAACATTCCACCAAACGCAGAGCGTTGTTTGACAAAAAATAAGAAAAAGGGCGACCGTCAAGGTCGCCCTTCAATTGTGGTCGGAGATGCCGCTATCGACGGCAAGGAGATCCACACGGGTGACTATATCGGCATTGTCGGCAAGGAGATGCTTGCCGTAAACGAAAGCAGATTTGTGACCGTTTGCGATAGTCTTGACGCGTTAAATTTTTCAAAGTATGATTTCTGTATTCTGATCTGCGGAAAGGATGCAACCGATGAGGAAGCACAGCGGATTGAGGGGTATATCAAGTCTCGATATAAAAACAAGGAGCTTTACATCATAGACGGCGGTCAGGACGTTTATGATTATATTATGATCGTAGAATAAAACGGAGACTCTTATGAAGATACTTCTTTACATATTAGCGGCTGTATGCGGTTACGTTATCGCAGGAATGAACTCCGCAATTGCTTTGTCAAAAGCCATATACAAAAAGGATATCCGCGAATGCGGTAGCGGAAAAGTGACGTACGTCGGTACTCAAGTTTATATTTTTTTACTTTTTCGTCCAGAAAAATTTTTTATTTGTTCTTACAAGGAGCGACAAAAAATGATATAATTGTAACAACCAAACAACCAATTGGGGGAAATATTTTGAAGGAATACAGAGCAGGTATCGACATCGGCTCCACGACGGTCAAGCTCGTGGTGCTCGCTGAAAATGACAATATCATATACGGACAGTACAGACGCCATATGGCGAAAATGCAGGAAACGCTTGCCGAGCTTTTGCGCGAAGCAACGGAAACGCTTGGTGACTGTGCCTTGAAAGTAAAAATAACGGGATCGGGCTCGATCAATCTCGGTAAAGCCCTTGGCATCGAATTTGTTCAAGAGGTTGTGGCGGTTGCCACGGCACTCAAAAAGGTTGCGCCGCAGACGGACGTTGCCATTGAGCTCGGCGGCGAGGACGCAAAGATCATCTACTTCACGGGCGGTCTTGAAGAGCGCATGAACGGTGTTTGCGCGGGTGGTACGGGCTCGTTCATCGATCAGATGGCGGCACTTTTGCAGACCGATGCCGAAGGACTCAACAAGGCAGCCGAAAGCTATAAGGAAATATATCCGATCGCCGCACGTTGCGGTGTGTTTGCCAAGACCGATATTCAGCCGCTTATCAACGAGGGTGCGACTACGGCAGACCTTGCCGCCTCCATTTTTCAGGCGGTGGTCAATCAGACCATTTCGGGTCTTGCCTGCGGAAAGCCAATTCGCGGATGCGTTGCATTCCTCGGTGGCCCGCTTCACTTTATGCCCGAGCTGAAAAAGGCGTTTATTCGCACCTTAAAGCTGACTGACGAAACCACGGTCGATCCCGAAAACTCGCATTTGTTTGCGGCAATGGGTGCGGCACTGGAAGCCGATGAATCTACGGCGGTGGATGCAAACGAGCTTCTCGGCAAGCTCTCGAAAGGTGTTCAGGTCACGTATGAAATGCCGAGACTTGATCCTTTGTTTGCTACTGCGGAAGAATACGAGAGCTTCAAGGAACGGCACGAAAGAGCAACGATCACGAAAGCTGAGCTTTCGACATATCACGGCGATGCCTTTCTCGGCATTGACGCAGGCTCGACCACAACAAAAATGGTCTTGATCGGTGAACTGGGTGAATTGCTGTTCTCGTTCTATGCAAATAATAGGGGAGATCCCATCAAGACCGCCAAGGAAGCCATCGGCGAGCTGAAGAAAAAGATGCACAACGATGTTCATATCGTCCGTTCCTGCTCCACGGGATACGGCGAGGCACTTCTCAAATCCGCTTTTTCGCTTGACGAGGGCGAGGTGGAAACCATTGCTCATACAACGGCTGCATCCTTCTTTGATCGTGATGTGGATTGTGTTCTCGACATCGGTGGTCAGGATATGAAATGCATCAAACTCAAGGGCGGAGCAGTGGATACCATATTGCTCAATGAGGCTTGCTCCTCGGGATGTGGTTCGTTCATTGAAAACTTCGCAAATTCTCTCGGATTTACCGCCGAGGACTTTGCAAAGGAAGCACTTTTTGCCAATGCTCCCGTTGACCTCGGAACTCGTTGCACCGTATTTATGAATTCCAACGTCAAGCAAGCGCAGAAGGAGGGCGCTGCCGTTTCGGATATTTCGGCGGGCCTTGCGTACTCCGTGATTAAGAACGCGCTGTATAAGGTCATCAAGCTTGCCGATGCCAAGGATCTCGGAGATCATATTGTGGTACAAGGCGGCACCTTCCATAATGAAGCCGTTCTTCGCGCTTTTGAAAAGATCGCAGACGTAGAAGCTACCTGTCCCGATATTGCAGGGCTTATGGGAGCGTTTGGCGCAGCTCTGATCGCAAAGCAGAATTACAACGGCAAACCCACAGAGATGCTCTCTCTTCATGAAATAACAGAGCTTACCTATACGGCAACAAGTAGACGTTGCGGCGGGTGCTCTAACAACTGTATGCTTACCGTCAATCGCTTCTCAAACGGACAGAGCCATATCACCGGCAACCGCTGTGAAAAAGGCATTGGCAACGTCGGCGGCAGAAAAACAGCTCCGAATATGATGGAATACAAGCGCAAGCGAATTTTCGACTATGAACCACTTGATGAAAAGGACGCGCCGCGCGGTGTTATCGGTATTCCAAGAGTGCTGAATATGTACGAAAACTATCCCTTCTGGGCGATCTTCTTCCGTGAGCTTGGCTTCCGTGTCGTGCTCTCCCCATGGTCGAGCAGAAAAATATACGAGCTTGGTATGGAGTCGATCCCGTCCGAGTCTGAGTGCTATCCCGCAAAGCTGTCTCACGGTCACGTGGAATGGCTGATCGCGCAAGGAATCAAAACCATATTCCACCCCTGTATCTACTATGAGCATAAGGAGATCACCACGGCACAGAATCAATATAACTGTCCCATCGTCGTGTCCTATGCTGAAAATCTAAAGAATAACGTGGAAGCCATCACGCGCGGGGAGGTGCGTCTCGTTCGTCCGTTTATGGCGTTCACTTCGGAAAAGATTGTCGCTGACCGACTGGTTGCCATTTGCCGTGAGGAATGGAGCATCCCCGAAAAAGAGGTGCGCCGTGCAGTATCTCAGGCATGGATAGAACAGCGGAGGGCAAAGGCTGAAATAAAGAGCGAGGGCAACCGACTTCTTGACGAGATGCAGAAGAACGGCGGCAACGGAATTGTGCTTGCAGGTCGTCCGTACCATATCGATCCCGAGATCAATCACGGTATCCCCGAGCTGATCGCGTCCTACGGATTTACCGTATTTACAGAGGACAGCCTGCCTGTAGACACCTCTCCCGAAAGACCGTTGCGTGTGCTCGACCAATGGGTGTACCATTCAAGGCTTTATACCGCTGCTGAATTCGTGAGAAGTCGTGACGATATGGAGCTGATACAGCTCAATTCCTTCGGTTGCGGTCTGGATGCGGTGACTACCGACCAAGTAAATGAGATACTTGAAGGCAGTAACAAGCTCTATACGGTGTTGAAGATCGACGAGGTAAACAATCTCGGCGCTGTGCGTATTCGTATTCGCAGCTTGATATCGGCTATGAGGATGCGCCGTAAGCAGAATATCAAAGCAGAGCCGAATCCAACAGCATATCACCGTGCCGAATACACGCAGAAGATGAAGAACGAGAACTATACCATTCTCGCGCCTCAAATGCTACCAATACACTTTGAGATCATCGAGCCTGTATTTCATAAGTACGGTTATAATCTTGAAATACTGAAAAACGATAACCGCAAAGCAATTGATGCGGGATTGAAATATGTCAATAATGACGCTTGTTTTCCATCAATCACCGTTGTCGGTCAGTTTATGGAGGCAGTTACGTCGGGACGGTATGATACTGACAAGCTCGCAATCATTATGACACAGACGGGCGGCTGCTGCCGTGCATCCAATTACGTGGGGCTTATTAGGCGCGCTCTTGACAAAGCGGGATATTCGCATATTCCCGTGATCTCGCTTAGTATGGGCGGGATCGAGCAGAACGAGGGCTTTCAGATCAAGTTCAATATGGTGAAGGCTGCTGTATATGCGCTTCTTTACGGCGACCTGATTATGCGTTGCCTTTACCGAGTCAGACCGTATGAGCTGACCGAAGGTTCTGCAAACGAATTGAGAGATGGGCTCATTAAGAGGTGTATTTTGTCCTTGACTGATAAGAACCACAAAATAAGCTGTCGCAAAATGTGCAACACGATCGTACAGAGCTTTGATACGCTTCCGATCAATGAGGATATGAAAAAGCCTCGCGTCGGTATTGTTGGTGAGATACTTGTGAAATATATGCCGCTTGCCAATAATCACCTTGTAGAACTCCTTGAACGTGAGGGGGCAGAGGTTGTCGTTCCCGATTTTATCGATTTTGTCAATTACAGCATGTTCAATGCCCGATACAAACGGAAATACTACGGTCATTCAAGAAAGAGCGTAGTTGCTTCCAATTCGGTTTTGAAGATCGTCAAAAAGCTTCGGAGTCCCGCTGTTGATGCGCTGAAAAAGAGCAAACGATTTGACGTTCCGGCACCGATCGAAGAAATCGCAGAGATGACAAAGCCCATTCTGTCGCTTGGTAATCAGTACGGTGAGGGATGGTTCCTCACGGGCGAAATGGTGGAGCTGATCACACACGGAACGCCGAATATCGTATGTATTCAGCCCTTTGCGTGTCTGCCCAATCACGTGGTCGGCAAGGGTGTGATCAAAAAGCTCCGAGAGACCTATCCACAGGCAAATATTGTTGCCGTGGACTACGATCCCGGAGCAAGCGAGGTAAACCAATTAAACAGAATCAAGCTGATGTTGTCCGCCGCAAAGGAGCGGATGTAGAGACAATACGGTGTTTTACATATCAAGAATTGCATTGCTGTGAGCAAAAATTTTGAATACAGAAAAATCATTCAGAGGGCTGACGAAACATACTCGTCAGCCCTCAAAATTTGCATCGGAGTAAGCAAAGAAAAAGCGATTACGGCTTCATCACCTTAATGAAACGGAACATTTCATCAGGCCCCTCGTCTGGATCGTGCGTATGTATGAGTCGATTATCACCGAGTTTTTCGAGAATGAGGAAGAAATGGCGAAGTTCCAAAAGTGGCGTGAGGAACAGGAGGAAAAGGAACACTTGGAGAAGGAAGAGAAAGCAAAGAAGAAAGCGGATGCGGCGTAATGTAGAGTAATTGTGAAAGCCTCGGCAGGAATTTCCTTGCCGAGGCTAAATTTGTTTTTTCTCATAAATTGAGAAAAAATCTCGCAAACTGTGCGCTTGATTATGGCTACATAATATGGTATACTATTATCACCGGTAAAACAATAGCTCTGCGCAGATGCTTACAGAATGGAGATATAGTATGAAATTGAATTTAGGAAATCAAATACGTATAAACCGCCGACGTATGAATCTTACTCAAGAACAATTGGCGGAAAAATTCGGGACGTCTCCACAGGCTATTTCTCGGTGGGAAATAGGCGCGACCTATCCCGATATCGAAATGCTGCCAATGCTCGCATCGTTTTTTGAAACGTCGGTAGATGCGTTGCTTGGGGTTTCAGAGGAAGAAAAAGCAAAGTTTTGTGCCGAGCTTCAGAAATCTTTTGAAGTAGCAGTTCGTGCGAAAGATATTGAAAAAACGATTGAGATCATGCGAGAAATACGTCGCAATCTTAGAGAATATCAACACTATTGGTTTTGGGGCTTGTATAGCGAAATTTGGAAAGTCCGTTTGTTCCGTGACGAGAAGGTACTTGAAGAAATGCGACTTTTGGCAGAAGAAATATTTAGTGTATGTCCAAAAGATCAGCATTATCAAGTTATTGAATGCATGTCCTATATGGAAGATGATGAGCACATTGACGATTTTCTGAACGCATATTCAAGCCGCGAGGATATGGCACGTTCAAGCTTGCTGTTCAAAAGATACAAAATGCGCGAGGAGCTTGATAAAATTGAACCCGTAAGGCATGGCATTCTGTGGTATGAGCTTTCGCATATTATAACTGCGGCGAATGATTGGCAAGTATATCTTTGCAAGGATCCCAATCATTTTATTTGGTTTTGCGAAACTCAGCTTGGCTATCTCAACGCAGTAAACAATTTGTTTCCCGAGAAGAAGCATTTAATCAGCGGTGGAACAGGTCCGGATTTGTGGTGTGAGGAAAGAATACAGCTTGGAATACGTTATGCGGCTTCTTTTGCAAAGCTTGGAAAAATGGATGAAGCTTATGATGCATTCGAAGACACTATACGTGTGATTGAACAGATCATGTCAATCACAGATGACGAGTTCAAGATAGGCTGTTCATCTCCAGCACTTGAAGGCTTTGCTTTGGAATCCAAAATCAATTGGCTTGAGAAAGACGGCAAGGAATACAAGGAAATCAGTCTACAGTATAATGATTGGTGGAATTGGATCATTCCTCTTGATTATCAAAAAGCCTTTAAGCATGCTTGGTTTGACAGTATGAGGGCAGACAAACGCTTTGATGTGCTTTTTGAGAGATTGGATAAATGCGTTGTTTGCAGAGAAATATCAACTAATTAACCTGTGCAACAAAATTTTAGCCTCCGATAGGGAAAATCCTTGTCGGAGGCTATTTTCATCTCTTACTATTAAAGTTGGGATACTCAAATAAAACAAATAATCCGAACGACTCTCCAAGTAAGAGAATGTTCGGATTATTTTCATGTGGTCGAGGTGACAGGATATTCGCCTGCGGCGAAGATTTGCACGCCCTGCGTCTGGTGAGCAAGCTCCCCGACCTTCGGGCGGCAAATGCGAACCTGCGTTTGCTTCGCAAACCATGTTCTCTTGGGGGTCACCTCGACCAAAAGGAAAAGCAGACGCGTTGCGTCTGCTTTTCCTTTTGGTCGAGGTGACAGGATTCGAACCTGCGGCCTCTACGTCCCGAACGTAGCGCTCTACCAAACTGAGCCACACCTCGTTATGATTTTCACACCCGTATATTATACCATTCTTTTGTCTGTTTGTCAATTGCTTTTCAAAAACTTTTTCGATTTTTCCAAAAGTTTCTTCCTCTCTTCCCCTCTCTTTGGGAAAAAACGTGTCGGAGCGTTTTATGACGCTCCGACATCCATTCAAACACTCATGCCTGAGTTCTGGAGACAGCCAAAACCTTCATGCGGATGATTCCGTTGGGAACCTCAACCTCGATCTCGTCATTCTCACGCTTGCCGATCAAAGCCGCGCCAATGGGAGACTGATCCGAAATCTTACCGTCCATGGGGCTTGCCTCGTTGGATCCAACCAGGTCGTACGTAATCTCTGCATTGACGTTGAGATTGAGAACCTTCACGGTCGAGCCAAGGCTGATGACGTGTGTATCAATCGTGGATTCATCCAAAACCACGGCGTTCTCCACCAATGCCTCGAGCTCCTTGATGCGAGCCTCATTCTTCGCCTGCTCGTTTCTTGCCTCATCGTACTCGGCGTTCTCCGAAAGGTCTCCGAACGAACGCGCGACCGCGATGTCATTTTTGATCTTCTCTCTCTTCTCAATCTTCAGATATTGCAGCTCATCGAGCAGCTCCTGATAGCCTTGTTGTGTATAAAGCTGTTTTCCCTTTGCCATGATCCTTCTCCTTATACTGAAAAAATATTATTGAAATTGTGAGATTGCCATTTGTAATTGGTCATCCTTCGCTTGCTCCAACAAGTGAAAATGACTTTTCTTTGCCTCCTCCGAAAGCGCGATCTCGCAGCCTTCGGTGGGGGAAATTCCAACGTCGTGATAGGTGACTCCGCATTTCGTCACATAAGCGTAGGTAGTCATCTTGACGTATCCGCTGTAATCGCCGAACATGGAGAGCGGTAAAAACGATTGCATCACGCCCTTACCGAAGGTTTTTTCACCAACGATCGTTGCCATGCCGTAGTCACGAAGGGTTGCCGTGAAGACCTCGGCGGCACTTGCCGTGTTTCCATTGCAAAGCACCACGGCTTCCAAATCGGCATACATTCCGATCTCTTCCTCTGCCACGCTGCAGGGGGCGTATTCTCCCGTCAACGTGGTCGCCTCGGCATAGTATGACCGCGCGACGTTTCCTTTCGCGTCAATCGACGAAAGAATGAGATCGTCCTTTTGCAAAAAGTAGGTCAAGACTGCTTTGATCGATTGCAGGTCTCCCCCGGGATTGTTGCGCACGTCAAACACAAATTTTTCTGCGCCCTGGGATTGCAATTTCGCAATCTCTTCCTTGAATTGATGCGGCGTGGTCAGATCAAATCCGGTGATTCGGACGATGCCGACCTTGGAATCTCTGTCAGCCGGAAAGCCCTGAACCGAAACCGATTCAAACACGTCTCTTGTAATGCTGAACTCCAGCGATTCGTACTGCTCCCCGTTCTTTCGGAACACCAAAAACTCTGCCTGAGTGCCGCGTGCACCGCGGATCATGGAGAGCGCCTTGGTGTATCCAAGCGTGTTGACCAGCTGATACGTATCTTCGCTCTTGACGGCGTAGATCATATCTCCGAGTTGCAACTCGCTGCTCGCAGCAGATCCGTTCGGATAAATCGAAACGATTTGAAACACCGAATATTGATACTCCGAGACGGTCAGTTTCGTCTGAATCGTGCTGACACCGATCCCCTCATAGTCACCCTGATTTTCAGTTTTGAGCTGCTGATATTCTTCCTCGGTGTAATACTCGGCATAATTGTCACCGGTTGCTTCGGCATACGCCTTGAGCACGGCGGTCAGCATTTCCTGCTCATCCATCTGTCCGGAATAATAAGAATACCGTTCAAACAGAGCTGCAAGGACACCCAACTTTTCAAAATCGACGTCATCTCTCGGCTTTCCCAACTCTTCCTTGAGATGGTTGATGGTCTGTTGCTGTTCGGCAAGCTTTTCGGAATAATATTCGCGATTGGCGGCTTCGGTCAGCGTATAAGTCAAAAGCACCGCAACTGCCGCCACCACACAGATGATCGCAAGCCAGATGCCGTTTGTTTTTTGTTCTTTCGCGGGAGAGGTTGGCATTTCTGCCTCTGTCACTTCCCTTTGTTCGGGATCGTAATCAAAATTGTTCTGATTCATGCAAGCTCCTTTCCGAAGCATTTGGGGATAACTCTATTTTATGGACGGCGAAAAAAAGTTATTCAATCCAATCCAAAAAAACAGTACAGAAGCGAAATGCAGAGGCAGACGCTCCGCATTTCGCTCTTTTCCGTCGTAAAAACGTCTTACAATCAGAACTTGATGGGCTTGGAATTGAGATACTTCTTGACCATGAGCGCGACCTTGAAGGTGATGGCATGCTCAAACTCGCGAAGATCAAGTCCGGTCAGCTTACGGATCTTTTCCAAGCGGTAGACCAACGTGTTTCTGTGAACGAACAACTTTCTCGAGGTTTCGGAAACGTTGAGGTTGTTCTCAAAGAAGCACTGAATGGTCATCAAAGTCTCTCTGTCAAGAGATTCGAGGCTTCCCTTCTTGAAGACCTCCTGCAAAAACATTTCGCAAAGTGTGGTGGGAAGCTGATAGATCAGGCGTCCGATGCCGAGATTTTCATAATTGATGATGTTCTTCTCGGTCTCAAACACCTTGCCGACCTCAAGAGCAACCTGCGCTTCCTTATAAGCGCGCGCAAGATCCTTGATGTTTTCGACCACGGTGGAGATACCGATCGAAACTTTGGTGTAAAATTCGGTCGAAAGCGTGTCTGCGATGTTGGTCGCGATCTTTTCGATGTCACGGCTCTCGGTTCCCGGCTTGATGTCCTTGACCAGAACGATGTCGTGCTCGCCCACGCTGATGACGTAGTCCTTCGATTTGTCGGGGAACATGTTCTGCAACATTTCAAAGGGCATCATATCGGTCTTGCCGTAGAATTTGATGAGAAAGACAATGCGCAATTCCTCGGTGCTGAAATGCAGCTCCTTGGATTTGATGTAAATATCACTGGGCAGGATGTTGTCAAGAATGATGTTCTTGATAAAGGAGCCCTTGTCATATTTTTCATCGTAAAGATTTTTGATGTTTCCGAGGGAAATGGCAAGCAGCTTGGACATCTTCTCCGCCATTTTATCCTCACCCTCGACAAACACGATGTAGTCGGTCTTGGGACCGTTCGTCATGGGGCGGTAGGTATATCCTCCGGCGGTGATGACATCACCCGTGTAGTTCAACTCATCGCGCACGCCCTGGCGGATCTCTCCGATCTTGATCAGCTCCGAGCAGGAAATGATCACTCCGTTTTCGTCGATGACACCAATGACGCGATCGATGGCATCCTTCATTTGATGAATGACACCCTGAAACAACCTGTTAGACATTTTCTTTCTCCTCTGTTTTGATATTAAAAGATAGGCTTGTAAAAATCTGCTTATATTTTACATCATTTTTTGTATTTTTTCAATAGTTTTTTTGATATTTTTTATAATTTTTTTGATTTTTTTCGGATAAATTGTATATGGCATCAAAAAGTTTGTCATTTTTCACGAATGATCGACAAAAAGCGCCTCGAGCGGCTATTTTGAAAGCTCCATTTCATAGACCAGACACGCCAGAACGAAGGACGCCGCCGTCTCCGTGCGCAAAATCCGCTTGCCGAGTCCGACGGGAAAGAGCCCCGCCTCCTCTGCCGCTTGTGCCTCACGAAGCGAAAAACCGCCTTCACTTCCGATGACCACCGCCACCGTGGGCGTACGATCCGCAGGAAGTCTTTTGCGAATGGCTTTGAGGACTTCCGGCAGGGGGGGCGTTCCGTCGCCCTCATAGCAAAACAGCGGAATATCCGCCTTCTTTGCCGCCTCGATCGCATCGGAAAACCGCACGGTTGGATGCACCTCGGGAATCATGCCTCTGCCGCTCTGCTTTGCCGCCTCAAGCGCGATGCGGTTGCGACGCTCTACCTTTTTGTCCTCAGCGCCGTCCTTGGCGCGCACCACACAGCGCTCGCTTTCAAAAGTGGTCAGCTCTGCCGCGCCGCATTCGACCGCCTTTTGGATCACGCTGTCCAGCTTGTCCCCCTTGGGGAGTGCCTGAAAGACGTGGACGTGATACGGCGGTTCGGTATCGCAGGCAACCGAAGAAAGAACGCGTGCCTGCACGCAATCGGGCAAAAACGCGGTCAACTCACACTCATATTCTGTTTTCTGCATGTCGCAGACCGTGATCCGCTCGCCCACCGCCATTCGGAGCGATCTGGAAAGATGATGCGCGTCATCCCCCTTGAGCGTAACGATTCCGTCCGCGATAGCGTCTCGGCTGACAAAAAATCTCGGCATAAAATCCTCACAAAATTCGTATTGCTTATATTATACTACAAAATATCCAACCCGTCAATATGTTTTTTGTGTTTTTTGTCACGAAAGAAAGCATTTTTTACAAGTTTTCACATCTTTTTCCGTGCAAAATCCATAGAAACACAAACGGCTTGTCCATTCTTATCAATCTCCCTCCAAACTGCACGGTTGACAGAAACGACAAAAAGCGATATAATAAAAACATCATTACTTCGATTGAAAGGATGCACAAGATGTTACTATCGACTCCGTTTGGATCTTCCATGAAGTGTTTGGGCTGGAAAAAAGCCATCGATGCGCTCTCTGCCGCCGGATTTGAGGCACTGGACTTCTCCTTTTACATGACGAAATATCTCCATGCAAATCCCTTGTCAAAGGATGATTTCTTGAACATTCGCGCCTACGCGGCAGAAAAAGGGCTCGTCTTTAATCAAGCGCACGCCCCCTTCCCCACCAGCGACGCGGATCCCGTCAAAAATCAACAGTGCTTTGAAGAGGTTGTCAAATCCATTCGGGAAGCCTCCTATTTGGGCGTCCCGATCATCGTGGTGCATCCCATGCAGCATCTGACCTATCTCGGCGAGGGCAATCCCGAGCGGCTCTTTGAAATGAACATGGAGTTTTACAACGCGCTCAAGCCCTATTGCGAAGAATACAACGTCAAGATCGCGCTGGAGAACATGTGGCAGCATCGCGGAAAGAAGATCATGCATTCCGTCTGCTCGCGCCCCGAGGAATTCAACCGCTATCTCGATTCGCTCGACCGCGAGTGGTTCGTCGGCTGTCTTGACGTCGGTCACGCCTTCCTTGTCTGCGAGGACGTGGACGGCTTCATCGAAAAAATGGGAACGGATCGGCTGAAGGCGCTCCACGTGCATGACGTGGACGGCATCGTTGACAGTCACACGCTGCCCTATTACGGCAACGTCGAATGGGACCGCGTCATGAAAGCCCTTGCAAAAATCGGCTACACGGGAGATTTCACCTTTGAAGCCGACGGCTTCTTTGCCGGAAATCCCGACGAGCTTCTTCCCTCCGCGCTGCGTCACATGGCGGAAACGGGAAAATATTTGATGCGAAAAATCGAAGCCTACCAAAAAGAGTACAGATAAGCGAAAACGGCTGCGAGGACGAACGTCCTCGCAGCCGTTTTGTTTGATCCTCGCTCAGTTCTTGACCGAGAACTGATAGATCGTGGTATAATCGTATTTCTCACCCGGGTTGAGAACCGTGTTGTCAAAGCCGGGATGATTGATCGCGTCGGGCATCTTTTGTGTCTCCAGACAGAAGAGCGACTGCTTGTTCTGCGGATAGCCACCCTTGAGCGGATGCTCGGGATCGTCGAGGAAGTTGCCGCTGTAGAACTGAATACAGGGCTGGTTGGTATAGACCTGCATCATGCGGCCGCTGTTCGGCTCGTAGACCTGCACGCGCATGACGGGCTCCTTGGTCTCGCCGCCGGCAAAGCAGAAGCAGTGGTCAAAGCCGCCTGCCAGCTTGACGTCCGGGTTCTCCATGTCAAAATCAACGCCGATGGTCTTGGGCTCACGAAAATCGAAGGGCGTGCCTGCAACCGATCTCTGCTCACCCGTGGGCATCAACCCTTCGTCGGTCGGCAAATAGCGATCGGCGTCCATCTGAAGCACGTGATCGAAGATCTTTCCCGAGGCATAGCCGCCGAGATTGAAATACGCGTGATTGGTCATGTTGACGATGGTGGGCGCATCGGTCTCTGCTTCATATCGGATCGAGAGCGCGTTGGACGCCAGGAGCGCGTAGGTCACGGTGACCTTGAGGTTTCCGGGATAGCCCTCCTCGCCGTCGGGAGAATCGAGTGTCAGGATCAGCTTCGGCTCGTCGCCGTCCACCGGCTTGATGTTCCAGAGGCGGTGAGAGTATCCCACCTTGCCGCCGTGCAGGGAGTTGGCACCGTCGTTGCAATAGACACTGTAGTCCTTGCCGTTCAAATTGTATTTTCCCTTGGTGATGCGGTTTGCGGTTCTGCCGACCAAAGCGCCGATATAGCCGCCCGCCAGCACGTAATCGCGCAGAGAATCGAAGCCTCCGACCACGTCGGACATTCTGCCCCAACGGTCGGGCACGCGGATCTCCATGACCGAGCCGCCAAACTCACAAATGCGCACGGTCATGCCGTTCGCGTTTTTCATGGTATATGCATAGACGTCGGTTCCGCCGTCCATGACACCGAAAAGCTGCTTTGTAATCATATCAATCGTCTCCTTCGTATCCGTTGGGATTCTTCTTCATCCAATTCGCGAGATCGCGGCACATGTCGTCGATGTCGTTCTCTGCCTTCCAGCCAAGCACCGTATATGCCTTTTCGGGGTCTGCATAGCAGGTGGCAATGTCGCCGGGACGGCGGTCCACGATTTTGTAGTTCACCGTCAGTCCGGTCGCCTTCTCGTAGGCACGGACGATCTCAAGCACCGAATATCCCGTGCCGGTTCCGACGTTGAAATGCTCAACGCCCTTGACCTTCTCGGCCCTCTCAAGTGCCTTGAGGTGTGCCTTTGCCAGGTCAACGACGTGGATATAGTCGCGCACACCCGTGCCGTCCTTGGTGTCGTAATCGTTTCCGAAGACCGACAGATACGGCAGCTGTCCTGCGGCGACCTTTGCCACGTAAGGCAGGAGGTTGTTCGGGATTCCGCGCGGATTCTCACCGATCAAGCCGCTCTTGTGTGCGCCGATAGGATTGAAATAGCGCAAAATCGAAACGCTCCAATCGTTGTCTGCCACCCAAGTGTCCTTGAGAATACGCTCAATCATCAGCTTGGTCTCGCCGTAAGGATTGGTCGTGGAAAGCGGGAAATCCTCGCGGATCGGAACCGTCTTGGGGGTGCCGTAAACGGTTGCCGAGGAGCTGAACACGATCCTCTTGGCATCGTATTTTGCCAACAGCTCCAACAGGTTGAGCGTGCTGACGAGGTTGTTGTAGTAGTAAAGTCCCGGTTTCTGCACCGATTCTCCGACCGCCTTCAGTCCGGCGAAATGGATCGCGGAATCAATGTCGGGATTTTCGATGAAAACCTTCTCAAAGGCAGCCTTGTCACACAGATCGACCTCGTATGCGGGGAAATCCTTTCCCGTGATCTCCTTGATGCGCGTGAGCGCCTTGGGGTTGGAGTTATAGTAGTTGTCAACGATGACGATATCGTAGCCTGCGTTCAAAAACTCCACGGCAGTGTGCGAGCCGATGAATCCGGCACCGCCGGTAATCAAAATAGACATTTTTCTACCTCTCTTATCTATGTAATCTTTTTAGTTCCAAAGTTTTTCGGGATACTCGCCCGCATCGATCATGGCGCGGATCGACGCCTTGACGTTCGGCTTGTCATCGGCATAGGTCACACCGTACCACACCGACTGCGTGGTGTAAACCTTGACGTCGCAAGCCCCCTCCTGACGTTGCGCGTCAACCGCGCCGGGAAGGTAATACTCCGCCTTGAGCGGATTGTCGCCGAGATTGGAAAGGAACTTTGCCATTCCCGCCTCAAGGCGATCGAAGATCGCGGGGGTAAAGCCCCAGCAGTTCATCGACACGATCGTGTCAAGCGACATATCGATCCAGGTCTCTCCGTCATCATCCAGATAGGCGGCGCCGCCCTCCTTCTTGGTGATCTTGGTGCGCTCGACCACGCTCTCCAGCATGCCGTCGGCACTCACGAAGCAATGTCCGCGAGAAACGGTACCGAAATCGGTGAGCGTGTTGCCGAGGCGGAAGCCCACCATGCAGTGGTGCGCCACGCCGTTCGTGCTATCTGCCGTCGCGAGGTGCTTGGCAAGCTGCATGAAGGTATCTCTGCCGTAAAAATCGTCGGCATTGATGACCGCGAAGTTGTCCTTGACAACGTCGCGCACGCAATAGATGGCATGTCCGGTTCCCCACGGCTTGGTTCTGCCTTCGGGAACGGCAAAGCCCGCGGGAATATCGTCGGATTTCTGGAAGGCGTAAGACACCTTGATCTTCTTTTCCACACGGTTTCCGACCGTTTCGCGGAAGAGCTCCAGATTTTCCTCCTTGATGATGAACACGACGTGGTCAAAGCCTGCGCGAATTGCGTCGAAAATCGAAAAATCGATGATGAATTCTCCGTTGTCGGTCATCGGATCGAGTTGCTTGAGTCCGCCGTAGCGAGAGCCCATGCCTGCTGCCAAAATAACGAGTGTCATAATACGCCTCCAAAATTGTGTTTTTTACATCACCTTTTAGTATACACGAAAAACGCAAAAAAGTAAAGAGTTTTTCACAATTTCTTCAATATTTTTTTATTTGCAAACCAAATGATCCGCAAAAAGCGATTGGAAGGGAGATTTTTTCATGTTTTGAAAGAATCTTTCAAAAATCTATTGACAAATCATCAGAAATGCTTTATAATTGTCTCAAATGATACAAAAATTGAGGTGAAATTGTGATTTCCGAAAAGGATTGGAAAAAAATCGGTGAAAATCCCCTCTTCGACGGTGTCGATCTGCGGCGTGCCAGAGAAATTCTTGTGGAAGCCGGCGGGAGAAGCGAGAGCTTTGCCGACGGCGACGTCATCCTCTCTCCCCATTCCGACGAAAAAGCTGCCGGGATCCTGCTCTCGGGTAGCGCGGTGGTCACCACCCCCGATCCCTCCAAGAACACGCTGTTGCGCTATCTCGGCGTTGGCGAGCCTTTCGGCATTGCCAATCTCTTTTGCGACGCGCCCTACATCAGTCTGATCCGCGCACACGGAAGCGCTCGTGTCTTTCTGATGCCCGAGCGTGCGATCAAACGGCTTTTGGAGGAGGATCACGCGTTTTTGTATCAATACCTCGGCTTTCTGTCGGGCAGGATCCGCTATCTCAACCGCAAGATCGGATACCTCACCGCAGGCAGTGCCGAGCGCAGGCTCGCGCTCTATCTCGCCTCCCTCGGCAAGGAAACGGTACGGCTCTCCGAGTCGATCTCCGCGCTCTCCGACCTGTTGGACGTGGGACGCGCCTCGCTCTACCGCGCCTTTGACAAGCTGACCGACGACGGCTTCATCGCCAAGGACGGTCGCACCATTCATCTGCTTGATATCGACGGCATGCTTGCCGCCTATCAATAAAAATTCAAAAAACAACCCAAGAAAGGAAACAAACACCATGAAACTCAGAATTTTGACCTTCCTCGCCGCGCTGGCACTGCTCGTCACCTCCCTTGCCGCCTTCGCCGCCTGCGCACCCGCAGATCCCACCGAGATCCGCGTTTACACGCTGAACGGTACCACCGGCTTCGGCATGGCAAAAATGATGAACGACGCAAAGAACGATGCGTTCGAAACCGAAAAATACACCTTTACCGTGCAGACCGACGCCAGCCTGATCAACGCCGCCCTCATCAACGGGGACGTTGACATCGCCGCACTTCCCACCAACGCCGCATCGGTGGTCTACAACAAAACCAACGGCGGGATCAAGGTGCTTGCCGTCAACACGCTCGGTTGTCTTTACCTTTTGACCAAGGACGGCACGACCGTTGCCTCGATCAACGATCTCAAGGGCAAAACGGTCTACACCCCCGCGCAGAACCCCATGATGATCTTCAAGAGCATTTGCGAAAAGAACGGGCTGACCGTGGGAACGGGTGCCGATCAGGTCAATATTGACGCGACCTCCTACGCCGCCCCCGCAGATCTTCGCACCGCCGTTGCCGCAGGTGCGGTCGACGTTGCCGTTCTCCCCGAGCCGATGGTCACCATGGCGATCAGCGGTGCAAAGCAGGCAGGCTTCACCTACAAAAACGCAATGGATCTGACCGCTGAATGGGACAAAGTCCACACCCCCGGCTCTCTCGTGCAGGGCTGCGTTGTCGTTCGCACCGCATTCCTGGAGGAGAATCCCGAGGCAGTTGCCAACTTCCTTGCTGCCTACAAGAGCTCGATCGAATATCTTTCCACCAACACCAAGGAAGCCGCTCAGCTGATCGTTGACGCGGGTATCTTCGCAAACGCGACGGTTGCGGAAAAGGCGATTCCCAAGTGCAACGTCTGCTATCTGGACGGAGCCGATATGAAGTCCGCGATGGATGTATATCTCGGTGTGCTGAAGGATATCGACGCAACCAAGATCGGCGGCAAGACGCCCGACGCGGCGTTCTACTACAACGCCGAATGAAAGCCTTAAAAAAAGCCGCCCGCATCCTCCTGGTCGCCGCCTTCTGGATCGGCGTTTGGGCTCTTGCGGCGTGGGGAGTCGGAAAGCCCTTGCTACTCCCCTCCCCCGTGGCGGTGGCCGGAAAACTGTGGGAGTTGATGCAGACCGCGGAGTTTTATCTCGTCACACTCAATTCTCTCTCGAACGTTGCCATCGGAATCCTCTTTGCGATCCTCGGCGGCTCTCTGCTGGCGATCCTCACCTTTCGAAGCCGACTGCTCAGAGAATTGATTCTCCCCCTGATGACCGTCATCAAATCCACCCCCGTCGCATCCTTTATCATTCTGGCGTTTCTCTGGATCGGTTCGGCAAACGTTCCAAGCTTCATCACGCTTCTGATCGTGCTTCCCGTCGTCTGGACCAATCTTGACGAAGGCCTCTCTCAGATCGATCCGCAGCTTTCCGAGGTGGCAAAGGTCTTTCGAATGTCCTTTGGGCGTCGGATGAGACTTTTGATCCTTCCCTCCGTCAAGCCCTACTTCATCTCTGCCTGCCGCGCCTCCCTCGGTCTTGCCTGGAAGGCGGGAATTGCCGCGGAGATCATCACGATGCCGAGACACCACATCGGCACGATGATCGGCGAGGGAAAGCTTTATCTCGAGACGACCGACATGTTCGCATGGACGGTCACGGTCATTCTGCTCAGCCTTGTGATCGAGCTTCTCTTCACGTCGCTTCTCAAGCGTCTTGACCGCAAGCCGATCGAGGAACAGGAGGTGTAAACGTGCTGTATCTGGATCAAATATCCTTCTCTTACGGACAAAAAAAGGTGCTTGAAAACCTCTCGCTGACGCTGAACAAAGGCGAGCTTCTCGCCGTCATGGGTCCTTCGGGATGCGGAAAAAGCACTCTGCTCCACCTGATCGCAGGCTTGAAAAAGCCGACCGGCGGGAGCATCACGGCGAACGCCGCACGCATCTCCTACGTCTTTCAGGAACCGCGCCTCTTCCCTTGGCTGACGCTGGAAGAAAATCTGCGCGCCGTTCTGAACGATCAGGAAGCCGAAGATGGGCGGATCGCCAAAGCCTTGGAGGCGGTCGGGCTTTCCGATGCCGCCGCGCTCTATCCCTCTCAGCTTTCGGGCGGCATGAAGAGCCGCGCCTCCCTTGCCCGCGCGCTTGCCTTTGGCGGCGATCTCTTCCTTTTGGATGAGCCGTTTGCCTCCCTTGACGAGGTGCTTTGCGGCGAGCTTTGCGTCAAGCTGCGAGCGTATTTCAAGGAAAACGGTATCTCTGCCATTCTGGTCACGCATCGCACCCCCGATGCACAGGTCTTTGCCGACCGTATTCTGCAAATGTGAATCCAAACTATCGCAACGCGCAAAAAGCGACCTTCCGACGTTCGGAAGGTCGCTTGATTTTTTCTTGATTATCCCTGGGTGGAATAGTTGGGAGCCTCTTTGGTGATGTTGATGTCATGGGGGTGAGACTCGAGAAGGCCCGCATTGGTGATGCGAACGAACTTGCCTGTCGCTTTCAACGTCTCGATGTCGGGTGCGCCGCAGTAGCCCATGCCCGAACGCAGACCGCCCATCATCTGATAGACCGTGTCTGCCAGCGCGCCCTTGTAAGGCACACGACCCTCGACGCCCTCGGGAACCAGTTTCTTGTTGTTCTCCTGGAAATAACGGTCCTTGGAGCCGTTCTCCATTGCGGCGATCGAGCCCATTCCACGGTAGACCTTGAAGCGTCTGCCCTGATACAGCTCCTCTTCTCCGGGGCTTTCCTGGCAACCTGCCAAGAGAGAACCGACCATGATGACGTTCGCACCTGCGGCAATTGCCTTGACAATGTCACCGGAATACTTGATTCCGCCATCTGCGATGATCGGAATATTGTGCTTTGCAGCAGCCTCAGCCGCGTCAAAGATCGCGGTGATCTGCGGAACACCGATACCCGCCACAACACGGGTGGTGCAAATCGATCCGGGGCCGATACCCACTTTGACTGCATCCGCACCTGCAAGGATCAAATCTCTCGCTGCTTCTGCGGTTGCGATATTTCCGCCGATGACCTGTGCTTCGGGGAAGGCCTCCTTCACCTTTGCTAGGCTGCGGAGAATGTTTGCGGAATGTCCGTGAGCCGAGTCGAGAACCAGGAAGTCAACGCCGGCATCCAACAAAGCGCCCGCACGGTCCACCACGTCTCTGGTCACGCCGATTGCCGCGCCGCAGATGAGTCTGCCCTTCACGTCCTTTGCGGAATTGGGATACTTGGTTGCTTTTTCGATGTCCTTGATGGTGATGAGTCCGCGCAGCGTTCCGCTCTCATCCACGATCGGCAGCTTTTCGATGCGGTGGTTACGCAAGATCTCCTGAGCCTGTGCCAAATCGGTTCCAACAGGAGCCGTCACGAGGTTCTCCTTGGTCATGACCTCGCTGATCTTGACGTTGAAGTCCACCAGGAAACGCATGTCGCGGTTGGTAATAATGCCGACGAGCTTCTTGTTCTCATCGCAGATCGGAACACCGGAAATGCGGAATTTGTGCATCAGATTTTCCGCTTCGTAAACAAAGTTATCCGGATGCAGGAACAACGGATTGGTAATGACGCCGTTCTCGCTTCTCTTGACACGGTCCACCTGCTCGGCCTGACGGTAAATGCTCATGTTCTTATGAATGACACCCGCGCCGCCCTCACGAGCCATCGCGATTGCCATATCAGCCTCGGTGACGGTATCCATCGCCGCACTCATCAGCGGAATGTTGAGCATGATCTTGTTGGTGAGTCTGGTCTTGAGACAGATGTCGGCAGGCAAAACGTCGCTTTTTGCGGGAATCAGCAGAACGTCGTCGAACGTGAGTCCTTCTTTCACAAATTTGTCATTGAATTTCATGTTACACATCTCCTTGTTCCGATATATTCAAAAATATATTTTACTTATTATATCAAAAAAATGTTTTTTTGTCAAGACGCTCGCGCGTGTTTTTTTACTTTTTACGTCAAAATTTTCAATGAAAAATTTGGGATACGGAAGTCTTTCAAAAAGCGGAACGGCGTCGACGAAAATTGTCACACACCGTTCCGATGAAAATTATTTTTATGAAAGTCTGTCCGGCTTTTTCAGTTTCGGCAGGAAGAAAAACGCGAGTGCCAACAGCATGATCGCGCTGATGGCGAACAAAAGTTGCTGCGGATAGATCGAAAAGCCGAAAATTTGGTTGCCGTTGTTCTCCACCCAAGTCACGACAAACGATGCCACGACGGTTGCCACGAAGGAAACCATGCCGCAGATTGCTTCCTTGATGCCCAAGACGTAACGTCTGTTCTCATGCTCGACGTAGTCCAGGCAGAGGTTGGTTCTGCCCGCGTTGCTGCCGCCCGACGAGAATCCCTGACAAAGAGAAAAAATCGGATAGAGGAAGAAGAGCACCTCCCGTGCGCTGCTGACGGTGTAGATTGTGTAACCGATCGCCAAGACGATCATGCAAATACGCAACATGTACGCCCATGATCTCTTGTCTGCCAACCGTCCCAAAAAAGGAGAAACGACTGCGCGGAAAAGCGAATGTGCGATGCCGATCGCCGTGATGTAGGTATAGGTGAACTGCATGGTGTTCGTCAGATAAACGTAGGAAAAATGCAGAGAAACGTTGGCAATTCCAAACATCGTGTCAAAGATGATGACACGGCGCAGATCCGCGTTTCCGAACACCACCCGAAGGATCTCGCGGAAGCTTTTGGGTGGAATTTCGGTCTCGGGCTCGGGCTCCTTGGTCATCAGCATAATCACCAGATGCAAAATCGACAGCACCGTGACCGCGACACCGATGATGATGAAGCAGGTGTTCATGTCACCCTTTTCCTCGAAATAATCCAACAGAATACCGGTAGCCTGGGAAAAGAGCATACCGCCGATGAGAGAAACGATCTCCTTTTTCGCCGTGTAGACACCTCTGCGGTTGTCCTCAACCAGATTCATCTGCCAATTGACGCGTGACGGTGTCAGATAATACTGACAGAAGTACGCCGCGCACAGCATGGCAACGAAGGCGGCGATCTTGACGCCTCTTGAGACGTCGATCGAGGGAATACAATACAAAAGCACGAACAGCAATTGGTTGACGAGATTCAAAATGCTGACCCACCGCTTGCACGGATAGGTTCTCTTGACTCCAAACACCGCGATCAATTGCACGCTGCATGCAAGAGACGTGATGGCGTTGATGATGCCCTGCAAGGATGCCGGGACTTCCATATAGTTCATCAATGCCGTCAAAAAAGCCCCTGTCACGCAGATCAAAATAAAATATTCTACCGCTGCCTCCAGAATCACCAATCTTCGGCTTCTGCGATATTCCTCTTGTGAAAGTTGCATGATATTTTTCCTCACCAAAGGATACCACTCCCAAAAGGAATGGTATCCCTGTTGCATTTTGATTATTTAAGCGTTTCGGGATAGTGCTTTCTACGTCCGAGGTAGAGTCGCTGCGCGTCGTTCATCAACGCATAGATGTCTCCCTCGTCGGTGTACTTCCAAGCCGCGGTCATGAAACCCTTGAGATGTTCGGGGTTCAAGCGATCCTTGCAGAAGGCGACCGTTTGCTCGGAGTTCATCTTGTACTGCCAGGTCGAGCTGGTCGGCACCTGATCGTAGCCCATCTCGTTGAAAATCTCGTAGGTCTTGATGCGGAAGCCGTAGCGCTTGAAGTGATCCTCCGGCCACTCGGTGAAGCGGTCGTAATACCAGTTCGATTGCAGAATCGACTTGGACATATTTTTGAGGAAGATCTGCTCGTTCTCCGGCTCCCAGAAGTAGTCGGACCACATCCAGGGACGGGCTCCCCACTTCTCGCACTCCTTGCAGATGAAGAAGAGATCGTGCCACCAGAGCTTTTCTCCGCGCACCAATGCCTTTTCATAAGGCTGCTTTCTCGCAACCTCCTCGTCAAAGCCGATGTGGAAGAGCTTGGGGTAACCGAACAGCTCGCAGACCTCCTTGATCAGGTCCGCACAGAACTGATAGTAAGGCGGCGAGGAGACCATGCGGTTGTAGACCTTCATCCAGGTCATGTGTCCGCAGGAAAAGTTCAGCTTCGGGATCGGCGTCATTCCGAGCGCACGGATCTCATCGAGCTTCTTCTTCAAAAAATCCTTGTCCCATGCGTCGGGAGCGGCGATCTCGGGGTGGGTTTCGTACTTGACCGCGTCACCCAGATCGATGACCACGGTGTTGTACTGCTTCTCTGCCATAAATTTCATGTACTGATCCCAGTAATCGACGTCAATGCAGTTGCAAGGATTGTAAGGGGGATCCAGATACCAAATCGGCTCGTTGGTCTCATCCGACCACATGTGTCGGCTCAGATGCACCAAAGACGCCCAGATCATCTCGTTTGCCATTTTTCAAGCTCCTCTATCTTATTTCAAAGTTTCGGGATAAACGTCGCGGCGCGCCGCCCAGAGGCGGTAGGCGTCATTCATAAAATACAGCGTACTGTCCTTATTCGTTCCGCACCATGCAGCGGTCATAAAGCCCTTGAGATGCGCGGGATCCAGGCGGTCCTTACAGAACGCCAGCGTTTGATAGGAGTTGAGCTGCTTCTGATAGGTCGAGCTGGTAGGAACCTGATCGTAACCCATCTCATTGAAGATCTCGTAGGTCTTGATGCGGAAGCCGTAGCGCTTGGGATGATCCTCGGGCCATTCGGTGAAGGTATCGTAATACCAGTTGGACTGCAGGATCGACTTGGACATATTCTTCAGGAAGATCTGCTCGTTCTCGGGCTCCCAGAAATAGTCGGACCACATCCAGGGGCGCGCACCGTGCTTCTCGCACTCCTTGCAGATGAAGAACAGATCGTGCCACCAGAGCTTCACGCCGCGTACCACCGCCTTCTCGTAGGGCTGCTTTCTCGCGACCTCCTCATCAAAGCCGATGTGGAAGAGCTCGGGATAGTCGAACAGCTCGCAAACCTCCTTGATCAGATCCGCACAGAACTGATAGTAAGGCGGCGAGGAGACCATGCGGTTGTAGACCTTCATCCAGGTCATGTGTCCGCAGGAGAAGTTCAGCTTCGGGATCGGCGTCATTCCGAGCGCACGGATCTCATCGAGCTTCTTTTTCATGAAGTCCTTATCCCATGCATTGGGCGCGGCGATCTCGGGATGCGTCTCGTACTTAATGCCGTCACCGAGGTCAATGACCACCGTGTTGTACTGATGCTCTGCCAGATATTTCATGTAAATATCCCACGATTCCACATCGGTACTGTTGTTCGGCTTATAATGCTGCCCCAAATACCATCCTCGCGGCTCGGTATTTTCATCATCCCACATGTGCTCGCTCAGATAAACGAACGAACACCACATCAATTCATTGCTCATTTTGATTTTCCCTTTCTCTGTTTCATCAAAATCACTTCAAGGTCTCGGGATAGTATTTCTTACGTCCGACGTACAGGCGGTGTGCGTCATCCTGCAAACGGTAAAGCTCGTCGGCGTAGGTAAACACCCAGGGAGCCGTCATGAAGCCCTTGAGCGTGTCGGCGCTGATGTGATCCTTGCAGAAAGCGACGGTGTGAACCGAGTTGTGTGTCTTCTGCCAGGTCGAGCAGGTGGGAACCTGATCGTAGCCCATCTCGTTGAAAATCTCGTAGGTCTTGATGCGGAAACCGTAGCGCTTCGGATGGTTGTCGGGCCAATCCTGGAAGGCATCGTAGAACCAGTTGGACTGGAGGATCGACTTGGACATGTTCTTGAGGAAGATCTGCTCGTTTTCGGGCTCCCAGAAGTAGTCGGACCACATCCAGGGACGAGCACCCCACTTTTCACACTCCTTGCAGATATAGAAGAGATCGTGCCACCAGAGCTTCGGGCCGCGAACGACGACCTTCTCGACGTCCTGTTGCTTTCTTTCCACTTCCTCGTCAAAACCGATGTGGAAGAGGCGAGGATAGCCAAACAGCTCGCAAACCTCCTTGATCAGATCGGCACAGACCTGATAATAGGTGGGCGAGGAAACCATGCGGTTATACATCTTGAGCCAGGTGTGGTGACCGCAGGAGAAGTTGAGCTTCGGAATCGGCTCCATGCCAAGAGCACGGATCTCGTCCAGCTTCTTCTTCAGGAAATCCTTGTCCCATGCGTCGGGAGCGGCGATCTCGGGATGAGACTCGTACTTGACGGCGTCGCCGAGGTCGATGATGACCACGTTGTACTGACGCTCTGCCAAGAACTTCATCATGGTATCCCACGTGTTGATGTCAACGTCGTTGGTGTGCTTGAACTTGCTGCCGTACCACAGCGGGTTGCGATCGTTGTAGGATTCGTCACTCCACATGTGGGTACTGAGGTGAATCAGATACGACCAGATCATTTCGTCTTTCATGTTTGTTGTCCCCTTGTTTTTTTATTTTTTTGATTGACGGTTACATTATACAATATCTCTTCGGACTTGTATTTACATAATCGTCAACTTTTTTTGCACTTTCGTAAATATATTTATCCGCACACAAAAGAAAAGGCGCGATCGGAAACACCGCAAACGCCCCGAATCGATGGCATTTTGACTAAAAAATCTTTTTTTCCAAAAGTTTAACACATTATAGCAAATCCGTTTTGCTTTGTCAATCATTTTTCCGAGTTTTGTCCATTTTTCTCTACGTATAATTTTTTTGAAAAAATCTTCAAAAAAGACTTGCTTTTTGAAAAGATCTGTGGTATAATAGCATGCGTAAATAAAAAAATGCAGCATGGAAGCATAGCTCAGTTGGTCAGAGCGCACGGTTCACATCCGTGAGGTCGCAGGTTCGAGCCCTGCTGTTTCCACCAAAAGAAGAGAGGACGTCCAAAAGACGTCCTCTCTTTTTTGGTGAATCACTCCACGCTCAGAACCTGTGCGTTTTTTGGCTCTGCCAAAAAATCGCTGTTTTTGCGCCACCACAGACGAAGGCTTTGATGAACTGGGCGCAAATTTAGGTTCTGAGCCCTGCTGTTTCCACCAAAAAGAAAAGTCGCGTAAGCGGCTTTTTCTTTTTGTACTTTTCACTCTTCTCTTTTCACTCTTCACTTTTCTCTAAATCTCCCCGCGCGACTTTTCCAGATAAGAGATAAGAGAGAAAAGAGAAGAGAAAAGGTAGCTTTTCTCCCGCGCCAATGGCACTTTGGTCGAAAAGCATTGATTTTTGTAATAGTAAAGCTGATTTTATTTCAAAATTGCATATTTCTCTTAAAGAAACGGGCGAAAGCATTTGGTTCTGAATCCTGCGTTTTACAAAAAAATCCGCACACGCTCGGTGTGCGGATTTTTGGGAACGTCGGATCACTTCTGATCCTCGATGTCCACGATCACTTTTTTGCCGCTGTTGACAGAGGCAGCCTTGATGACGGTGCGGATCGCCTTGGCGATCTTGCCGTGTCTGCCGATTACCATTCCCATATCGTCGGGAGCCACGGTCAACGTCAGTGTGATGGACTTTTCGTCCTCGGTCTGTGTGACACGAACTTCCTCGGGGGTATCGACGATGGCTTTGGCAACGTCAACCAACGTTTCCTGCAAGTTTATCATCGTTGTTCTCCTTCCGGGAGGACTCAGTCAACGATGCCGCTCTTCTTCAAGAGGGACTTTACGGTCTCGGTGGGCTGTGCGCCGTTGTCGATCCACTTCTTTGCCTTCTCAGCGTCGATCTTGATCTCAGCGGGCTCGGTCAGCGGATTGTAGTATCCGATCTCCTCGATGAAACGACCGTCTCTGGGAGAGCGGCTGTCTGCCACGATCACACGATAAAAGGGAGCTTTCTTTGCGCCCATTCTTCTCAGTCTCATTTTTACTGCCATGATTTGTTTTCCTCCAAAAAATAAATAAAATTGTTTTTTATATCAATGAGCGGTGAAATCAGAACGGCATCTTCATTCTTCCGAACATTTTCATTCCTTTGTTCTTCCCCATTCCGGAGAACTGCTTCATCATTTTGAGCATCTGCTCAAATTGGCGGAGCAACTTGTTGACCTCCTCCACAGAGGTTCCCGATCCCTGCGCGATACGCTTTTTGCGCGACGCGTTGATGATCTCGGGCTTGGTTCTCTCCTTTGGTGTCATCGCGCGGATGATCGCCTCGGTGTGCGAGAGCGCCTTTTCGTCGATCTTCGCATCCTTGAGCGCGCCCGGCTTCATTCCGGGAATCATTCCCATCAGCTGATCGAGATTGCCCATTTTCTTGATCTGGTTCATCTGATCAAGGTAATCATCCAGCGTGAAGGTCTGCTGGCGCATCTTCTGTTCCAGCTCTGCCGCTTGCTTTTCATCAAAAGCAGCCTGCGCCTTGTCGATCAGCGTCAGCACGTCGCCCATGCCGAGAATTCTCGAAGCCATGCGGTCGGGATGGAAGGGCTCGATGGTATCCAGCTTCTCACCCATACCCACGAATTTGATCGGCTTGCCCGTGACGTAACGGATCGAAAGTGCCGCACCGCCACGCGTGTCACCGTCGAGCTTGGTCAGGATCACACCGGTGATGTCCAACAGCTCGTTGAAGGTTTCGGCAACGTTGACCGATTCCTGACCGATCATCGCATCGACCGTCAAAAGGATCTCGGTGGGGTTGACCTCCGCCTTGATGTTCTTCAGCTCCTCCATGAGGACCTCGTCGATCTGCAGTCGTCCCGCAGTGTCGATGAACACCATGTCATAACCTTTTTGGATGGCGTGCTTGACATCCTCTCGGGCGATCTGCACGGGAGAGACCTGATCTCCCATGGTGAACACGGGAATCTCCAATTTTTCTCCCACGACCTGAAGCTGCTTGATCGCGGCGGGACGGTAGACGTCACCCGCAACCAGAAGCGGCCGCTTGCCCTGTTTCTTGTAGAGTCCCGCCAGCTTTCCCGCGTGCGTGGTCTTACCCGCGCCCTGCAAACCGACCATCATGATGACCGTGGGCGGCTTGGGGGAAATGACAAGCTTGGACTGCGATCCTCCCATGAGGCGCGTCAGCTCCTCATTGACGATCTTGACAACCTGCTGCGCGGGCAAAAGAGATTCGAGAACCTCGGTGCCGACCGCGCGTTCGGACACGATCTTGATGAAATCGCGCACCACCTTGAAATTGACGTCTGCCTCGAGCAACGCGAGCTTGATCTCCCGCATTCCCGCCTTGACGTCTGCCTCGGTGAGCTTTCCTTTGTTGCGAAATCTTTTGAAGGCATTGTTGAGTTTTTCTCCAAGACTTTCAAACATCAGCGTTTCCTCCTTCCCTGTTTGCTTTTCAACGAACCGTTTCGGCAAGCTCCTCCGCGGCGCGCTGAAGCTCTCCGTCGGCGCCGTGCTCGCGCAACAGCGTCAACAAATGCTCGGCTACGGTCTGCGTTTTGCGAAAACGCGCGGCAAGTCCCAGCTTTTCCTCGTAAAACCGCAGCTCCTCCTCGGCTTTTTTGATCAGATCTCTGACGCCCTGCCGCGAGATTCCGATCTCCTCGGCGATCTCGGCAAGCGACAGATCATCATTATAATAATAGTCCAGCACGGTGCGCTTTCTTTCCGAAAGCACCTCGCCGTAAAAATCCAACCAAAAAGCAATTTCCAAATCTTTTTCAAACATCTTCTGCCCATCCTGTCAGGTGTAAAGCAAAATACTTTACAAGTATATCACGCCTTTTCGATTTTGTCAAGTCTTTTTTTGAAATTTTATCAAAAAATGATTGATTGCCAAAAAGAGTCGCATACTAATCAACACAAAAACCGAAAAAGGGGCGCGTTTATGGAACGAAAATGGCAATTTGACCTCCGCATCGGAGGATGCGACGTCCGCAAATGCGGAATTTTGGGCTGCGGGCGGCTCGGTGCGACGGTGGCATATACGTTGATGCAGACGGGATGGTTTTCGGACATTGTTCTGATCGACAGCAATTATCGCATCGCGGAAGCCGAGGCAACCGATCTGACACATGCAATCCCCTTTCACGCGCCTGTGGATATTTACGCGGGAGATTATGCCGACCTTTCGGATTGCGGTCTGGTCATTCTCGCGCCGCCCACCTCTGCGGACAGCGCGACGCAAAACGTCGATCAAGCCGAAAAGCAGATTCGCATGGCGATGGCAAATCTTCTGCTTTATAATCAAGATGCCGTTCTTCTCAACGCCTGCGAGCCGTCCGAAGCTCTGACACAGCTGCTTCACCGCTTCTCGGACTACCCTTCCGAGCATATTCTCGGAGTGGGTACGCTTCCCGACACGGCACGCCTCAAACAGATGGTGGGCAGGCATCTCGGTGTTGACAGCCGCAACGTCCATTCATTCATCATCGGCGAGCACGGCGAGGACGAGATCCCCGTCTGGAGCTCGGCGAACGTCTCGGGCGTGGATCTCGGTCACTATTGTGACAGCTGCGGAAAGGGCTATGACCGCGCGATACTCGACGGGCTTTTTCGCGACGTCCGCGACAGCGCATGCCGCATCGCAAGCGCAAAAGGCATTGGATTTTATGCCGTCGCGGAATCGGTCAAGCGCATCGCCTCCGCCATCGTGCATGACGAACACACGATTCTCACGGTCACGTCCCTTGCACGCGGGCATTACGGCTTGGAGAACGTCTGTCTGAGTCTGCCTTGCATGATCGGGCGCGGCGGCATCCGTCAGGTGCTTGAGATCCCCTTGAACGAGGACGAGGAAATGCGTCTGCGAAAGACCGCCAAAAGGCTTGCAGAGGGATTTGCGGAGGTGTAAAAAAGACAAAACGGACAGGAACACAAGGAATTTCTCCTTTGGTTCCTGCCCATCTTTTTAATTAGATCAAAGCTCTGCAAAAAGCGAATAGCCTTTTCGAGAATCGAGCTCAAAGCTTGCCTCCAAGCCGTCCTCGGTCATGCGGAACACCACGCCGTCCGGTGCGTTCTTCGGCAATCGATCAACGCTCTTCCACACGGCAACAATCCTGCGCCGTTCCAACATCCCTTCAAATTCGCCCCTCACAGGCGCGATCGTCAGATGCAAAGCATCATCCTCAACCGTCGAAAGGATCTCGGTAAACGTACATTTTCCGTTTTGATAGTCCAACGAGCGTCCGTCATCCTCATAGAGCGTATACGAGCCCTTGCTCTTTCCGTAAATGACAAGATACAGCGTTTTTTCCGCTTCCTCGGTCACGAAATTCTTCTCCTCACCCATCGGAAGGATCGTACCGTCGCGAACGTACAAGGGCATTTTGGAAAGATCGGAAATATCAACGACCTTCGTCTGCCCTCCCGTGATGCGCTCATCGCTCTCAAAGTCGATCCAATCGCATCCCTGCGGGAAATAGACCTTCATCGTGTCGTCACCCGTACAAACGGGGGCAACCAAGAGATTGGGTCCAAACAGATACTCGGTCTTGTAGCGATTTTCGGCGCAGTTCTCGTCGTCTTCAAACGCGACCATCAGAGGGCGCGTCAGCGGCATACCGCAATCGTACGCCTCTCTCGCCGCCGTGTAAATATAAGGAAGTAAACGGTATCGCAGCTTGAGATATTTGCGAATGATGCGCTCCTGCTCCAGATCGGCGTTTTCCAAGCCCAAAAGAGCCTTGTCGGATACCGGAAGTGCCGCCACGTCGTGCGTTTTGTCGATCGCCATCGTCTCGGCAAGTCGGTCGCTTCCGTCGGGCGACTGCCACGGCTTGGTATTGTGTGAGCGTGCAACCGAGTTGAGTGCCAGGAACTGATCACTGCGAACCGCCAGCGCGCGTCCCGCGGGACGCATTCCGTCATGCGTAATATAGGAAACACCGCTCAAGGCGCCTTGCTCGTTGACAATCGCCTTGGTTTGAAACGCCATATCGCGCCATTGTTTGGTCGCGGTATCGCCCGTCCAGAAAAACGGCGTTCTTCTGCCGCCGATCTTCTGACGGTGCGGTATCATTTCAAAATCGCGCGTCCAACAGCAATCGGAATAACAATCATAGTTTCCGAGGAACGAGCAGCGTTGTCCTCTGCCCATTCTGCGCTGAAGCTCGGTATAAATGCGCGCGTTGGTAATATCGTTCTGACGGGTATCCTGCCACGTTCCGCACACACCAATGTCCAAAAGATCCTGCATTTTTTGCCACCACAGATCGGCATCATACTCGGCACACACCCATTTTTCGTCCATTCTTCCCTCATACGCGGGAATGCTGTGATGAATCAGCATCACGTCGAAATGCATCTCCTTGAGCTTTGCCAACATTTCGGCGGGTGTGAGTGGCTCGGAATAGCTTTTTGCCCAATCCAATCCGCCGCCCCACTTGGACCCCTCACCCAAATCGACTGCGTCTCCCCACTCAAAATCAACGATCAGCGTGTCGCACGGGATGTCCCGTTCACGAAGCAAGCGCGCCGTCTCCATCAGAAGCGCTTGCGTTCCTTTCTCGCTCAGGTACTGTGTTTGATAATAGCCGTAGCCCTTTTTCGTCATCATCGGCTCGGCGCCCACCAGCTCGTTGAACATAGCATAGCCTTCACGATAGGTGGGTGCCCAGATAAAGAAGGTCTCCATCATTTTATCTTCACGGATCTGTCGATCGTAGAGTCCCGTGTCGGGATTGAAGAACCAATGAGCAAAGCGCGAGCAAGTGGTAACAGCCGAATGAAAATTCGCGCTGTCAAATACAATGCAATGGTTGCGGAACATCCCGTAAACCGGAACGTCCTCGGGATAAAGGCGCTCGCCCGTCGGCGTATCCACGATAAAATTTTCTCTGTCCGTTCGGCAATAAATCACAAGCTTTTTCGTCACGACCTTCACGGCACGCACAACACTGTCATAATCCACCGTATATTCCACCGGCTTCCACGGCGTTGTCTTGCCGATGGCAAACGGGATCTCAAATTCCTCCGGGAAGGGCTCTCCCTCCAAATTGGAATAGCGTACGCGGAAGGATTGCTCGGTAAAAAGGTCCAACCGCACCCGATCCGTGATCTTTACGCTCGTACAATAGTTACTCATCATCATTCTCCTTTTTATGACTGTTATAATGTATTCTTCAGCAATGACAACCCCGCGCAAGTCTTGTGACGGTGACGTTGACGTCGCCCTCACGGCGGACGGTCAAGGTCTCGCTGCGCTCATCGGTGCGGACGGGATAGTAGATCTCCCCGTCTCCGATATAAAACTCAAACATTCCGCAATCGGCGATACAACGCAGCTTGACGCTGCCGTCCCCGACGGGATAGGCAAACGAAAGCTCCTGTTGGTCGCCCGAAACGAGGATCGCTTCCCTTTCGCCGTCATATCGGAAGGAAAGATCTCCGAGCGTGAGCGTTTGCCCCGCGCAAATCTCCGCCTTGATATCAAACGCAACGCCCGCAAAGCGTTTCTCGGTCGTATCTCCGCAAAGAGAGACCGTTTCCCCGTGATAGCGCTCGATCTCACGGGCGGGCATACAGCAAAGTCGGAGTCCGAGGGGCGTGTGTCGCAGGGAAAGCTCCTGGGGGACAGACATACATTGCGAGAACGGAACGCCCTCGTCGGTGTAAAATTTGCGCAGCCAGATCATGCGGATGCACCGCTGATCGGGGAGATTGGCAAAGGTTTGTCCCGAATAGGCGATATATGCCTCGGGGTAAGTAAATGCGCCGTTATACTTATCCAGCACCTCGGCGCGCTCGACGCTCAGCGCGCGCATGGGAATAAACGCGTCGAGTCGGTTTTCCTCCATGGGATCGGGCGTGAAGGAATAGCCGTCAAAGTCTCCGATCCGATAGCCGAGATCTCCGCCGTAAAGCACCCAACGACTCTCGTCCGTGCCCTCGATCGGGAGCTTGATCAGGTCGGGACATTCGTGATAGCCGTAGATATGGCTCTGCTCGCTCCAGTCGCGCAGATCCTCGGAGTGCGAAATGCGGTATTCCCCCTCTCGGTCCAGGGAGACGCAAACGTATCTTTGCACGTCCTCATGCCAGAAGATCTTGGGGTCTCCTCCGATCAGGGGATGCGCGACGATCGGCTGATAATGATATCCTCCGTCCGCGCTTTCCTCGATCTTGCAGTCGTGCGAGATGCAGATATTTCCGTTTTCGCGGTTGATAAAGGCTGTTCCCGACGAAGCCGGGGGAAAGCGGATCACGGGGGAAAGCTCGGTCCAGTTGAACAGATCGTCGCTGACGGCGTGCCCCCATTGAAAGGGCTGATCCCAGATGGGGCGCAGAGAGGTCGGCTGCTTCTGGAAATACAGATGGTACTTTCCGTCCACCCAAATCATTCCGTTCGGATCGTTGTGCCAGCCGCTGACCGTGGTGAAATGAAGCCACGGACGGTATTTGTGGGCGGTGTCAAAGGTATCGCTCTCAAACAGCGCCGCCTGCAACGCCTCCAGCTCGCGCTCGGTGATCTCTGGATTTTTGGGAATATCCCGCTTCGAGTGGCAGGGCTCCACGCGCAAAACGATATCCTCCCGGCCGATGAAATCCTCCACGTCGATCGCGCAAAAATACTGCGCGTCCTCCCCTGCGGCAAGCCTTGCGGGAGTGGTGCAAACGATCTCATCCCCTCGATAGATCACCACGGTGACGTAGTCTGCCTTTTCCGAGCAGGGACAAATCAAAAACTTTTTGTGAAACGGTGTCTGCATGTTCATCAACTCCTTTTTTCGTTCAACGGCATTATATCACGGGCCTTTCCAAAAGTCAACCTTTTCCAGTGTTTTCGAATAAATTTGTTGCATTTTTTCAAAAAGATGTTATAATATATATATCTTATTTTTGCTCGGAGGTTAATACTTCTATGAAATTCAGGATCAAGCATTACGACGATGTTCAAAAACAGGTCGAGGAAATGAGCGTGGACCAGCTGCTCGCCTGTGTGATCTGCCCCGACTACATCGTCAGTCGGGACGCGCCCGATGAGCGCGTGATCTCCACCATGTTCTTCCATCCCACCGACGTCGAGATTGCCGTTCGCGTCGGCAAGGAATTCAATGACAAAAGAGAAAACAAGGCGTTGATCGTTGCCGATATGGAATACGGAGCGGGCGGCGCGGTGGTTGGTGCGGTGCGCTTCCCCTCGATGCGTGCGGCGGCTGAGTCGGGCGACGAAAACCTTGCCTACGGCATGGGCGTTCACGCGGCGAAGGAGGCAAGGCTGTCGGGCTATCACTGGACCTTCGGTCCGTGTGTCGATATCCTCGGCTATAAGCGCAACCCCATCGTCTCGATCCGCACCGCGGGCGAGGATGCCGACACGGTCATCAAATACGGCGGCGCGTATATGCGCGGGCTTCAGGACGGCGGACTGATCGCCACCCTCAAGCACTTCCCCGGTGACGGCTACTGCGAGAACGACCAACACATCACCACGCCCGAAAATCCGCTGTCTCGCGAGGAGTGGGACGCAACCTTCGGACGTGTCTATCAAACCCTGATCGATCAGGGAGCCATGTCGATCATGCCCGGTCACATTGCCCTGCCCTCCTACGATGAGATCGACGAGGAGACCGGAATCTATCCCCCCGCCACGCTTTCCAAGCCCCTTTTGACCGACCTTCTCAAGGGCAAGCTGGGCTTTGAGGGCATCATCATTTCCGACGCGATCGTGATGAACGGCTTCTGCGGATATATGAACTACTACCGCGCCTCGGCAAGATTTTTGGAGGCGGGCGGCGACTGTCTGCTCTTTATGCATCCCACCGAGGAATACTTCGACACCATGAAAAAGCTGATCGATGAGGGTGCGCTCACGATGGAAACGCTGAAGAACCGCGCCTACCGTATGCTCTGCTTCTCCAAGCAATATTTCGAGGAGCATCCCGTCAGCACCGCGGCCGACTTTGACAGAGCCGCGGCAGAGGCGTGCGCCCGTGAGATGGTCGAAAAGAGCGTTCGCACGGTCAGAGACAGAAAATCCACCCTGCCCCTCTCGAAGGATGCAAAGATCCTGCACGTCATTCTCGGAAACGTGGGAATGAGCGCGGGGGCTGTCGGCGCGGCGGAGGAGCTGACGCACCGGTTGCGCGACATGGGCGTCTCGGTCGAGGAAATGAAGGATCCGGGCGGCAGCGCGATCCGTCGCAACGCCAAGAGCGGCGCATACAATGCGATCATCTGCTCGGTGATCAACGAGATGGTCTATGGGCTCAACGTGGTCAAGCTCTCCGGTCCCGTGGCAAGAAACATGATGTCGGGCTGGATGCGCTACGGCACGCCCGCCGTCTTTATTTCCTACTACGATCCCTATTTCGGCGACGATTTCTACGCCTCCACCGATGCCCTGATCAATGCCTACGGCTACAGCCCCTACACCAACGAGCAGATCATCAAGCATCTGTTCGGAGAAATCTAAAACAAAAGCCACCGGTGGTTTTCGTTATACAAAAATATGCCCCCCAAAAGTCAGAGACTTTTGGGGGGCATATCGTCAATCGGTGGTTTTGATTGGTATTGTCATAGCTCAAAAAAGGATATCACGCTCGTAGATCGCGTCGATCTCACGCGCCAGCTCCGCTTCCTTTGGCTTGGCTTCGAGATAGCGGTTACAAATGATTTCAAAATAGTTATCCGACCAATTCTTTTTGGCAAGAAAGCGGCGGACGGTTTCATATTTTTCCTCTAATGCCATGCCATAATTCCCGATGATCATGCATTCCACTGCGTTGATGGAGCGATAAAAGAGGAGCTTTTCTCGCCATTCGGTGAAGTGATCGGGAAACACAGACGTCTCTTCTGTGGCGGAAAGCCCTTGCTCTGCAAGAAAATATTCCGCCATGAGATAGAATCCGTGGAGAGTGGGATGGACGTGGTCTGGCGCGAAGATCGGCGTTTCGTTCAACTGAATGGCGTGGGAAAGAAACCGATGAAAATCGACGAGCCGATATCCTTTTTCCTTGGCAAGTGCGCGAACGTAGGCGGCATATTCACACAGAAGTGCCGCACCGCCGCGAAGCGCCGGGGATGCCGTTTCGGTGTATTCATCATAGGGGGCGGGGGTGCAAAGGATCAATTCTATTCCGCTGTCCGTTACACGCGCACACAGCTCCGCCAATCTGCGCTTGTAGCGCTCATAGCGTCGGAGAAAGGTCTCGTATCTTTGTTGGGAGCGAGGAAGCGCCAGATCGGTGCGTCCGGAATCGTTGACACCAAAGGCAACGACGACGTGCGTTGGATTGTGGGGGAGGACGTCGGCATCAAAGCTCTGCACGGCAAAATCTGCCGTTCCGCCCGAAACGCCGCAGTTGAAAAAGCGAATTCCCGCACCGGGGAAATTTTTTCTGTAGCAATCAATGATAAAGGGGAGATACTGATTGCGCGCAACAAGGCTGTCTCCAATGAAGCAGACACGCGAACCGTTTGGAAATCTTGGAATACTCATGACACTTCTCCTTTTTATCCTTGATATCGGTAGATCTTTGAAGCAAAAAGCGATATAATTTTCTTGGGATTATCATTGTAGCAAACGAGGTGAAAAATGTCACCCGGCAAAGAAAATCTCACCGCCGCCTCCAATCGGGTATGACGGTATTCTTCGCTGTTTGCCACGAATTTTCTGCCGCTTTCAAAGTAGAGCACGTGGCGGTAATTCATGCGATCGTGAATTCTTCCGGTCAGGATCATCTGTCCGATGCTGAGCTGATCCTCCTTGACGTCACTCAAAACGTCATCGATCACCGTGAAATCTCCTCGCCGCGCCCGTATCAGGCGCTTTGCGCCGCGCGCAAAGAAGCAGATGCAAACGATCACACACGCGGCAAACAGCACGCAATCCACGATCACGGTAAGGCTGATGCCAATGGAATCGTTCATCATCGAATCCATCAGCAAAAGTATTCCAAATCCAACGATTCCCAAAACCAGCAAAAGCACCGATCCGATCATCGAGTGCTTGGCGGTCCCCGCAAGCTTTTCGGCAATGATCTCCCGTGTCAAGAGCTCTCTTTCATCTTTCATTGCGCCTCCTCTGCCATGCGGCATTCTCTGTTTTTATCTCCACATATTATATCACAGCCGCCCCGTCTTGTCAACGAAAAGCGGTTATTTCCCTTCACATCTGCCGAAATCCTCACAAAGACTGTATTCCCCTGTCATCGCATCCACCAGCAAGCATTGATAGACGTGCGCGAAATAAATGTCGTTTTTCCCCGCAAGATCCCCGTCGGGTAAGGCATGATATTCTTGCACACAAACAAAGTGATAGGCTCCGATATCCGCGTGAGGGTCTGCCTGCAGCACAATGCGATACGTGATGTATGGGTCGGTTTCCTCTCCGTCGGCGTTTTCCCAATAGGCGCTCGCGATCTCCCAAGCCTCCTCGAGCGTGATCTTCGGCTCCCACGGAAGCGGCAGATACGAATATCCAATCTCATTCAAGGGGAGACTCAGCACGTACGACCAAAGCGCCTCATGCGTCGTCTGCCGCTCGCCCAGATAATAAAATTCCATGTGGTTTTTTTCGTCGGTGACGATCCTCCAAAGCGCTCGGATCTTGAGTGTCGCACCGTCAAAGTAGATCTGAGATTCTCCGTATTCCGAGGTTTCTCCTTTTTCTATCGTTCGATACCATGTGTAGGAGCCGTCGCTTTTCAGCCGATCCATTTCTTCGAACGTAAACGAATACAAATAAACGGTTCCCTCAAAATAGCGCAGGATCAACTTATCCCCGCAATCGATCACCAATTCCTCCACGCTGTCGCCGTCCAGATCAGTGTACGCATAGAGGCGGTGCGCATATTCCTCCAGCCGTGTTTGCGTGGTGGGAGATTTGCAATCCTTCAGATAAAAGAATTCTCCCGTCGCGGTGTCATATACCTTTGCGCGCTCATACAGCACGTCCAAAAACGCCTGCTTTGCAGAAGCTTGCCGCGCAAGGCTTTCCTCACGAACCACCTCAAGCAAAGCAATGTCCTTGTTCGAATAGGCGTGCAGATAGGAATATTTCATGGAAAGCTCCTGATATTCCTCCTCGGAAATCGAAACCTTCTCGCCGTTTTCCAGCTTATAATATTTTTGCACGGCAACGCCGTTGACCCATTCGTGACCGTCCAGTCCGAATTCATCGATCACCTCCAGCGACGCCCCGCCCTCGGCGATCCGACATATCGTGCGCGAGTTGGAATCGGCGCCGTTGCTTCCGCAGATACCGATCAAGCCGCCGTAACCGATATAGGCATTCTTGCGATTCCAAAAATGATCCAACAAAAACGGCTTTCCGTCCACCGTGGAAAAGATCGCGATCACCTCATAATTCCCGCCGTAATCGCGGATCAGGATGAGTTCAAAAATGCCGTCGCCGTTCAGATCCTTGACGGCATACTTGACCTCCGTAAAGCGCAGCTCGGGCGAGCCGTAAAGGTCAAGCAAGGACGAGTGAAGATCATCAAACCACTCCCCCTGCTGCGCGTCCGTGATGCCGAACAGCTCTTGGAAACGAAGCTGATCGGCTTCATATCGCATGACGGTCCTCAGCTCGTTGGCAAGCGCTACGATCGATCCGTAATCGGCAAAGTAATTGCCGTCGGGCTCCCAAACGGGGATAACGACGCTGCATCGACCGTCCCACGCGGCATCATACTCCAGGCAAAGCATCCCGTTGACAAATTCAAAGGATCGGATCGGATACGGCGTGCTTGCGATATTCTCCAACAGATATTCCACGTAGACCTCGTTGTCAAACAGCGGCTTGGCAACCACCGTCATGCCGTCGGCGCTTCTTTTTCGATAGATCACCACGTCCTCCGTGTAGAGCATCAGAGAAGAATACGCCTCGGAAATGCGACCGCTTTGCACGTCACAAAAGAACGTGATGCCATCGTCCGTCGGCTCATTGATTCCGATCGTGACAACCACAATACTGTCTCCGAGCATCGAAAGATTCAATTGACGGTCGGTCGTGTCCGAATGAAGCACGTTGCCCTTCGGATCGTAGATCTCGTAGGCAAAGGTCGTCGGCGAGGGCTTGGTAATCTTAAAATAGGTATCCTCCCGGATCACCTCCGCAGGCGGTGTTTCCGGTCCGTCCGGCGCATATGGAACGATCGCTTCTCCGGTATTCTTATCGATCCAGATTTCGTCAAAGGTTGAATAATGATTCGAAACGAGCCGTTTGATCATCACAACGTAAACGGAGCTCGGTGCCCAACTGTTTTGACCCAAGGTGACCACGTAACCGTATTTCTCGATTTCGTAAGATTCCCAATATTTTTTGGCAAGGAATATTGCTTCCTCACGTGAGATTTTGTTCAGCCAAGACACTTCAAGCGGGGAAAATTCAACCCTTGTTTTGGGATTGTCCTCGAAATATTTTCGTATTTCTTCTTGAGTCACCTGCTTGCCGTCAATATAATATTCAGCGTCAGGCTCTCCGTCATTGACGATACGCCAAAGCTCCTTGGGGTTCAATTCCGCACCTTCAAAAGCAAGTTGTTTTTCTCCGTATTCAAAATTTTGCCCGCTGTAATTCCAACTATATGAGCCGTCTGTGTTTAAAGTGAGATTTCTGAATGTGAACGGATAAACGTAAACGCGTCCCTCGTAATAGCGCAGGATCAAGGTGTCCCCGCAATCGATCACAAGCTCGTTTATTGAGTCGCCGTCAACGTCCATATATACGGATCCCATAGTCCCCAACTCACAAAGCGGAATTCGACCGTAGGGTGTTTTACAATCCTTCAGATAATGATCTTTTTCTATATCGGTCTCATAAACCTTGATCTCGTTTTTCAGAGCCGCTTCGTACATCTGCATCGCGATCTCGGATTGCGACAATATTTCTCCTTCGGCAGCAGCGCGACGAATCGGCAGCGTGACAGAAAAAGGAACAGGCGGTCTTTCGCTAAAATATACAACCTCAAGCTCGGCTTCTCCGGCGGTAAAAGTCGCAGATTTTATGGGGTTACGCATCGTTGGTGAGAAGTCCAATCCAAACGATTTGTAAAATACGTTTCGATCAAAGATATCGCGCACGACCAGCACTCGATCTGCTATCGGGTCATTTATCGAGCCATTGACATAGGCAACGAGATTTCCCGACGTCGCCGCGACGCAGGAATATGATTCGGAAAGGCGGTCGGTTTCCACGTCATAATATTGGTGCGTTTCAGTTTCCGTGCCTGCATCGATGCAAACGTCCAGCAAGGCTTCGCTGAGCATGGAGATTTCCACCGACCGTTCGGTTGTTCCGGCGAGAACGACGTCACCGTTTTTGTTGTAGACGGTATATCTGACCTTGTTCGATTCCAGATTCTCGATCGTATAATATTTGATTTCCGCCGAGGGCCCGTCATTCTCGACGGGCGGCTGCAATTGGGGTGGTTGTGTCGTGGTTTCGGCCTGATTGTCGGACGGCGGTTGTGTCATGGTATCCTTGAGACGGCAGGAGGCAAGCGGAAGAGCCATTGTCAACGAGAGCAAAAGCGCAACTGTTCTTTTCATTTCTTTTCCTTTCTTTATTTTTTTATCATCATAAGCAATGCGCGTATGCGCAAAAAGTACATTCTATGATCCCCATCATACACTTTTACCTAAGGTAAAAGTCAAGCGTTTTTTCAAAATGTTTTTCTTTTTTCTGTTTGCCCGTCCAAGACGGTGGATCCACACGGCAAAAGCCGAGGAAATCGCATTGCTTTTTGGGGAAAAATTCGACCTCGAAATATCGGGTTACAAGCTCAGTATAGCATACCGAAAAATGCTTGTCAAGGGGCTTTTCAAAAGTGGAGCGAAAAACCTTTTTGGAGGCGTTTTTTGTCATAAAATGGGGCGTTTGTGGGGAGCAAATTACGAGAGGACATAAATGCGAAAAAAAGGGAAGATCAATCAAAACGATTGCTCTTCCTTTTTGGTGCGGGTAAGAGGACTTGAAACGCTCCAAAAACGCCGCGTGTGACTTACCAAATAATTTTCTTTTTTCTTCACGCGGCGTTCGAATTTTCTTTTGCCAGCAAAAGAAAACGCGTGGCG
>JAFWYJ010000048.1 GCA_017517745.1 Clostridia bacterium | reverse complement strand
GCGAGGGAAGGCGTTGCTTTTGCCAAGGTCTTTACGGTCAGATCTTTGACGATGGTATGCGCACCCGTGCCGTCGTTCAGATCATAGGTATAGGTGACGCGGACGGTGTAATCGTTGTTGGAAAGCAATCCGTCAAAGCTGCGCACGTCGAGGCTTGCCGCGGGAACGGGCGCGTCATTGCCGTGCAGCAGTTCGATGGCAGTGATGGAACCGACGGCGTCCACGTCAAGCACCTTGGCATCAAAGCCAAAGCTCGTTTGAGTCACGTCCTTGGAGGTCAGAACGAGAGAGGGAATTGCTTTTGCCGCCGTGGCGAATTCCATCGAGATCAATCGGGACGTATTGTTGCCGTCGCGATATTCGGCGACCAGCGTGTACGCCGTGTTGGAAAGCAGATCGGTCAGACTTGTCGCGTCGGGATCGACGTCAGCAACCTTTTCTTCCCCGCGGTAGAGGGTGAGTGCGGAGATCTGCTTGTTTGCAAACGCTTGATCCCAAAGGAATTCGAAATTGACCTGCGTGGTGGAAATTTGCAGATTTTCAAACAGGACGGGGGCTTTGGTGGTGAAGGTCTTGACGTTCAAGACGTAGAGTCCCATGCCTGTTCCGTCCAGCTTGTCATAATACGCGCCGACGGCATATTGGTAGGTCGTGTTTGGCATCAAACCGTCAAAGGAGACGTTGGAGATCTCAGAGGGGGAAATCTCATTGATGGCAAGCACGTTCTCGCCGTCATAGATCATCGCATAGAGCTTTCCTTGGCTCTTGGCGATCAGGTCGAGCGAGTCGGTGATGCTGACGTTGAAGCTGACGTTGAAGAAATCAACACGCTCACCAAAGAGAACGGCAGCGGGTTGACGGTCGGTGGCAACGCCCGCGCGCACCGTCTTGTCGCCTTCCATGCGAACGTCCTTGATGGCGGTTCCGTCAACGTATTTGATGGCGTCGATGGTATATTCCACCACACCTTCGGCGTCGCCGACGTTGACCTTGAGAATCAGATTTTCCATGTCCGAGCCTTCCTCGAACATATAGGAAGAATACTTTTTGCCGTTGAGGGTGAATGACAAGATTTCAAAGCTGTCGGGGTTGTCGATGTGGATGGTGATGTAGATGTCCTCGTTGGGCTTGGCGTAGTAGATGTCCGCACCGCTGCCTGATACCTGCAGCGTGTTGCCTGCGGCGTCTTCGGCGTTCTTGCCGGCATCGTCCAGGTTTTCGTTTTTGTGCGCGGGCACTCCGGCAACGTCACCGTGGGGTGGCTTGGGTTGGTGTTCTTCGCCGTGAGCGAACGTCTGCACGGCATAGCTGATCGGTGCCGAAAGCGGGGTGACCGTATGCTCTGTCGACATGCCAACCTGCGACTCGGCAGAGGAGATGGTCATGCCGAGGTAGACCGGAACCTGCTTGGAGAACAGTGAGAACAATACGAAGATCACGCCGCACACAAGCAACAGTCCCGCCGCGGCGGAAACGCCCGTTATCCTTTGCACGCGACGGCGAAGCGCCAGCTTTTTGAGACGGAGACAGCGCTTTTGGGTGTTGCGCTCGATGATTTCATCGTCAATCTTGGAGAGAAGATCAAGCTTCCAATCGTTCTTATTTTTCAAAGTAATGCCCCTCCTTTTCCAAGCGTTGCTTGAGATCCTTTCGGAGTGCCGCGAGTCGACGGCTAACCTCTTTTTCTGAGGTCTTGAGCATTTTTGCGATGGCATTGATGCGGTCAGAGTAATAGTAGCGGCAGACGAAGATGAATTCGTCCTGCTCGTTCAACTCCTGCAAAAATCCGTTCAGAATTTTTGCGATCTCGTCCATGAGATAGCGCTCGTTTTCGGAAACGTCTGCAATGCACTCATCAAGCTCGTCCAGTGAAATCTGCAGTTCGGAAGGAACGCGCTTGGTCGCCGTGTTTTGGCGAAATTTGTCGATTGCGATATTTCGCATGATCCTCGACAAAAACACCTGCAACAGGTTTGGACGCTCGGGGGGAATCCGATTCCACGTGCCGAGATAGGTGTCATTGACACATTCCTCGGAGTCCATGTGATTGTGCACGATATTATAGGCGATCGTATAGAGATATTTTCCGTATTTGCTGTCGGTGGCGTCGATTGCCTTTTCGTTACGGATCCAATAAAGCTCTATGATCTCCTCGTCGGAGAGGTGTTCTTTTGTTTTCATATATCCTCCTTAGGAATGGTATTTATCCCTCTAATTATATTAGTCGGAAAAACTCGAAAAAATTTTCCTGATTTTGCAAAAAAACGAAAAATTTTTTATGCAAAGATCGAGAGAGGGGAAAATATCAAAAAGTGGAGAAAACGACGGCGCGTTTTCTCCACGGAGTCAGAAAATTATAGGCTGTCCACCAAGGCGCAGATGTTGTTGATTTCGGTATCGGGATCGCGCCACCAATCCATGCTCCAGATGCGCTTGATTCGCCATCCGCGGGATTCGAGGTATTTTTGACGGTGGTAGTCGCGCTCGCGTGCCGAGGCGGCAGTGCTGTAAAGCTTTCCGTCGCACTCGATGCCGAGAACGTATTTTCCGTTTTTGCGAACGGCAATATCGATGCGGTAACCGCCGATACCCACCTGCGTGTCGATCTCGTAGCCGCGATCGCGCAGGGCATCCGCAACCTTTTGCGCATACTCGGTTTCAATCGCCGCGGGCGTGATGCCGAAGGTTTCACCGAAGGAGCGGAGAATGCGCTCGGCGTCTTCGCGGTCTCCGTTGCTGATGGCAAAAGCATATTCCAGATAGCGCTTGAGGATTCTCGGTCCGTCATTCTTGGCACTCTCCACGTCAAGTTCGGAGGGGCGGAAGGAGGTGACGATGTGAATCTTTTGCTTGGCGCGGCTGATTGCAACGTTGAGGCGGTTTTCGCCACCCTTCTGGTTGAGCCAGCCGAAATTGTGAACCAGCTTTCCGCTGGTATTTTTTGCATAGCCGATCGAGAACATGATGACGTCGCGCTCGTCGCCCTGTACGCTTTCGATGTTTTTGATGAAGAGACCGGTGTCCTCACCGTTGTCCTTGCGCGACATTTCGGCGCGAACCTGCATGGCAAAATTGTGATCCTTGAGCGATTCCTCGTCGATGATGTCGTAAATCATGTCACGCTGTGCGGCATTGAAGGCGATCACACCGATCGTCTCGTTGTTTCTTCGGGTGTTGAAGAATTCCTTGATAAGCGCGACGACACGTTCTGCTTCCTGACGGTTGGAGCGTCCTTGCCAAAGCGCATTTTTGACAAGGTGAACCTCGATGGGGGGCTTTTCTGGCTCGTCGGTGTTGGGAGCCACGAAGAGACGACCCTTGTAGAACGCGTAGTTCGAGAAATCGATCAGCTCCTCGTATTTGGAGCGGTAGTGTGTGTTGAGCAGAATGTCGGGATAACGGAAACGAGCCAGATCGAGCAGGCTTTCTTCCTCGAGTGCCGCGGAGATCTCCGCGTCCTCATCGAAGAGATCGTCGTCAAACTCAAAGCGCCCGTCACCGAGGCTGGAGGGACGAAGCTGCTTGTGGTCGCCCGCGATCACAACCTTCTTGGCGCGAATGATCGAGGGAATACTCTTTTCCACGTAAAGCTGAGAAGCCTCATCAAAGATCAACAGGTCAAACAGATCGTTTTGCTGCGGCAACACTTCGGAAACCGCGTCGGGCGTCATCAGCCAGATCTTGATCGCCTTGAAAAGCTCAAAATCAAACTTCTTGACAAACTTGGAAACGCTGGAGCGACGGCGGCTTTCAATGGCGCGCGTGATCTCGCCCTTGCGCTTGGAGCCGGTGATATACTTGATATCCTCCGCCAACACCTTGATGATTCGTTGCTTGGAGAGCGCCTGCTTTTCGCCGATCGCGCGTTCGATCGAGGCAATGATCTTCTCGAAGGAGGCAACCTTGGGCATCAGCGTGCGATTGTCCATTTCAAAGCGTTGGATATGCTCGAACAAAATGGTGTTATAAAGCTCGTCGTTCCATTCGACGACGGTACCGCCGCAGATTTTGTGGATCTTTCGGAGTGCCGTGAGATAGAGATTTTCATTTTCGGTCAGGCTCGACACAACCGGCTTGAGGTTGGCGTAGCCGACGGTGAATTCCTTCAAGCTCTGCTTGACAGCCTCGGGTTGCTCCATGATCAGACGGATGAGATAGGCATTCGTCGCTTTGTCAAAATATGCCTTGGTTGCCTGCGTGATGTCGCGCGAGAGGCGTCCCTTGGAGGTCATGCGACCAAAGAAGGAGCGATTCCGCCACTCGTCCACCTTCAGGATCAGCTCGTCGATCGAGTCGGAGAAGAGAATGAGATCGTAGTTGGAAAGCGAGTCCTTCATTTTCAAGAACCAGGGGTATCGTTCCACGGTCAGCTGATAGAGATCGAGACTGTCGGTCAGCTGTCCGTTGGCAAACTTTTTGTGGATCGCCGTGATCTCATCGTATTTGAGTGCCATCAGCGCCTCGGTGATCATGGTGCGGATGGTTTTGTAGGTTTTGATTTGCTCGTGATTCTGCAGATTCACGCGGCGATTTTCCATGTAGAGCAGATAAGGCTCCACACCGAACTCGCTCGGCGTAAAGAGCTTGTCCGCGATCACCTCCAACGTTGCCACGTCGGTGTCGATCTCGCCCGAGAGCATGCTCAGATCGGGGGCTTGCAGCGGCGCATTCGCATCGGTGCTGTAAAGCAGGCGTTCGAGCTGTGAATAGAAGAGATTTTTGTTGTTGGCATCGTCCATCATCATGGCGTATCTCGACAGTGTGCCGAGACGGGAATAGACCACGTCCAAAGCCGTCTTTTTCTCGGAAACCATCAGGACGGTTTTGCCCTCGTTGACGAATTGGGTGATCAAGCTGGTGATGGTCTGAGATTTACCCGTGCCGGGAGGGCCCTCGACAACCAGCTCGTCCATCGTTTCCGCAGCGTGCAGAACCGCCTCCTGCGCGCTGTTGAGCGCGTTGATGTAGACCAACGAATTTTCGCTGATGCTCTGCTGCTTTTTGTCGGGGTGATTCAACTCGAGATCGGTGTTGGTCTGATCGGAATAGAAATCGGTGGCACCGTAGTCGGAAACCAGATCGGAAACCAGCTTGTTGACCAAGCCCTTTTCCAGAATTTCCTCAAAATCGCGCTGGATGGTGTTGGAGTAAGCCGGGAATTTTCCGATGACGACGTTGTGTACCAGCTTGAGTGAACCTCGCGCGTGACGCGGGAAGGAGTCGCCCGGATATTCCTTGAATTTTGTCAGCTCGTCGCTGTCATATTCGATGCGGATATCGTTTTCGGCATAGAAATCCAAGAGCCCTTGCAAAAAGTTGTCGGGTGTTGCATCCTCCACGGTGCAGTCGGGCAGGGGCTTGGCGAGGCTGTTGAATTTGTCGTGCGCCAAAATCAGCGTACCATTATAAATAATATCGCGCGTGTGATCCGCGGCAACCGTGATGTTGGCGGTCGAGCGATCCAGTGTGACGGGGAAGAGACAAAGCGGTGCGCGGATTCCGAATTCACCGTTGACCAACGTGCCCTCCACGAAGGGATAGCCGACGTAAAGATCGTTTTGTCCCTTGTCGCGAAGGTCTCTCACGGTCTCTCGGATGAGTCCGATCAGTGCGCGATAGCGATCTCGGGCGGGATCGGTGCGGGGGAGATCCTGAGAGGAAACGTCGGCGATGGTGATCGGCTTGTCCCCGTCAAACAGAATTTGCAAAGGGTTATAGCTTCCCGTGGCGTCGAAGAGATCGACAGCATACTTTGCCGAAAGCTTGGGGAGGAAAAGCATGCGGTTGTTGCGGTTGATGTTGATCAGCTTTTTGGAAAGCTCGCGCAGGGTTTCCTCCACGTTTTTGCTGACCGGGATCTCGGCGGTCTCGCGGTTTCCGTTGTGGTCGTCGAGTACGTCGAGAAACGCCTGCGCATAATTTTCCACAAAGGCGGGGCCGATTCCAGGAATGCTGAAGAAATCCGATGGCTTGCGCGGCAGAAGGCGCACGATTTCTCGGATGGAGTCATCGCTGCAGATGACGGGTGTACGTCCGGTCGCCTTTTTCTCACGGTCTTTCAACCGCTGACGCAGGTCGATCAGCTCTTCAAAAAGCTCTTCGCCGGCAATGTTTTTCGGGGTTTGTTCCATACTGTTGGATATCCTTTCTGAAACTGCACAAAAAGGCAGTCCGATCTGTTCTATATAAACAGTATAACATATTTTGTAATAATCGTCAAGCGGTTTTCGGCAACTTCCGATGAGAAAAGTTTTATATGGATTGCCGTTCTGTTTTTTGTTGAAAACAACCTAAAAAGAGCCAAATAATCCGCAAAAATTCGTCATTTATTGTCGTTTTTCGCGAGTGCGCTTTTTTTGAAAAAATTTTTTGAAAAAAATTAAAAAAATTTTGAAAAACCTCTTGAAGAATCGAATTTTATATTGTATAATATAGTTACCCGGTGGTGGAAAGTGGTGTCTGATGTTTCAAAGTGGAGCGTCAGTGGAGAAAAAACACCGGGAAGATCAACAAGGAGGAACGCGCGATGCTCGGCGGTGAATACAGACACAGTCTGGACGCGAAAAATCGAATATTCATTCCCGCAAAGCTGCGCGAGGAACTCGGAGACACGTTGGTCATTGCGAAGGACATCAGAGAGAAATGTCTCAAGGTCTATTCGCTCGAGGGCTGGCAGGATTACATCAAGCCCCTGCGCGATCAGAAGCGCAAGCTTTCCGAAAAGATCATCCGTTTTTTGCATTCGTCGATGGCACAGGTCGTGCCCGACTCCCAGGGACGCGTGGTACTGCCTCCCGAGCTTGTGAGTCACGCGACGCTTGAGAAGAACGTCGTCATCATCGGCTGTTGCGATTATGCCGAGATCTGGTCGGAGAGCGTTTACACGGAGTTGAAGGAGCAGGAGGACATTTCCTCCATTCTTGCGGAGCTCGAAGAATTGGGACTTTAAGGAGAAGATCATGGGCGATACGGTCAATTTTTCTCACAAACCGGTGTTGTTGGAGGCTTGCATAGACGGGCTGAAGATTCGCGCGGACGGCATCTACGTGGATGGAACCGCCGGCGGCGCGGGGCATAGCTCGGCGATCGCCGCGCAACTCGGTGAGGAAGGACGATTGATCGCGCTTGATCAGGATGAAACGGCGGTGGCGGTGGCAACCGAGCGCCTTTCGGTGTTCGGGGAACGCGCACAGGTCGTGAGAAGCAATTTTTGCGAGGTCGAGTCGGTTTGCTCGACGCTCGGCATCGGCGGCATCGACGGCATGCTGATGGATCTGGGGGTTTCCTCCTATCAGCTGGATACCGCCGAGCGCGGATTTTCCTACCGTGCAGACGCGCCGCTGGATATGCGAATGGATATCAGAAATCCGTTGACCGCAAGAACGGTCGTGAATGAATACAGTGAGGAGAGGATCCGCAAGATTCTCTTCGAGTACGGAGAGGAACGGTTTTCCTCCCGCATTGCATCGAATATTATCCGCGAAAGGGAAAAGGCACCGATCGAAACCACGGGGGAACTGGTGGAGATCATCAAACGCTCGATCCCTGCCGCGAACAGAGACGGCGGACATCATCCGGCAAAGCGTTCGTTTCAGGCCTTGCGCATCGAAGTGAACGCCGAGCTGGATGTGATCGCTCCTGCGATCCGTTCCGCCGTTCGCCTCCTGAAAAAAGGGGGCAGGCTTGCCATCATCACCTTCCACTCGTTGGAGGATCGGATTGTCAAGCAGACCTTCGCGGAGCTTGCCGAGGGGTGTACCTGCCCCAAGAGCTTTCCCATCTGTGTCTGCGGCAACAAGCCAAAGGTGAAGATCGTCACGAAAAAGCCGATTCTTCCCAATGCGGAGGAGTTGGAGATCAATCCGCGCTCGCACAGCGCGAAGCTTCGGATTGCCGAAAAGCTGTAAGTGTATTTATATTGATTATTATGAAAGGAATCGGAAAGCATGGCCTGCACGGAAAACAAAATCTATACGCCTTCTGCCGAAGCACCAACGGGCGCGTCGGCAGGCTCTTGTGTTGCCTTGCTTCCCGAGCAAACCGCATCGCAGGATCTCGTTCGTACCGTGCAAATGTGCGCGGAGGCACAGCGGCGGCGCGAGGAGAAAACGCGCGCATTGGATCCGGAGGCCTATCGGCTTTCAACTTGCAACGAGGCGGCGATGAACGGCCGTTACAGACGCGGAAAGGAAAGTATGTCCGCGGGAGACCTCGTTCGTTATTTTTATGAAATTCGAAACGACAAAATTCGCCATGCCGATTTTTCCGGAAACGACGGCATGGACGTCTGTCCTGCCGCAGTCGCTGAGAGCGAGGCGGGGGCGGTTGTAGAGGCGGAGCAATCCGCGCCTTCTTTATTACGCGCGCGAGTACGTGCATTGCCCGCGAGAGTTTGCAAGCAGATTCGCGAATCGGCACCCACTTGGTTTGATGCCGCACGTCCCGACTCATCCAAAGAGAGCAGACGTTTTCCGTTCTCGGCATTTGCGGCGATTCTTGCCGTTGCGGCATCGCTGATGCTGATCGTGGCAAGCTCGATCCTTCTGACGAGAGCCGAGGACAACGTCAACAAACTTCGCCTTCAGATTCAATCGACCTCCGACGAGGTGGCTGAACTGAAATCGGATTTTGAGGTCAAGAACGATTGGTTGGAGATCCGACGCATTGCCATGGAGGAATATGGCATGGTGGAAGAGGATTACGTCAAAATGGAATATATTTCAATGCCCTCGGAAGACTCGGTGGAGGTCTTTGAGGAAGAGCGTGAGAAACAGGTTGGGCTTTCCGCCATTTTGAGTGCGATCGGAATCAAATAGTCATAAGAACGGCGTTCGTTCCATACAATGAATAGCGGGGTGTGCGAGGGAGTTCCTTCGCCTTTCCATCAGGAGATTTTCAAGGAAAGGAGAAACGGTGAATTTTATGAAGGAAAACAAAGAAGGCACACCGTCGGAGGCAATGCGGACGGTGCACCCCAAGGTGCTTCGCCGCGCATCTGCACTCATGATTCTCGCCGTGATTCTGTTCGGCTTGTTGCTGGTTCGCATCCTGCTGTTGCAGACGCTCGGGTTTGAGCGCTATCAGAAAAAGGTCATCGAGCAGATGACGACCGAGTCAAACGTTGCGGCAGAACGCGGCAACATCTACGATGCCAACGGCGTGATGCTGGCGACCAACGTCACGACCTACCGTGTCTTCATTTCACCCTCCTCGATCGCGGCGGCAAAAAGCGAGAGCGTGCAAAGCGGTGCGCCCGTGGAATTTGACGTTTTGATCGCGGAAAATCTCTCGAAGCTGTTGGGCGTGGAATATGATTTCGTTTATCGGCAAACCACGCATACCAGATATCTCGACCGCACCATCAAAAAAGAGGTGGACGAAGGAACGGCGGATCGTGTCCGCGCGTTCATTGCCGAGTACGGTTTGCAGCGCATGATCTATCTGGAAACCACGAATACCAGATATTATCCTTATTCCACGCTGGCGTCTCACGTGCTGGGCTTTACCGGCAGCGACGGAACCGGGCTTTACGGATTGGAATATTACTATAACGAAATGCTTGCCGGAACGAACGGCAAATATATCACCGCGCGCGATGCGCAGGGCAACGAAATGCCTTATTCTCACAAGGAATACATCGCGGCGCAGGACGGCTATCACGTCAACACGACCATCGATCTTTACGTGCAATCGGCACTGGAGGAGCAGGTCGAGCGAGCCTACACCGAGGCAGGTGGCGAAAACCGTGCGGCGGGCATCGTGATGGACGTCAACACGGGAGCGATCCTCGGCATGGCAACCTACCCCTATTTCAATTTGAACGATCCATGGGAGCTGGATTATCAGTCGAGTGCGGCACTTGCGGCGAGCGGCTATGAGGCGGGAAGCGACGAATACGCCAAGCTCAAGCAACAGCTGCTTCTTGAAATGTGGTCCAACAAAGCCATCACCGAGTCCTACATCCCCGGCTCGACCTTCAAGGTCATCACGGCATCGATGGCACTCGAGGAGGCGGTGGTGACCACCGACCAATGCTTCGTCTGCAAAGGAAGCAAGCTGGTCAGCGGTCACAACATCCACTGTCACAAAACGACGGGACATGGACAATTGACCTTCACACAGGGCATTCAGCAATCTTGCAACCCCGTTCTGATGACGGTGGGAGAGGCTTTGGGAAGAGAGAATTTTTATCAGTATCTCAATTCCTTCGGATATCTCGGCAAAACCGGCATCGATCTGCCCGGCGAGGGAATCGGTGTCTTTGCATCAAAGGAAAACTTCACCGATCTGGACCTGGCGATCTATGCCTTCGGTCAGAACTTCAACGTCACCCTGATCCAACAGATCACCGCGATCTCCGCGGTGGCAAACGGCGGCTATCTGGTCAAGCCGCACATGGTTTCTTCGATCACAGATCATGACGGCAACGTCATTCGCTCTTACGGAACGAACGTCTCAAGACAGGTTGTCAGCAGTGAGGTCTGCAAAACCGTTTCGAGCATTCTCGAGGGCGGTGTTTCGGGGAACGGCGGCGCGAAAAACGCCTACGTTGCCGGTTACCGCGTTGCCGCGAAGACCGGAACCTCCGAGAAAAAGAACGCGGGAAGCATCGGAAGCTACGTCTGTTCGACGGTTGCTTACGCGCCAGCCGACAATCCGCAATACGCGGTCATCATCATCGTCGATGAACCGACGAGCGGTGTGCTTTACGGAAGCACCGTTGCGGCGCCTTACGTCGGCAACGTCATGGAAACGATCCTGCCGTATCTCGGCGTCGAGGCGATCTATTCCGAAGAAGAGCTGCAACGCTTGACGGTGACGGTTCCCAACTGCATCCGCCGCGACGGCAGCTATGCACAGAGCTTGTGTGAGGGAAGCAGATACGGACTCACGGTGGATTTCGTGGGAGATCCCGCGGGAGTTGTGGTCAAACAGTATCCCGAAGCGGGAACAATCGTGGAAAAGAACGGCGGAAGGATCATCCTTTATACCGATCGAGACGCGGAAACGCTCACGGTCAAGGTCCCCGATCTGACGGGAATGACGGCGGTCGCCGCCAATCAGAAGCTGATCAACGACGGCTTCAATATCCGCATCGCGGGAACGAAAAATTATCATGTCAACGGCGTCAGCGCGACTGTGATCGCGCAGAACGTGGCACCCGGAACAGAGCTTCCGAAGGGCAGCGTGATCGAGGTGACCTTCCGTTATCTGGACGACGAGGATTACACCGAAAACGAGTTGCCGCCACAGCCGCAACAGAATTAGCGAAAATCAAAACAGACAGTGCTTTTGTCGGGAAGTTGAAAGTGGAAACAGATCAATTTTTCGGGAGGAGACGCTGTGAAACTTTTGGAACTTTGCACCGTTCTCGGTCGGGAATGTCCGAACGGGAGCGAGGAGCTTGAAATTGCCTCGGTGGAAATGGATTCCCGTCGGGTGCAGGCGGGCAGTGCCTTCGTTTGCATCCGCGGGTTACATACCGATGGGCATGCTTATATCAAGGACGCGATTGCCGCGGGTGCTGTGTGTATCATAGCCGAGAAGGGTGCAAACGCGTCCGTGCGAGAACCAATCCTTTGCTTGGAAGTGCCGGATACCAGACGCGCACTGTCGGTTCTCTGCCACGCGCAGTATGGATATCCCTCCAAAAAGCTGAAGCTGATCGGTGTGACGGGAACCAATGGAAAAACCAGCGTGACACATATTTTGCGCGCGATGCTGGAGGCGTCGCTTTGCAAATGCGGCTTGATCGGAACGGTCGGCTGTGAGTCGGCGGGCAGGCATTTGGAAAGCGGAACGCTCGATCCCACGGCAAACATGACAACCCCCGATCCTCCCGTGCTCTATCGTATGCTGGCACAGATGGTTGAGGACGGTGTCGAATACGTGCTGATGGAGGTCACCTCCCACGCGTTGGCACTCGGAAAACTCGAGCCTCTGAGCTTTGAGGCGGCGATCTTCACCAATCTGACTCCCGAGCATTTGGACTTTCACAAAACGATGGAGGCATACGCCGACGCGAAGTCGGAGCTTTTTCAAAAGAGCCGTCTTTCGGTGATCAACGTCGATTCTCCATACGCCGCGCGGATGCGCGCGAGTGCTGTGGGACGGGTTATTACCTGCGGCACGCGCGGAACGGGAGATTACGTTGCCGAAAACGTCGAGATTTGCGCCGACGGCGGCGTTTCCTACGATCTGAAATCGGGGAACGCCTCGATTCATCTGCATTGTCCCGTGCCGGGCGGATTTCACGTCATGAATTCCATGCAGGCGGCGATCGTCGCGCACGAGCTTGGCTTTGGAATGCGCGCGATCAAGGGCGTTCTGAACACGCTTTCCGGCGTGCGCGGACGGATGGAGCGGGTTCGCCTGGGTCCGGGAGCCGATTTTACGGTGCTGATTGATTACGCGCACACCCCCGATGCATTGGAAAATCTGTTGCGGACGGCGGCACAGCTTCGACGACGGGAGGGAAGACTGATCCTCCTCTTCGGATGCGGCGGTGATCGCGATCGTGGAAAACGCCCCGTGATGGGAAGAATCGCGTCTCTTGGCGCGGACTACGTGATCCTGACCTCCGACAACAGCCGAGGCGAGCGTCCGGAGGATATTATTGAAGAAATTCTTGTCGGAATCGACAAGGAAAAACCATATACCGTGATCGTCGATCGCCGAGACGCCATTTTTCATGCGATTGCCGAGGCACGGAAAGACGACATTGTTTTGCTTGCCGGAAAAGGGCATGAGGAATACGAGATCGACCGCGAGGGCAGAAGGCCCTTTTCGGAGCGGGAGATCGTTTCGGCGGCATTTACGGAAAAGCGCAGACCTAAAAACGACGGAGAGATGACGGAGACGCGATTATGAAAGTGCATTTCAGTACCAATCAAATCAGCTTTGGCACGTTGGCACGGCTGTGCGGCGGAGAACTCCATCAGGGAGCGCTCGGCGACGTTTTCGTGCGGAATATTTGCACGGATTCCCGTGAGGCGGACGATCAGACCGCATTTGTGGCATTACGCGGGGAACGCGTGGACGGTCATGATTATATCGCCACCGCATTGGCAAACGGTTGCCGATGTGTGATCTGCGAGCACCGCACAGAGGATCTGGAAAAATACCAAGCGACCGCCATCGTTGTCAATGACAGCGAGCTGGCACTCTCCAAGCTTGCAAACGCTTACCGTCAATATCTGCACTGCAAGACGGTTGCCGTGACGGGCAGTGTGGGAAAAACAACCACCAAGGATTTGATCGCCTCGGTGCTTTCAACCGGAACAAAAACCGCGAAAACAGCGGGGAACCATAACAGTACGGTCGGAATGCCGCTTTCCATGGTCTCTCTGCCGACCGACAGCGAATGGTCGGTGCTCGAGATGGGCATGAGTGGCTTCGGAGAGATCGAGCGGCTTTCGATTGCCGCAGAACCGGATATTGCGGTGATCACGAACATCGGCTCGTCTCACATGGAAATGCTTGGCTCGCGAGAAAATATTTGCCGTGCGAAGCTGGAGATCCTTTCGGGACTCAAGCAGAACGGAATTTTGATCCTTTCGGGTGACGAGGCGTTGTTGGAAAACGTTCGTGGCAGAAGTTACCGCACACTTTATGTATCGCTTTTTTGCGAGAAAGCCGACTTTTTTGCAAAGAATATCAGAGTGGAGACCGATCGCACCGTGTTTGACGTGGTCTATCGCGGCGGCGAGGTCAAGGATCTGGCGGTTCGGATTCTCGGAAAACACAACGTCTACGCCGCGCTTTACGCGTTTGCCGTTGGCGTGTGCGCGGGAATCGGCGAGGCGAGGATCCGAGAAGGTCTTTGGAATTATCTTCCCGACGGCATGCGGCAGCATATTTACCCGATGGGAAAGATCACCGTGATCGAGGATTGCTACAACGCGTCTCCCGAATCGATGATTTGCGCCGTTGACGTGTTGAAGGAATACAGCCTCGGCACGGGCAGACGCAGCGTGGCGGTGCTGGGAGATATGCTGGAGCTTGGAAACGACAGTCCCGCGCTTCATCGCTCGGTGGGCGTCTATCTTGCCGAGAAGGGAATCGACCGACTCTTCACGGTCGGCAAGGGCGGCAATCAGATCGCCGTGGGCGCGCGTCAGAGCGGAATGCCCAAGCAAAGTATCGTGCAAAATCCAGACGTAAAAAATCTTGACGCCACTGCCAAGGCACTTTTGGAAAGTCTTTGTGACGGTGACGTGGTCCTGTTCAAGGCAAGCCGTTCCGTGGAAGCAGAGAGGATCATCGCCTACCTCCGAGAGCGGCTTTGAGAATCGTTCCGGAAAGGGGGAGTGAGAACTGTGAAAGAATTTGCGATCACGTTCGCGGTGACGGCAATTCTGATTTTTGTGCTGAGCGTTCTCTTTGAACGCAAGCTGATTCCGTTTCTGCGCTCCAAAAAGCTTGGGCAACCCATTCTGGAAATCGGTCCCCGCTGGCACAAGTGCAAAGAGGGAACCCCCACCATGGGCGGGATCGGATTCATTCTCCCAACGCTGTTCGTCATGGCGGTGTTCTTCGTGTGGCGTGCATCCATTGGAGACTCCGCGGACTTCATTCCGCTGGCGTTGACGCTCGGCTTTGCCGTTGCAAACGGAGCCATCGGATTCATTGACGACTACTTCAAATTGGTCAAAAAACAGAACGAGGGACTCACCTGGAAGCAAAAACTGTTCTTACAGCTTTTCATGGCGTCTTGCTACGTTTGTGTCATGGCCTACACCGGCAACATGGACACGTCGGTTGCGCTTCCGTTTTCGGATCGGGAGTGGGAGATGGGATGGTTCTACTATCCTGCCGCGGTCATTGTTTTGACGGGTGTTGTCAACGGTGGCAACTTCACCGACGGACTTGACGGGCTCGACGGCTCGGTGACCTGTGTCGCGGGCATCTTCTTCGCCGTTTGGGCATTTGCAAGAAAGGATTTTCAGCTTTCTTTGATCGGCGCGATCCTGATCGGCTCGACGCTGGGATTTCTCGTTTATAATATCCATCCCGCCAAGGTTTTCATGGGAGATACGGGCTCGCTCTTTCTCGGAGCACTCGTCATCGGCGCGGCATTCGCGAGCGGGGAGGAGATCGTCGGTCTGATCATATCGGCGGTGTTCATCGTGGAAATGCTGTCCAGCTTTTCACAAACTTTGTTTTTTAAACTCACCCGACGCTTGACGGGGGAAGGGAAGCGCTTGTTTCGCATGGCGCCCCTGCATCATCACTTTGAAAAATGCGGTTGGAACGAACCCGGCATCGTGATCGTCTTTTCTCTGGTGGAAACGATCGCGTGCATGATCGCTTGGTTGGCATTGTAATCGACAAAAATCCGACAGAAAGGTTGCTTGGCACATGAATCACGAGAAAGATCCGTCCGCGTCGAAAAAAAAGCACGTGTTTTCCTTTGGTAAACGGCGTGAGGAAAAGCGCGAAGCGATCTGGCTCGGAGAGGGTGTGGAGCTGAGTGAGGAGCGCGAACTGCCTGCAAAGGGTGTGGTTGACGTTCCCTTCCTCCTGATCACGCTGGCACTTGTGCTGTTCGGATGCGTCATGGTATATAGCGCTTCCTCAGTTTACGCGGAGCAATATCATGACGACAATACTTATTTCATTGCACGTCACCTGGTATTCCTTTTGATGGCGGTTGCCTTCACGGCGGTTGCGGTTCGCTTCTGCACGCCTCGCTTTTGGAAGGATTTCAGTTATATTCTTTACGGTGCTTCGATTGTCCTGCTCCTTTTGGTGTTGGTTGTCGGAGACGATCTGGGCAGCGGAGCCAAGCGTTGGATCAACTTGGGCTTCATCACGCTTCAGCCCTCCGAGATTGCCAAGATCGCTCTGGTCCTTTCGCTGGCGCGCTTTATGGTAACGTATGAAAAAAAGATCTTGTCCGAGCATCGCTTCGGCGGAAATTTCAAATACGGTGTCTTGTATCCCGGCTGTATGATCGGCGCCTTCGTGGTGTTGGTTGCGCTGGAGAGACACATTTCGGGCATTATGATCCTCGGCATGCTCGGCATCGCCGTGATGTTCCTCGGCGGCACACGCCTGCGGTGGATCTTCGGCATAGGCGCGCTTGTTGCGTGCGCGGGATGCCTGTTGATTTTGGTTTCCGAATACGCCCAAGCGCGTGTAGATACATGGATCAACATTGAGGAAGCCGACCCGTTGGGATCGGCGTGGCAGACGCTTCAGGGGTTGATGGCAATCGGCTCGGGCGGATTGTTCGGAACTGGACTCGGAAACAGCCGTCAGAAATTCGGCTACGTTTCTCAGCCGCAAAACGACTTCATTTTCACCATCGTTTGCGAGGAACTCGGCTTCATCGGCGCGCTTTTGCTGATCGGATTGTTTTTTGCATACGTCTGGCGCGGATTTCATATCGCGCGGCACGCGCCCGATAAATTCAGCGCACTGACCGTCTACGGTCTGACCTTCAAGGTGGCTTTGCAGGTGATCCTCAACATTGCCGTGGTCACCAATTCCATGCCGAATACCGGCATCGCGCTTCCGTTCTTCAGCTACGGCGGAACCGCGCTGATGCTTCAAATTTTTGAGGTGGGAATCATTCTTTCGATCTCCCGATACGCCTCTCACAAAAAAATATGATTTCAAAAAACATCAAACAGTGAAAGGAGCTTGACGAGAATGAGAAAGCGCAGAACACGTCAATTCAAGATCACGTTGCTGTCGGTCAGTGCGGCATCGGCGTTGTTTCTTTTGTGGATCGCCTCATTTGGCAAAACACTCGCGCAAACAGAGTTTCGCGGTGTCACCGACGCGGTTTTCGCGGTGATGGCATTGGCGGTCGGCAGTTTTCTGGCGTTCAGCTTTTTGCCGTATTTTCGCGGTGAGAAGCGTTGGTATTCGATTTCCGCGCTCCTGACGGTGGTTTTCTTTGCGGGAACCGCCATGCTGTTTTCGGTTCCTCTTTCGGGAGGCGTGCTCGTATGAGAGTGCTTCTGACAGGCGGCGGAACGGCGGGACACGTCAATCCGGCTCTTGCAATTGCGGAGACGGTCAAGCGAAACTGTCCCGATGCCGAGATTGAATTTGTGGGGGTGCGAAACGGCAAGGAGGCAGATCTGATCCCGCGTGAAGGCTATCGTCTGCATTTTGTGGAATCCAGAGGAATCCGCCGCTCTCTTTCTCCCTCCAACATCAAGGCGCTTTGGTTGGTGTTAACCTCGCCGAGAGCAAAGGCAACACAAAAGATTCTCGATGATTTTTCTCCCGATATCGTCATTGGTACGGGGGGATATGCCTCGTGGCCGATCATGAAGGCGGCATCTTTGCGAGGGATTCCCACCGCGGTGCACGAATCCAATGCAAAGCCCGGAAAAGCAATTTACAAATTGCGCAATCACGTCGATCGCGTCTGGATCAATTTCGATTGTACCGAAGCGCTTTTGAAGGTGAAGGATCCGAAAAAAGTATTGCAGGTGGGAAATCCTCTGCGCAACGGCTTCGGCGCACTTTCACGAGAAGAAGCAAGACAGCGACTCGGCATTGACGGTGAGAGACGGATGGTGCTTTCCTTCGGCGGCAGCATGGGGGCGGAGGAGGTCAACCGCGCAGTGATCCGCATGATGGCGGATTACAGCTCGCAACACCCCGAGATTCTGCATATCCATGCCACCGGAACCCGTGATTTTGCCACCACGTCGGAGGAGTTCCGGCGTCAGGGACTCCACGAAAAAAGCAATTGTATTTTGACGGAATATATCTATGATATGCCGCTGCGCATGGCGGCGGCGGACGTTGTGATCTCGCGTGCAGGTGCCATGACGCTGTCCGAGCTGGCGTTGATGGGGAAGGCTTCGATCTTGATCCCTTCGCCTCACGTTGCCGGCAATCACCAGTACCGCAACGCCAAGGAGCTTGCCGATGCGGGTGCCGCGTTGCTCGTCGAGGAATCGGCACTTCGGGAAAACGCACTCACAGAGACCGTCGAAGCTTTGCTTGGGGACGAATCGCGCCAAAGAGAAATGGAGCAAAAGGTCCGGGCGTTTGCCAATCCCGATGCCAATCGCATCATCTGGAACGATATTTTGAATTTGATCAAAAAATAAAGGATTTTTAACAAAAAGTGAAGGAGAACGAACATGAACCAGCAAACCACCGCAAGCACCAATCCGCAAGCCCGTCGGCAAGCTCCCGAGGATCGCAGAAATGCGCCCGTCGCGAGAAGAAGAGGACCTGATCCCAAGCGTCTGCGCCTGTTGTACCGTTTGATGCTGATCGTCAGCGGCATGATCGCGCTTGGCGGCTTGCTGCTTCTGATCCTCCCCTCGTTCCGCATCAAGGAGATCCGCGTGGAGGGGGTACGTCAATATACCGAGGAAGAGGTCGATCAGATCATTCAGGCATCGGGATTGGAGATCGGTCAGGAGATCCTTGCGCTGGATCTTGAGAACAGCCTTGCTTCCATCTACAAGAGCAAAAATTGCGATTATATCAAGGATGCAAGAATCTGGTGTTCGCCTTTCTCCGTTCGCATTGAGATCATGGAAGAATTTCAGCCGAAGCAAAGGCTTTACATTGAGTTCAATGATAAGTATTATTCTCTGAGCCGCGATTTTCGCGTGTTGGGAGAGAGCGAGGATGCCTCGGAATTTGAGGATTTCCTTTTCGTTGAATTGCCCGAGGTTTCGGCGCTTGCCGTCGGTTCCAAGCTTCGCTTTTCCGATGCCGATCTCGATCTCTCTTATATCAACGAAATGATCGACCGTCTGGAGGAGAACGGCACGCTGAGTCAGGTGACTTCTCTTGACGTTTCGGGCAAGCACAGCGTCTCCTATGTGATGTCGGACACCTGCCGTGTCAATTTCGGCAAAGTGGGAGACTCCGAGACCAAGCTGGTGCTTGTCGAAGAAATCCTTGCGCGCAAAGGCGGCATTGGAGAGACGCCGAGCATCATTGACGTCAGCAATCCCCAAAAGCCGACCTACCGTCAGCTGTCCGATTCCTCGCTTTTGATGGCGGGATGATGTAAAAGGAGCCTTCACGATTGACGTCGGGCTCCTTTTGCTTTGTTTTTGTCCTTAAAATCGATTTTTTTGAAAATAAATTTGAAAATATTCAAAAAAATTCAAAAAACATCTTGCAAAATCAGAAAAAAAATAGTATGATATTATATGAGTAATACTGAAATGCCTTGAAAAGGGCGTAATTGTAAAGTTCGGGAGGATAAAAACCATGACGTTTGAACACGACGATACCATCGAATGTGGTGTCAATATTAAGGTGATCGGTGTCGGTGGCGGCGGAAACAACGCAGTCAACCGCATGATCGTGACCAATATCCGCGGAGTGGATTTCGTTTCCATTAACACGGACCGTCAGGCTTTGCGCAAATCCGAGGCGCCCAGCCAGCTTGTAATCGGAGAAAAGATCACCAGAGGCTTTGGAGCCGGTGCAAATCCGCAGATCGGCGCACGTGCCGCAGAGGAGTCGATCGACGACATCCGCGCAATGCTTGAGGGTACCGACATGGTGTTCATCACTTCGGGTATGGGCGGCGGAACCGGAACCGGCGCGGCTCCCGTTGTTGCACGTGTTGCACGTGAATTGAACATTCTGACGGTTGGCATCGTGACCAAGCCCTTCTCCTTTGAGGGTACGAGAAGAATGCGTCAGGCAGAGGAGGGTATTGCCGAGCTCGCGCAGTACGTCGACTCTCTGATTGTGATTCCGAACGAAAGACTGAAGGAGGTTACCAACGCCAAGATCACGCTGGTCAACGCCTTCACCATTGCCGATGACGTTTTGCGCCGCGGCGTACAGAGCATCTCCGACCTGATCAACTACACCGGTTTGATCAACCTTGACTTTGCTGACGTCACCAGCGTCATGGCAAACGCGGGCTACGCGCACATGGGTGTCGGCGCCGCGACCGGCAAGGACAAGGCAGAGCAGGCTGCAAGAGAGGCGATCTCCAGCCCGCTGCTTGAGACCTCGATCAAGGGTGCAAAGGGCATCTTGATGAACATCACCGTTTCTCCCGACGTCGCCCTCGACGATGCCGAGCTTGCATCCACGCTGATCGCAAGAGAGGCACACGAGGATGCAAACGTCATCTGGGGTGTCACGCTCGATCCCGAGCTTGAGGACGAGATGAAGATCACGATTATCGCCACCGGCTTTGAGAAGAAGCCCGACGATGACAAGCGTGACGAAGCAGCCGCTCGCAGCACCAAGAATCAGAATCCTCCCTCCGACCTCGCGCGTGTGCGCGGTGCGGTGAACCGCCCCGAGAATACGGAAGCGCCGAAGCCTCAGCCCAAGCCTCAGCCCAAGCCCCAGCCCAAAGTGGAGCCGAAGCCCGCAAAGGAAGAGGATGACTTTGACGATCTGTTGGATATGTTTGGCAAGAAATAATTGAAAAAGCAATCGAAGGGTTGCGTTTTGAGCATTTGACTTGAAACGCAACCCTTTTGTGTCGGTGAGGCTATTGACAAACCGAGGGAAATGGTATATAATATAGGTACAAAACGACAGAAAGGAAAACTTCCGATGAAAGACACGTCCTTGGTGATATTGGCGGCGGGTTTGGGCAGCCGCTTTGGAGGAAACAAGCAGATCTCAGAGGTGGGACCTCACGGAGAGATTTTGATGGAATATTCGATTCGGGACGCCGTGGAGGCGGGCTTTACACAGATCGTTTTCATTTTGAAGGCGGAGATGGTCGAGACTGTGCGCGAGCATGTCGGCAAGCGTCTGGAAGGACGCGTGCGCGTGGATTACGCCGTGCAGGATTGGTCGGATATTCCGTCGTGGTATGCCATTCCCAAGGAGCGTACCAAGCCCTTTGGTACGGTCCACGCGGTGCTTGCCGCAAAGCATCTCATCCGCGGTCCGTTTGCCACGGTCAATGCCGACGATTACTACGGCAAGGAGGCATTCCGCATCATGCACGCCATGCTCACGGAGCTTGCAGACAAGCACGACGCGGGAATGGTTCCGTATATCCTCGGCAACACCATGAGCGAGAACGGCGGCGTGACGCGCGGCATTTGCGAGATTCGCCGTGGATATCTTGAAAAGGTGGACGAGACGCGCGACATTCACTATGAGGAGGATCACCGCATCGTCGGAGAGTATGGCGGACTCGATCCCCAGGAGATGGTTTCCATGAACATCTGGGGCTTCCACCCCGAGATTTTGCCCGTCATGGAGGAGTATTTCCACGACTTCTTGCGGAAAATCAAGGAGGGAGACGTCAAGGCGGAATGCCTCTTGCCGATCATGGTCAATGACTTCCTGTCGCGCAAGCTGATCGCGGTGCGCGCCAAGTCCTCTCCCGACCGTTGGTTTGGGATCACCTATCAAGCCGATCGCGACACTGTCGCGGCAGAGCTTCGTTTGCTTCACAAAAAGGGAATTTACCCCGAAAATCTGTATCAGTGACGCTCCGTAGAGCAATGGAGTATCACGAAAAAGCCGTTCGATGCCACAGCGGAATCGAACGGCTTTTTGCTCTGAAAATAAAAATTGCACACCGTGACTGTCAGAGCGCAGGGATGCCATGAGATTGGCATTTCGCAAAAACAGATTGAAGGGTGTGCAAAAAAGGGGAACCCGACGGACGATTGCCCATCGGCATCTAATATTATACATCAAAACTTGCGATTTGTAAATATTCAATTGTGACGAAAATAGGCGAAAATTTTTGTGAAAAAGATATGAAGTAGAAAAAAGCCTTCGTTTAAATGAAAAAATTGTGACAAATTACGATAGACATTTGTCGTAGGTCGCCCTTTGAGGACAAGCACAGGCCGATTTTGGAGCAAAATCGGTGACACAATCTTGACAAAAGCGACAGAGTTTGGTATAATTTGATTGGAAGCTACGGGTTTCTTCCGAAAACCCGAAATTTTATAGATTGATTGAAAACAGGAGACTCGAATCATGATGGATTTCGCCAAAAAGCAAGGCTATTTTGAAGAATTTGAGCGTCGTGGATATGCCAAAGAGGCGAAAGCGGATCCCAATTTCATCCGCATCGTTTCCAGCAACGTGTTGCACAGCCACGACCCCCATTCCCGTGAGGAGGGTGTGCCGCATTTTTCGGAGCGCATGGAGATCTTCGCCGCGCTCTATCTCTATCTCGAGCCCGATTTCATCGGACTGCAGGAGGTCAGCTACGAGCAGCAGCCCATTCTGTTTGATCTGCTTTCCGAGAAATATATCTGCCCGCCCGTCGAGCTTGGAGATTACGTCAATTACAAGCGTTATTCGCCGCCCTACGCCGGCATCCGCGCAAAACAGAATCACACCCCAACGCTCTATCACAAGGAGCGCTATGAGGTGGTGGACACGCGCTATCATCTGATGGACGTGGGAGGCTTGCATTCCTATCATTGGGGCATCTACCGCAGCCTTGCCAATCCCGAGCAGAAGTATATCCACATGAACCTGCATTTCTGTCCCTACGGAGACGAGCGCCAGGTGCCGGGTATTCTGGATGCCAGAAACGAGGTCATCCATCTGCAAAGGCTTTATCCCACCACGCCGATCTTCGTCACGGGTGACTACAACATGATGATCCATTGGGATCATTTCAAGCTCTTCCTCGACGGCTTGAATATGCAAACGGGCATGCTGATCGCCGAGCAGAACGACGGCATCATTGCCAGCAATCACAAGATGAACGATCCCAAGCTGGACACCACGCGCACCGCCATCGACCACATTTCGATCACCACCGAGCTTTGCGTCGCCAAGCGTCACCGTATCGTCATGGACGACCTGCTCTGCAAGAGCACCGACCACTGCCCGACCTATCTGGACGTGGAGATCAAATAATTCGTGATGAGTTTGCGGGGGAAGGAAAACTTCTTTGAGGAAGAAGCTTTTCCTTCCCCCGCCCCCATCCTTTCAAGAACCTTTTTGCACAAGGGAAAGAACACAGGGGCGGTTCTGTGTGTCCCTCGCGCATTTGTAAGCAACACGCCCACGCCGTGGCTTTTTGCTTAGGGGTGGGTGCATTTTTGCTTAGCATAAAATTTCTTGACAAGAACGGCAGGATTTGGTATAATAAAATCGGAGATGGTCATTTAAGTAAAAAGCACGTAAAAACAAGAACACAGAGAATCGTTCCCTGTGTTCTAAAGATAAAAAATGCAGAACAAGATTGTTAAAGCTATCGTTGATGCAATCAAAAAATTTTTTACAAGGTTTATGGAAACATGGAAAAATAAATTTTACAGTAGCATTTCTGTTTCAAGCTTAAAAAACATCTTTATGCATGGATGGAATATGTTGGCCGAGTAAGGAGAATAATTCATGTATGACAAGTCAATAATGAATACTTACTTGAAATTAATAGCAGGCGAGATTTTGCTGTTTTTATTTCTCTGTGCATTTATTGTCATAGCAATGTTGCTCGTCGCAAAGCATGGCTGGATTCACTATAAAATTGCTAAATTCATTGTTGTTTTAGTTGTTGCATTATGGTCGTTGCTTTTTATAAATGGGTTGATAGATATTTCTCATATTTTAAAAGATATGTCCGAGAATGATTTCGTCCAAGAAAAAGTTATCCTTGTAACTGACGAAAAATACAACCTTGGAACTATAGAATTATATTCTAGAAGAGGTGTGTGTGTTAGAAATGAAGATGGCGAGAAAATTAAACTTTGGCTAAGTGATGATGTTTATTATGGGTTAGAGTCTAATTTTGAAGGAACAATCGTTTATGCACGCAGATCTAAATGTATTGTTTCTATGAGCATTGTTGACGAAGAATAGCATGTAGATTATTCATTACCCCACCCCAACGCGGTTCCACGGGGAACCGCGTTGGGGGCGGAGTTTTTTATTGATAAAAAGTGGTTGATATGATATAATAATCGTGCCAACGGCACCCCGACCGATTATCTCGGTAATTCTGCAACTTGGGAAAAGGGTAGACAACTTAAAACTTTCGGGACCAACTTTTACAAGTATAACAACGAAGGTATTCGCATCAAGAAGACCGCGAGTAGTGAAATCCAAACACAGGGGACGGTTCTGTGTGTCCCTCGCGCATTTGTAAGCAACACGCCCACGCCGTGGTTTTTTGCTTAGGGGTGGGTGCATTTTTGCTTAGCATAAAATTTCTTGACAAGAACGGCAGGATTTGGTATAATAAAATCGGAGACGGTCATTCAAGTAAAAGCACGTAAAAACAAGAACACAGAGAACCGTCCCCTGTGTTCTCTAATTGATTTTTTTGCGAGAGGAGTGCAAACAGTAGGTGCGTAATAAAAAATTAAAGACTTGTATCGAAGAAATCGTGCAACTGTTTTTTTATGATTCTTTTATATTATTAGATTGTGTGCTTGAAGACGATCTTATTGATCCCGTATATTCGGCTGACATGGTTTTTTATAGATTAGAAAGGTGTTTGTTGTTTTGGCAATTATATTACAAGGATACTATTTCCGATTTTTCGGAATTTCTTCTGAAAAATGGATATTCGGAATCGGATATTGAACTTTTGAAATTCAAACGCGACGAGGAACATAAGCGAATGAACACAGGGAATGGTTAATGAATGAACCTGTGTTCTCTTGTAAACACAGAGAACGTTGCCCCATGTGTTTTTATGTTCCAATGAAAGAACTTTCCATGCCGTTTTGGGTGGTGGTACCAAAACGGCCGCGGGAGCTATTGAATGGATGAGCGTACAGATAAATAATTGCGTTTATTCCCAATGCGATAAAAGTTTTTGCGGGGGTGTGGGGGCAGCTTTTTCCAAAAAGTGCCCCCACAAAAAAATATTTCAAAAAATTTATAAAACCTCTTGACAAAGTGGGGAAGATGGTGTATAATATAGCGGTAAAACAAAGCAGAACACTCCGTTCTCACCTATCCGCCGGTTGCGAGATGGGTTGATATTCTTTCTTTTCTTCCTTATATAGGGGAGATTCTGGGAGCCGTGCGGAGAGTGATGTCTTTGTACGGTTATTTTTTTCGCTTGGAGGTGTTGAACTATTAGCGCGAAAGACAAAGAAAACCTGCTCAACGAGGAGATCAACGCAAAGGAAGTGCGTCTGATCGGTGCTGACGGAGAGGTGCTTGGCATCATGAGTTCCGCAAAGGCATTGGAGATGGCGTATGACCGAGGATTGGATCTGGTGATGATGGCTTCACAGGCAACTCCGCCCGTGTGCAAGATCATGGACTACGGAAAATTCCGCTTCGAGCGCGACAAGCGCGAGAAGGAAGCCAAGAAAAAGCAGCAGACCGTGGAGCTGAAGGAGATTCAGCTTTCCTGCCGCATCGACACGCATGACTTTGAGACCAAGGTCAAGCACGCGCTTCGCTTCTTGTCCGACGGAAACAAGGTTCGCGTCGTGATGAGATTCAAGGGACGCGAAATGAGTCACATGCACATCGGTCGCGAGGTTCTTGAGAAGTTTGAAAATGCTTGTTCGGAGGTCGGCGCGGTTGACAAGAAGCCGGTGCTGGACGGCAGATTCATGAGTATGGTGATTTCACCTGTCAAAGCCAAATAATTCGGCACGCGAAATAGGGTGCCCCGCGAGGCATCAAAATAAATCTTCGGCAGAATCCAAATGCCGAAAAACGAAAAAGGAGTTTTTAAAATGGGAAAGATCAAGACACATAAGGCTTCCGCCAAAAGATTTTCCGTGACTGCAAACGGTAAGGTAAAAATGTTCCACAGCTCTCACCGCCACAAGACCGGTAACAAGAGCGCAAAGAGACTCAGACATCTGCGTTCCAGCACGATGGTGCAGGGTAAGATGGCAGAGAACCTGAAGACGTTGGTTCATTGATTTAGAGAAACGGAGGATATGAAAAATGGCAAGAGTTAAGGGCGCAATGATGACGCGCAAGAGAAGAAAGTCGATGCTCAAGGCAGCCAAGGGCTACTGGGGTGCAAAATCCAAGCATTTCAAGATGGCGAAGCAAGCCGTCATGAAGAGCGGTAACTATGCTTTCGCAGGCAGAAAGATGAAGAAGAGAGACTTCCGTTCTCTCTGGATCACCAGAATTTCCGCACAGGCAAAGGTGAACGGCATGAACTATTCCACGTTTATGCACGGACTGAAGAAGGCAGGCATCAACCTCAACCGCAAGATGCTGGCCGAGCTGGCTGTTTCCGACAAGGAAGCATTCGCAGCACTCTGCGCACAGGCAAAGGCGGCTCTCTGAGTCGAACAATCGAAAACCCGATGAATTCATCGGGTTTTTGTCATTGATAGAGATTTTTAAAATTGACGGGAAATACCGAAAAAACGACAAAAAGGAGGGGGTTTTGATGTTTTTCGGCGAGGAAGTCATTCGTTCCAGACAGAACCGAACAGTGGTTGAGCTCTGCAAATTGGCAGACAAAAAAGGGCGGGAAGCAACGAAAACCTTCCGCTTTGACGGGATCAAGCTTTTTGAGGAAGCGGTCAAAAAGGAGCTGGAAATCGAGCTGGTTGCCCTGCGCGAATCCGATGCTGCTCGCCTCGGTGAGCAGCTCGCGCGATCACTTGGCGATCCTTTTGCGGGCGTTGGACGGATTTTGGTGCTTTGCGATGCGCTTTTTGACAAAATTTCGGAAGAAAAATCGCCGGAGGGCATCATCACTGTTGCAAAATATATTGACAAATTCCAAAAAAATGTTACAATATATAATAGCGCCGATTTTTTCAACATGAGAAACGAGCGTTTGGTGCTCTTGGAATCGGTGAGAGATCCTTCCAACATCGGAGCCATCATCCGCAGCGCGGCAGCGATCGGGGCCGACCGCATGATCATCAGCGCGGACTGTGCCGATATTTACAATCCGCGTGCCGTTCGCGCGTCGATGGGAACGTTGTTCGATCAGCCGATCGATCGCGTTCGAAATCTCCCGAAAGTCATTCGCGGCTTGCGTGAGAGCGGTCGTCGCGTCTTTGCGGCGGCTTTGAATGAAAGCGCTTCTCATTTGGGAAGCTTCGCTTTGCGAGACGGTGACTGTGTGGTCATCGGCAACGAGGGGCATGGGCTTTCCGACGAAACGGTTGCCGCGTGCGACGGCAGTGTGATCATTCCGATGACCGCACGCGCGGAATCCTTCAACGCGGCGGTGGCGGCGTCGATTCTGATGTGGGAATTTCTCGGACAAACAAAAACGTAGGAATCAAAGGAAAGGAGCAAAACGATGGGACAGAAGGGAATGCTGTTTTGGGTGTGGCTTGCCGAGCGACTGGGCGCGGCGAACCGTGATTTCCCAAAGCTGATCGCGATGTACGGCAATCCTTATGAGTTGTTTCATGCGGAGGAGGGGGAGCTCGAGCGCATCGAGGGAATCCATTCGCGCACCGCAGAGCTTCTTTCAAACAAGAGTCTGGATGCCGCGACCAAAATTCTTGACACTTGTGAGCGGTTGGGGATCGGGATCCTTCCTTACGGCGATCGGAACTATCCGCTGTCGCTTCGGGAGTTGAGAGATCCGCCGATCGTGCTCTATTACACGGGCGAACTTTTGGAGTTTTCCGATCTGCTTTGCATTGGTATGGTGGGAACGCGCCGCATGAGCGAATACGGTCTCGGGCGCGCATATAAGCTTTCCTATGAGATCGCTGCGGCAGGTGCCGCGATTGTGAGCGGCATGGCGGCGGGAATCGACGGCGTTTGTGCGGCCGCTGCTTTGGCGGCTGGCGGCAAAACGGTTGCGGTTTTGGGATGCGGGCTTGACGTTGTCTATCCCAAGCATCACCGCAGGCTGATGGGAGAGATCGCCAAGAGGGGACTGATCGTTTCGGAGTATCCTCCGGGAACCCCTCCCAATCATTATCAGTTCCCCGTGCGCAACCGCATTATCAGCGGACTTTCCCAAGGGACGGTTGTCATTGAGGCGGGGATCGGAAGCGGTTCACTGATCACGGCGAGAAACGCCATCTTGCAGGGTAAGGATGTGTTTACTGTGCCCGCAAACATCGATTCGCCCGGGGCTGAGGGAACGAACGGTCTTTTGCGAGACGGCGCGCACCCGGTGCTGGAGTCGGAGGACGTTTTGCGGCGCTATCGTGGGCTGTACGGAGACGTGCTCAAAAGAGACGTTTTCGGGGATGCCGCACGCGCTTCACGCGTCAACCTGCAATATCTTGCGGATCTCGGCGTGATTGAATTGACAAATCCCGTACCAAGCGGTACGGAGAGGACGGGTGCTGTACCCGAACAAAAAGAGAAGCCGAAGCGCACAGCCAAAAGAAGCACTTCGAAAGAGAGTCAACCAACCGCAGAACCTCGCGTTGAAGCTTCGGCAAAAAACGAGGCGGCAAAAAAGCCGACACCCGATGACGTTTTGAAGTCTCTGACGTCGATTCAGGTGGAAATTCTTGAGGCGATGCCGGACGATCGGGCAATTACGGTTGACGCGTTGGCAGGTATGGGATTTCCGTACGGAGATCTGATTGCCGCATTGACGATGCTTGAGATCCTGGGGCTGATCCAGAAGCTTCCGGGAGCATTATATATGAAGACCTAACAGAACAGGAGAAAGGAACAGCAAATGGCACATAATCTGGTGATCGTGGAGTCTCCCTCCAAGGCTTTGACCGTAAAGGGTTATCTCGGAACCAACTATAAGGTGATCGCATCGTTCGGTCACGTAAGAGACCTTCCCAAGAGCTCTCTTGGGGTTGACATTGAAAATGATTTTGAGGCGCACTATATCAACATTCGAGGCAAGGGCGATCTCATTAAGGATATTCGCAAGGAAGCCAAGGCCGCGAGCAAGATTTTTCTCGCAACCGACCCTGACCGCGAGGGAGAAGCAATTGCTTGGCACCTTTCTGTGGCACTTGGCATTCCGTTGGAAAAGACACAGAGAATCTGCTTCAACGAGGTTACCAAGACCGCTGTGAAGGCGGCGATCAAGAATCCCCGTCAGATCAATATGAATCTGGTCAATTCCCAGCAAACACGACGCATTCTGGACCGCGTGCTGGGCTACAAGCTCAGCCCGTTGCTCTGGAAGAACGTCAAGAGCGGACTCAGCGCCGGACGCGTGCAATCGGTCGCGACGCGCATCATCGTGGAGCGCGAGGAGGAGATCCGTTCTTTCGTGCCCGTGGAGTATTGGTCGATCGATACCATGCTTTACGATCCCGAAGGCAAGAAGTTCAACGTTCGCTTCTGGGGAGACAAAAACGGCAAGATCCGCCTCAACAACGAGAGTGAGGCACGCGCGGTTGCCGACGCGGTCAACGGAAAGGATTATACCGTGGAGACCGTCAAGAAGGCGGAAAGACACAAGATGCCCGCCGCGCCCTTCATCACCTCCACGCTGCAGCAGGAGGCGTTCCGCAAGCTGGGCTTCCAATCGCAGCGCACCATGAAGGTCGCGCAGGAGCTGTATGAAGGTGTGAACCTCGGCTCCGAATTCGGCGGCGTACAGGGTTTGATCACCTATATGCGTACCGACTCGGTCCGCATTTCCGCAGACGCGCAGGAGAGCGCAAGAGAGTTTATCAAGCAAAAATACGGCGCGGAATATTGTCCCGAGCAGCCGCGTCAGTTCAAGACAAAGGCAGGCGCGCAGGACGCGCACGAAGCGATCCGTCCCTCTCGCGTGGAGCTTGAGCCTCTGCGCATTCGTAAACAGCTGACCGCGGATCAGTACAAGCTTTACAAGCTCATCTGGGAGTGCTTCATTGCCAGCCAGATGGAGTCTGCCGTACTCGATACCATCACCATCGACTTCGGCTGTGCGGGCTATCTCTTCCGCACCAGCGGTTATTCGGTTCATTTCCCCGGCTATATGGCCGTTTACGAGCAGAGCGAGGAGGAGACCAACCGCAATGCCGACGACCTCACCGAGGTCAAGGACATTCGCCTGCCCGAGCTTTCGCAGGGACAGGCACTGCGCGCGGATGACGCCAACCTGGTCCAGCACTTCACCGAGCCGCCCGTCCGATATAACGACGGTTCCTTGGTGCAGATGCTCAAGGAGCTTGGCATCGGACGTCCGAGTACCTACGTTGCCATCGTTTCCACCATTCGCTCGCGCAATTACGTCAAGGTGGAAGGCAAGAGCAAAGCCTTCGTGCCGACGCCTCTGGGAGAGGTGACCAACCGATTGATGAAGGAGAATTTCTCGTCGATCGTTGACTACGGTTTTACCGCCGAGATGGAGAACGACCTCGACAAGATCGAGGAAGGCACCGCCACGATGAACGCCGTGCTCCATTCGTTCTGGAAGGATTTCTCGGTTCAGCTTGAGAAGGCGGAAAAGACCATCGGGGAGAACGCCATTGAGATTCCTCCCGAGGAGACCGACATCATCTGTGACAAGTGCGGCAGCCGCATGGTGGTTCGCAACGGCCGCTTCGGCAAATTCGCCGCTTGTCCCAATTATCCCACCTGCCGCAACACCAAACCCCTGACTGCTCCTGCCGCAGAACGCGAGGAGGACGGGGAAGAGGCAGCGGAAGAGAAGAAGACGGTTGTCATCGCCGATTTCAAGTGCGAACAATGCGGCGCCGATATGGTGTTGCGCACCGGAAAGTTCGGTAGCTTCTACGCTTGCAGTCAGTATCCCAAGTGCCGCTTTACCAAGGCGCGCGTCAGAGAGACCGGTGTCAACTGCCCCAAGTGTTCTTCGAAGATCATCACAAAGTTCGGACGCAATCACACCGTGTTCTACAGCTGTGAAAAATATCCCGCATGTGATTTCTCGTCTTGGGATATGCCCGTAGCCGAGAATTGCCCCAATTGCGGCAAGATGCTCTTCCGCAAGAAGGGAAAGAATCTTTTGATCTGCCGTGAGGACGGATGCGGATATTCTCGCGAATATCAAGAACCCGTCACGACAACAGAGGAGCAGTGAGACGCGATGTCTGCAACGATCGATATTTACGGAGCGGGACTTGCCGGCTGTGAGGCAGCATGGCAAGCGGCTCGTGAGGGCGTGCGGGTCCGACTTTTCGAAATGAAACCCGAAAAATATACGCCTGCGCATCACAGCGCCGGATTCGCCGAGCTGGTTTGCTCAAATTCCTTGCGCTCGGACAGCGTTTCCAACGCGGTCGGACTTCTCAAGGAAGAGATGCGCCGCATGGGATCGCTCATCATGGAGGCGGCAGACGCCACACGCGTTCCCGCAGGCTCGGCTTTGGCGGTGGACCGCGTGCTGTTTTCCCAATATATCACCGAGCGCATTTCCAATTGCCCCAACGTCGAGGTGATCTCGCAAGAGATGGATCGCGTGGAGGAGGGAAGGGTTACGGTCATCGCGACCGGCCCCTTGACCTCCGCGCCGATGGCGGACTATATTTCGCGTGAGTTGGGGTGCGGAAGCTTGCACTTTTTTGATGCGGCAGCGCCGATCGTGGATTTTTCCACGGTGAATATGGAGATTGCCTATTTTGCTTCCCGCTATAATAAGGGCGATGCCGATTATATTAACTGCCCGATGAGCGAGGAGCAATACGATGCCTTTTACAAAGCCCTGATCTCTGCGGATGAGGCCGAGTTGAAGGATTTTGATCGCGAGAGTCAGTCCGCGCCGAAGGTCTTTGAAGGGTGCATGCCCGTGGAGGTCATGGCAAGGCGGGGCTACGACACTCTGCGCTACGGTCCGTTGAAGCCGGTTGGCTTGATCGATCCCCGCGTGGGACACGAGGCGTACGCCGTGGTGCAGTTGCGCAAGGAAAACCGAGAGGGAACGATGTTCAATCTCGTCGGCTTTCAGACCCACCTGACCTTTGGGGAGCAGAGACGTGTGTTCCGCATGATCCCGGGACTTGAGAACGCCGAATTTTTGCGCTATGGTGTGATGCACCGCAACACCTACCTCAATTCTCCCGAATTGCTTGCACCGACCTATGCGATGCGCGAGCGTCCCGACGTTTTCTTTGCCGGACAGATGACCGGTGTGGAGGGCTACGTCGAGTCGGCGGGAAGCGGCTTGCTCGCGGGAAAAAATGCGGCAAGACGCGCACTCGGAAAGGATGATCTGATTCTGCCCGAGGAAACGATGCTGGGCGCGATGGCGGCTTACGTCAGCCGCGGCGGTTTGGGCGCTTTTACCCCGATGAATGCCAATTTCGGATTGGTTCCGCCCCTGGGCTACCGTGTCAAGGGCGGCAAGACCGCGAAAAACGAGAAGATCGCCGAGCGCGCGTTGGAGAGCTTACAGCCCTTTTGTGCCGCAGAAAATTGATTTTCTCCATGGAGGACATATATGAAAATTATCGTTGACGTAATGGGAGGCGACAAGGCTCCCGAGGAAACCGTAAAAGGCTTTATCCAAGCCGCAAAGGAGCTTGACGCCGAATTTCTGCTGGTTGGCAATCAAGCCGACGTTGAGAGGATCGCGGGCGAGCAGGGCTTTGACCTGACGGGGACCGAGATCGTTCATGCCGAGGACGTTGTCAGCATGGAGGACGATCCCCTTTCGGTCACGCGTGCCAAGCCCGATTCCTCGATGGTGGTGGGACTGAAGCTGCTTGCAGAGGGGCGCGGAGATGCTTTCGTCAGCACGGGCAACACGGGTGCACTTTTCACTGCCGCGACACTGATCGTGCGCAAGGCAAAGGGCGTTCAGCGTGCCGGCATCGGCGCGGTGCTTCCCGGAAAAAATCCCATGCTTTTGCTGGATACGGGCGCGAACGTGGTGGTGACCGAGGAAAACCTCGAGCAGTTTGCCGTGATGGGCGCGGCATATATGCACAAGATGTACGGCATCGAGTCTCCCCGCGTGGGACTTCTCAACAACGGTGCCGAGGCGTGCAAGGGAACCGATCTGCAACGCGCGGCCTACAAGCGTCTTTCGGAAAATGACGAGATCAACTTCGTCGGCAACATTGAGGGCAACGTGCTGCCGTTCGGTGTCTGCGACGTGCTTGTGACCGACGGCTTTACAGGCAACATTTTGCTCAAAAGCGTGGAGGGCGTGGGCAAGCTGATGCTGGGAATGTTGAAGAATGCATTCACCGCCTCCTTTGCAAGCAAGATTTCGTATTTGATGATCAAAAAAGAATTGAAATCCATGAAAAAGGCACTTGATGCCTCCGAGCACGGCGGCGCGCCGATTCTCGGACTCGCCAAGCCTGTCATCAAGGCGCACGGATCGTCTGATGCGAAGGCATTCAAGAACGCCATCCGACAGGCGATGGAATTTGCCGGTTCGGGTGCGATGGCAGATCTGGAGGCGGCGACCCAGGCATTTGCCGCACGCAAAAAGGCTGAGCGTGAGGCGGCAAAGCAGGCGGCAGAGAATTGATTGCCGTTGCGCCACAGACGCGAGAGTATGATTTTTGAGGAGAGGACACATATGACACAGCCGTTGGACGAATTGCAAAACCGCATCGGTTATCATTTTCAAACCCCGGATTTTTTAAAGCAGGCGATGACACACTCGTCGTTTGCCAACGAGACCGGTGCGCATCATCATCATTTGCTCTGTAACGAGCGGCTTGAGTTTTTGGGTGACTCGGTGCTCTCGCTCATTACGAGTGATTATCTTTATCAAACCTTTCCCAACCTGCCCGAGGGCGACCTGACGCGGATGCGTGCCGCCGTTGTTTGCGAGGAGGCGTTGGCATCCTATGCAAAAAAGATTGGCTTGGGTGAGTTTTTGCTTCTCGGAAAGGGCGAACGAAATACCGGCGGCGCCGAAAAGCCTGCGGTGATCGCGGATGCCTTTGAGGCAACGCTGGCTGCGATCTATCTCGATGCGGGCGCGATGCAGGGAATCGAAAAGGTGGCAAAATTTTTGCTTCCGCTGATTGCCGAGGCGGTGAAAAATCTCCCCGATGCGGGAGGCTATCACGCCGACTGTAAGTCGAGGTTGCAGGAGTTTGTGCAGAAGGATCAGGGAAAGCTGGAATACCGCCAGGTGGGTGAGAGCGGTCCCGATCATGCCAAGACCTTCTCGGTGGAGGTTTATCTCGACTCCAATCGCATCGGAAGCGGCACGGGACACTCCAAGAAGAGCGCCGAGCAGGCAGCCGCCAGAGACGCGCTTCTGCTGTTCGGCATTGAAACCTGATATGCCGCATCGCAACGTTCCGATTTTCATTCCGCATTTGGGATGTCCGAACCAATGCGTGTTTTGCAATCAGCGCTCGATTTCGGGGTGCTCGGAATTTCGGGAGGAGGACGTCGCGCGTCAGATCGATCGCGCACTCCAAACGATTCCGTCCGATACCGAGACCGAGATCGCGTTTTTCGGAGGCTCCTTCACGGGGATCGACCGCGGACTGATGTGCCGACTGCTGGATTTGGCAGAGACGTATGTTCGCGCGGGACGGGTGACTTCCATCCGTCTTTCCACCCGTCCGGACTATATCGACGGTGAGATTTTGGAGATCCTTTCGGGATATTCGGTGCGTGTCATCGAGCTCGGATTGCAAAGCATGGACGATAGCGTTCTGGAAAGGACAAAACGAGGACATACCGCTCTTGACGCGCGACGCGCGTGCCATGCGATCAAAGCGGCAGGCTTCTCTCTCGTGGGACAGATGATGATCGGGCTTCCCGCTTCAACACCCGAGAGCGAGGAATTCACCGCACGGGAGATCGTTGCGCTCGGTGCGGACGCGGTAAGGATCTATCCCACCGTGGTCTTTTGGGAGACCGAGCTGTGTGAGATGGTGAAAAATCGAGAATATACACCGCTTTCCGAGGAGGATGCCGTTCGCCGTTCGGCGGCGGTGCTTCGGATCTTTACCGAGGCAAAACTTCCTTGCATTCGCATCGGTCTTTGCTCCGGCGAGGGGCTTACCTCAGAGCAGAGCGTGATGGCGGGACCGAACCATCCGGCACTCGGCGAGCTGGTTTGGAATGAATATTATTATCAAAATCTGTTGACTGCCCTTGACCGTGCATCTCTTCGGGGCAGGGAGGTCGTGCTGTACGTCCCCGAGCGGGAGGTTTCCAAAACCGTGGGACAGCACAGAAGAAACGTGGAAAGACTTTTTCGGGAGACCGACACCCGTGTTCGCAAAATCGTCGGTGAGAAAGAGAGGCGAGAGACCGTTGCCGCAGTGTGGCAGGCGGCTCGCCGAGAGGAGGAACAACCGTGTATCTGAAATCGTTGGAAATGCAGGGCTTCAAGTCCTTTCCCGACAAAACCAAGCTCGTGTTCGAAAATCAACCCGACGTCAAGGTGATGGGGGTGGATTCGCTTGAGGGCTCGGCACAGGGGGTGACGGTCATCGTCGGCCCGAACGGTTCGGGAAAATCCAATATTGCCGACGCGATGCGTTGGGTTTTGGGTGAGATCTCATCCAAATCTCTGCGCGGATCGAAAATGGAGGACGTCATTTTCGGAGGTGCTGACAGCCGCCGTCCGATGGGCTACGCCGAGGTTTCGGTAACCTTTGACAACCGCGGAGAATTCGCAAAGCTGGATTGCCCTTATGACGAAGTCACCGTCACCCGTCGCTATTACCGTTCGGGAGACAGTGAATATTTCATCAATCGCAAGGGCGTGCGCTTGAGAGATATTTACGAGCTCTTTATGAACACCGGTATCGGACGCGACGGTTATTCGATCATCGGTCAGGGACGAATTGCCGAAATGGTTTCGCGAAAGAGCGAGGAGCGTCGCAGCACCTTTGAGGACGCGTCGGGTATCGCGAAATACCGCTACAAGAAGAACGAGGCAGAGCGAAAGCTCAAGGATACCGAAGACAATATGGCGCGCGTCAACGATATTTTCCTGGAAATTTCGGGACGTATCGGCCCCTTGCAGAAGGAGGCAGAGAGAGCCAAGAAAGCCATCGAACTGATGGACTCCAAGAAAAAGGCGGACGTCAGCCTTTGGCTTTATGATACCGAGAAACTGCGCGGCGAATTGACCGCGGCAGAGGAGGCTTTGCAGCACGCGACCTATGATCTGAATGCGGCGGAAGATGCGATCAAATCGCTCGAGACACAGAACGCCAAGCTTTTCGAGGCTTCTCAGAGCAGCAAGATGGAGTCCGAGACACTTTTGACGAGAATTCATGAGCAGACCGAGCTTTGCCATCAGCTGGAAAGCGAATACCGCGTGGCGGAGAACACGGTGGCGCATGCCAAGGATCTGATCGCCGCGACACAGGGTTCGGTGACCAGCACCGAAAAATCAATCCAGGCGGAAATCGAAACCGCGACCGCTCACGCGACCAAGGTCGGAGAGCTTCAGGCGCAGGAGAGCTCACTGACAGAAAAACAGACCGAGCTGACAGACGAGCAAAAGCGTTTGCAGGACGAGGAGCGTGATCTGGACGGCAAGATTGCCCAGGCACTTGAGGAGATTCGCACACTCGAGAGCGAGGCAGTGGACGTCAAGGTGCGCATATCCGTTCTTGAAAACGCGAAAAATACCAATACCGACAAAAACAGCTCGGCGTTGAACGAGCTGGCAGAATATCAGCGCATCTCGAGCGAACTCGGCGCGCAGTGCGAGTCCAAAGAGCGCACGGTGGCGGGCTACGACGCCGAGATCGCAAGCATTGATGCCGAGATCTCCGAGGCGGAAAAGAAGCTGGAGCAGGCAAGCAATGACGTGAAGAGCGCGAGCGGACGCTTGAATGCGGAGACCTTCCGCCGCGACTCGGTCGCACAGCGCATCTCTACTTTCAAGACGATGGACGAGCATTTCGAGGGCTACTCCAACGCGGTGCGCTACGTGATGAAAAAATACGACGAGGGTGCGATCACCGACGTGCACGGCGCGCCTTGCGGTACGATCTACGGACCTCTCTCCAAGGTGATCACGGTTGAGGATCGCTTTATCACTGCCATCGAGATCGCTCTGGGAGCCAATCTTCAAAACATCGTGGTTGAAGATGAGGCGACCGCAAAGGCGGCGATGTTCGCACTGAAAAAGGGTGAGGCGGGACGCGCAACCTTCTTCCCGCTGACCTCCATGCGCCCCGCATCTCCCTCCAAGGAGTTGCAGGATGCGGCAGGCTATCCCGGATTCATCGGCGTTGCCGACCGCCTTGTGACAACCGATCGCCGTTTTGCCGACGTGCTTTCTTCGCTGCTCGGCAAGACTGTGGTGTTTGATACCATTGATCATGCCAACGTGATGGCAAAGGCATTGCATTACCGTGTCCGCGCGGTGACGTTGGACGGACAGCAGATCAACGTGGGCGGTTCGTTCACGGGCGGTTCTGTTCGCACGGGCAACGGAATCCTCTCGCGTGCGGGAGAGATCAAGCGATTGGAGGGCGAGCTTGCGACGCTGGAGGCTTCGGTGAAGAAGCTGCAGGCGGCGATGGACAACGCGCAAGAGACGCTTGAGACGCTTGAGGACAGCAAGTATTCGGCAGAGGACCGCCGCGAGCTGATCGCGGTGCTTCGCAACACCGAAAACGCCCAGCTGGAGCAGTTGCGCGCCAAGCTGGAGGCGAACGATACGCTTTTGGAGAAGCTGAAGACCGACATGCGGCAGTATGAAGAGTCCAAGGCAAGATTTGAAGAGGACATTGAGAGCCTGGTTCTTGAGGAAAAGAGTCTGCTTCACAGAATCGAGGAGATCACCGCCTTCCGTCAAGAGAAGAGCAGTGAGCGCGGAGAGATCATCCTACGCCGCGACGAGGCCGGCAGACAACTGACCGATCTTTATATCCGTATCAGCGAAACGCAAAAGGATATTGAGACCGAGATCATGCTTCGCTCGACCTCCGAGGAAAGAATCGAAAATCTCAACCGTGAGTTGACTGTCTTTTTGGGCAGGATCAACACGCAAAACGAGCAGATCCGCTTGACGAACGTTGCGATGGAGGCAAATCGCGCGGCTTATGCGGCGGCGAATGCCGAGCTGGATCTTCTCAACGCCAAGCGCGGTGAGGTGGAGAAGGATAACTTTGAATTTGAGCGCAAGCTGAGCGATCTGAACGCCAAGCTGCGCGATCGCATGAACCACAAGGAGCTGGTGTTCCGTGAGTTTACCAAATGCGAATCCAAGCTGGCAGGTCTGCGAGATACGCAGGACAAGCTTGCCACCAAGCTTTGGGATGAGTACGAGTTGACGCGTACCGACGCGGCGGCACTCGGCTATCCTCCCGTGACCAAGGAAAATCGCAGCGAGATGCTGGCTCTGCAGACCGAATGCAAGAACAAGCTCCGTGTCATCGGTCACGTCGACCTGGATGCCGTCAACAAATATGAGGAGCTGAAGGTTCGCTATGATCACATGAACGGACAGATCACCGATCTGGAAAAGGCGAAAAAGGATCTGGACAACATCATTGCCGATCTGGAGGTCGAAATGAAGACCGCATTCGTGGATTCGTTCAACAAGATCAACGAGAATTTCGGAAAGGTATTTTCCGAGTTGTTCGGAGGCGGCTCTGCCGAGCTTTCTCTGACCGATCCCGAAAACGTGCTGGAAAGCGGCATTGAGATCAAGGCGGCACCTCCCGGAAAGATCATCAAGAGCCTGATGCAGCTGTCGGGCGGTGAGCAGGCATTCATCGGCGTTGCACTCTTCTTTGCAATTTTGCAGGTGAATCCCACCCCGTTCTGCATCCTCGACGAGATCGAGGCGGCGTTGGATGAGGTCAACGTCGAGCGTCTGGCACAGTACATCAAGCGATATTCGGACGGCACGCAGTTCATCATGATCACCCACCGTCGCGGAACCATGGCGGCGGCAGACCGTCTCTACGGCGTTACCATGCCCGAGCACGGTATTTCCAAGGTGTTGATGCTGGATGTCAACGATATTTCCAAGAAGGAAGGAGAAGATTGGAATGGCATTTTTGGATAAGCTGTTCGGCAAGAAAAAAAAGATTGCGGAAGAGCCTGCGAAGGCGGAAGAAGTGACTGTGGAAGCGTCCGTTGAGGAACCCGCGGATCAGACCGAGACTCCCGCCATCGAGCAGATATCCTCGGAATCCGCGGAGGCTCCCGTTGTGGACTCCGAGGTGAACGTCACCGAGGAAACGGCAGAGACGCCCGCGGAACCGGTGGCTGATGCGCCGGTTGAGGAGCCTTTAACCGAGGAAGCGAAAAAGAAAGAGAAAAAATCCTTTTGGAAGCGCGTGAAGGAAGGTCTTTCCAAGACGAAAAACGCGCTGTTCGGACAGATCGACGAGTTGCTCAAGCATTTTGTCAAGGTCGATGAAGATTTGTTGGATGAATTGGAAGAGATTCTGATCTGTGCTGACGTGGGTGTCAACGCCACCGAAGCGATCCTGGACGAGCTTCGCGATCGCATCAAGGATGGCAGACTCAAGGAAAAGGAGCAGGTCATCGAGGTTTTGCATCAGATTTTGGAGGGTATGATCGGCGAGGGAGCACCCTTGAATCTTTCCACCAAGCCGAGCGTGATCCTTGTGATCGGTGTCAACGGTGTCGGAAAGACGACCTCGATCGGAAAGATCTCCAATCAGCTTCGCAAAGAGGGAAAAAAAGTTGTTGTAGCGGCGGCGGATACCTTCCGTGCGGCTGCGATCGATCAGCTGGCCGTTTGGTGTGAGAGGGCGAAGGTCGACCTGATCCGTCAGAACGAGGGAAGCGACCCCGCGGCGGTGGTGTTCGACGCCTGCCACGCGGCAAAAAATAAAAACGCCGACGTTCTCATCATTGACACGGCGGGACGCTTGCACAACAAGACCAATCTGATGAACGAGCTTGCCAAGATCAACCGTGTCATCGACCGTGAGCTGCCGGGTGTGGCGCGTGAGAATCTCTTGGTGCTTGACGCGACCACGGGACAAAACGCCATTTTGCAGGCGAAGGAGTTCAAGAATGCTGCGGCACTGACGGGATTGATCCTGAACAAGATGGACGGTAGCGCAAAGGGCGGAATCGTGATCTCGATCCGCCAGGAATTGAATATCCCCGTCAAATTCATCGGTGTTGGCGAAAAGTTGGACGATATGCAGGAATTTGATCAAAAGGAATTTGTGCGCGCGCTGTTCGAATAAGGAATGGGACTGCGCAAATAGGGAAAACTGTTATGAAACTTGTATTGGCATCAAGAAACCGCAAAAAGATCGGGGAACTCAAGGCACTTCTTTCCAAGCATTTTGCGGATATCGAAATTTTATCGCTTGACGACGTCGGCATCACCGGAGAGATCGAGGAGAACGGCGAGACCTTTGAGGAAAACGCGCTGATCAAGGCGCGTGTTGCCGCAACCTCGGGATATATCGGATTGGGTGATGATTCGGGATTGACGGTGGATGCGCTCGGAGGCGCGCCCGGCATCTATTCCGCGCGCTATGCGGCGCGCCGCAACTATGCGGGAGATCACGATGACGAGGGGAACAACCAAGCCCTTCTCACGGATCTTGCCGACGTGCCGCCCGCCGAGCGTACCGCGGCGTTCGTTTGCACGATCGCCTGTGTGCTTCCGGACGGAAGGGAATTTGTCGTTCGCGGCGAGACCGGAGGCGTGATCCTTTCGGAATACGCCGGTAACGGCGGCTTCGGATACGATCCCTTGTTCTATTACAAGCCGTTGGGCAAGACTTTTGCCGAGCTCTCTCCCGAGGAAAAGAACGCGGTCTCTCACAGAGGTCTGGCGGTGGAGCTTTTTGCGAAAGCGTTGAAAGGAACCGACGTGGCGTTATGAAATTTTCCGATTATTATCTCGCTCCCGGTGTTCGCAAACTTTCTCTTTTTTACGGTGCGGCACTGGGCTTGCTTGTGGGCTTTTTCGTCGGCTGGCAGATCGGCGTGCTGGCGGGCGCGGGAACGGCACTTGTTTGTTCCTTCGCGATTCCGATCTCGGCATATCTGCAAGACCGTCCTTATGAAAAGATCAAGCAAACGCTGGCGCGTCCTTTTCTCATTGACGAGCGGGTATATTTTACAGTCAAGGATGGCACGGTGAAAGGCTTTTTCATCCTGACTCCGGAGTCGATCGTGTTGCTCTCACTCGATCGGGGCAATCATCGCTTGGAATTGAGTCGGGTGGACGTGCGTTGCATCACCTGCGAGGACGGTGTTGCGGTCAGCGTGTTTTTAAACGAAAAGCAATTTGTTCGCGTGATTTCGGGCGGCAGCGAGGAGATCTGTGAGATCCTGCGCGAGAACGGCTGGAACGTGAACGGTTGAGATACGAAAGAAAGAGGTTATCATGATCACATCAAAGCAAAGGGCATATCTGCGAGGACTTGCCCATGACCTGCCCGCCATCATGCAGATCGGCAAGGGCGGATTGAATGAAAATATGCTCAAGACCTTTTCCGACGCGCTTGAGGCAAGAGAATTGATCAAGCTTCACGTGCTCGAGAACAGCGGGGAAGCACCGCGCGACGTGATTGACGCGATCGCCGAGGCGTTGGGTGCCGAGCCTGTCGCGGTGATCGGCAGAAAGATCGTGCTTTATCGCGCTTCGGAGAAGAAGCCGATCATCGAGCTTCCGAGAGCATGACGCGCATCGGAATTTACGGCGGGACCTTTTCACCGCCGCACAACGGCCACCTTTTGGCGGCAAAGGCTTTTATGGAGCAAATGTGGCTGGATCTTCTGTACGTCATTCCCACCGCGATTCCACCGCACAAGGAAATGGAGGTCGAGGTCTCTGCCGCCGATCGCCTCGAGATGTGCCGTCTCGCTTTTGGCGGCATGGAGGGCGTCTACGTCAGCGATATGGAGATCCGTCGCGGTGGCAAAAGCTACACGGTGGACACACTTCGTGAGCTGTCGGGCGAGGATCGCAGACTCTTTTTGCTCTGCGGCACTGACATGATGCTGACGCTTGACGGATGGCGCGAGCCGGAGGAGATCTTCCGACTTTGCTATCCCATCTATATCCGCCGCGAAAACGACCGTTTTTTGGATGCCATGATCATTCAAAAGATCGCGCTGTATCAGGAAAAATACGGCAAGGTGGTGCGCAAGCTTGTCACCGAGCCGTTGGAGCTTTCCTCGAATGACGTCAGGAAAAAGCTGGTGAATGGGGAAGATATCTCCAATCTTGTTCCGCCTGCGGTGGAAAAATACATTAGAGACAATCATTTGTACGTTTGAAGCGAAGGGAGACGTTGCATAATGAAAGAGATTACGGAGCAATCGTTGGATGGCTTGCGTGAACGCGTCATGCACGAAATGTCGCCCAAACGATTTCGTCATACGCTCGCGGTCGAGCAAATGGTCGAACGGCTTTGCGCTTTATTTTGCCCCGAGGAGAGCCTTCGGATGCGCGCCGCCGCGCTCTTGCACGACCTGACCAAGGAGCTGGATACAGCCGGACAGACGGCACTTTGCCACCAAATGGGAATTTCGCTGACTCCCGCCGACCTTTTGGCACCGAAAACGCTTCATGCGCGTACCGCCGCGGCAAGAATTGAGGTCGATTTTTCCGAATTTTCCGATCCCGTTGTGATCGACGCGGTTCGTTGGCACACCACGGGACGCGCGGGCATGACGCTGACCGAGAAGCTGTTGTATCTTTCCGACTACATCGATCTGTCGCGCACCTTTTCAAACTGCGTGATTCTGCGCCATTATTTCTTCGGCGCGGCTCCCGAGTCGATGAACGGCGAGGAGCGATTGGCTTTGTTGCGAGATACGCTGATCTTGTCTTACGATATGACGATCCGCGACCTCCTTGACGAGGGGATCCCGGTTGCTGAGGATACCGTGATGGCTCGAAACGAGCTGCTTTTGGAAAAGGCTGTTGCCGAGGGACGCTTCGCGTAAGTTTTTTCCGCCTACATCATCAATTGAATGGTAGGTGGAACAGATGAAACGGTTTTTTTGCTTGGCATCGGTGCTCGTGTTGCTGACGGCGGTATTTCTGCCTCGTGCGCGCGCGGAGCATTCTTCAAAAGACGTCTCTGCGGCATCGCAAGCACTTTCAGCGGCAGAAGCAGATGCTTGGAGAGGTGAGGGAGAGCGCGTGACGCGCTTTCTGGTGCTTGGAAAGGATTGCGCCTGCGGCTTGACCGACAGCATCTTCGTGGTGACGGTCAACGAAACGGCGCGACGGGCGACGATCTTGCAGATCCCGCGCGATACCTATGCAAATTATACCCAAAAGGATTACAAAAAGCTCAACGGCGCACTCAACGCCTTGGGCGCTGCCGATCTCAAGGCGCTGCTTTCAAGGGCGCTGGGGGTACGGCTGGATTATTTCGTGATTTTGGATCTTTCCTGTGTCCGTCGGATCGTGGACGATCTTGGTGGCGTGGACGTCACACTGACGCAGGATATGCTCTATTCCGATCCCGCACAGGGATTGGAGATCGATCTGAGAGAGGGGCAAGTTCACCTCGACGGCGAGCGGGCAGAGCAGTTCATTCGCTATCGTTCGGGATACGTCAACGCCGATCTCGGGCGTCTTGACGCGCAAAAGCTCTTTCTCGGCGCGTTTGCCGAAAAATGCAAGTCGATCTCGCCGGGACAGCTCTTTCAGATCATGTGCCACACACTGACACGGGTGCAGACCGACGTCGGACTTCCCGACGCGATCCGCGTGCTTGCGGCTTTGCGCGAGTGCGACACCCGGGAGATTCCCATGGCAACGCTTGCGGGCGAGGCGGTGCAGGGGAGCAGTGGGGCGTGGTATTACGTGATCAACCGCGCGTCCGCGTGCGAGATGGTCAACACGTATTTGTTGCCCGCAAGGAGTCTTTCTGTTTTGGAATTTGACCCCGATGCGCTTTTTGACAGAAAAGAGAATCGGGAGTTTCATCATATTTACACCGCCGAGGGAGATCCCACGGCAAACTGACCCATCAAAGAAAGGAAGTTTTTGGAATGGAAGAAATGATCAAAGAACGGTTGCCTTCGCTTGCCGAGGCGACGCCCGAGGAACTGGCACACGCGATCTTCGACGTGCTGGATGCAAAAAAAGCAAAGAACATCAAGGTTCTGCGCGTGGAGGACCAAACCGTGATCACCGATTATTTCGTGATCTGCACGGGCGGCTCTTCCACACAAGTCAAGTCTCTTGCGGGAGAGGTCGAATACAAGATCGGACTGCGCGAGGTCGATCCTCTGCATTTTGAGGGACGTGACAACAACGGCTGGATCGTGTTGGATTACGGCACGGTCATCGTGCACGTGTTCAGCCGCGAGAACCGCGATTTTTATCAGTTGGAAAAGTTATATGGAGACGCGGAGGACGTTACCTTCGCCGGAATTGACGATCAGATTGGAGAAGAACAATGAAAATTGATTTTAAGCAAACCGAACCCAAGTGGCAAAAGAGATGGGAGGAGGCCGGCGCGTTTCGTGCCGAGGATTTCTCCGACAAGCCGAAATTTTATAACCTCGTAGAATTTCCGTATCCCAGCGGACACGGCATGCACGTCGGTCACATCAAGGCATATTCCGGACTTGAGGTGGTCTCGCGCAAGAGAAGAATGCAGGGTTACAACGTGCTGTTCCCGATCGGCTTCGATGCCTACGGACTTCCCACCGAGAACACCGCGATCAATGACAATCTGCACCCCAGAGTGGTCACCGACCGCAACATCGAAAAGTTTACATCCCAGCTCAAGCGCGTGGGCTTCTCCTTTGATTGGGATCGCGTGGTGGATACCACCGAGGAGGGCTACTACCGCTGGACGCAGTGGATCTTCTTGAAGATGTTCGAGAAGGGACTCGTCTTCCGTGATACGGCACTGGTCAACTATTGCCCGAGCTGTAAGGTCGTCCTTTCCAATGAGGACTCGCAGGGCGGCAAGTGCGACATCTGCAAGAGCGACATCGTGCAGAAATCCAAGACGGTTTGGTATCTGCGCATCACCGAGTATGCCGACAAGCTGCTCTCCGGACTTGAGGAGGTCGATTATCTTCCCAACGTCAAGCAGCAGCAGGTCAACTGGATCGGCAAGTCCACGGGTGCGTTTGTCAACTTCTCCCTCAAGGAGATTGACGAAAAGCTGCGCATCTACACCACCCGTCCCGACACGCTCTTCGGCGTGACCTTCATGGTCATCGCGCCCGAGCACCCCATCATCGAGGCGAACCGCGACCGGATCGCGAACATCGACGCGCTCGACGCCTACCGCGAGGAGTGCGCCAAGAAGACCGAGTTTGAGAGAACCCAGCTGGTCAAGGACAAGACCGGTATTTGCATCGACGGACTGACCGCCATCAACCCCGTGAGCGGCAAGGAGATCCCGATCTATATCTCCGACTACGTCATGATGGGCTACGGTACGGGCGCGATCATGGCTGTTCCCGCACATGACGAGCGCGACTGGGCGTTTGCGAAGAAGTTTGGCATTGACGTCGTTGAGGTCATCAAGGGCGGAGACGTCGAAAAGGGTGCTTACGCGGGAGACGGTGAGATGGTCAACTCGGAGTTCCTCAACGGCTACACCAACAAAAAGGATTCGATCGCGCGCATGATTGAGCATTTGGAGGAGATCGGCGTCGGTGAAAAGGGCGTGCAGTACAAGATGAAGGATTGGGCGTTCAACCGTCAGAGATATTGGGGCGAGCCGATCCCGATCGTGCATTGCCCGCATTGCGGCATCGTTCCCGTGCCTTACGAGGAGTTGCCTCTGCGCTTGCCCGAGGTCAAGAACTTTGAGCCGGGTGAGGGCGGCGAGAGTCCTTTGGCAAAGATCGATGCATTCGTCAACTGCAAGTGCCCCAAGTGCGGCAAGGACGCCAAGCGCGAGACCGACACCATGCCTCAATGGGCAGGCTCTTCGTGGTATTTCCTGCGCTACATTGATCCCAAGAACGAAAACGCTTTTGCCGATGAGGCAAAGCTGAAATATTGGATGCCGGTAGACTGGTACAACGGCGGTATGGAGCACGTGACGCGTCACATGATCTATTCGCGCTTCTGGCACAAGTTCCTCTACGATCTCGGACTCGTTCCGGTGTCCGAGCCTTACGCAAAGCGTACCGCACAGGGTCTGATCCTCGGTCCCGACGGTGAGAAGATGTCGAAGTCCAAGGGCAACGTCGTCGATCCCAACGACGTGGTCGATTTTTACGGCGCCGACGTGCTTCGTACCTACGTGCTTTTCATGGGTGACTACGGAAGTGCCGCTCCCTGGAACGAAAGCTCGATGAAGGGCTGCAAGAGATTCTTGGAGAGAATTGCCGATCTGACCGATCTTGTCAAGGGCGAGGGAGTGACGCCCAAGCTCGAGACACCCTTCCACAAGACCGTGAAGAAGGTGTCGTTGGATATTGAGGATCTCAAGTTCAACACTGCGATCGCGTCGATGATGACGTTGCTCAATGACATTGCCGACGTCGGCTCGCTGACAAAGGATGAGTTGATGATTCTGGTTCGCCTGCTTTGTCCCTTCGCACCGCACTTGGCGGAGGAAATGTGGGAGACGCTGGGCGGTGAGGGACTCTGCTCGCTGGCTGCTTGGCCCGAGTGGGATGAGAACAAGACGGTGGAGAGCACGGTTGAGGTTGCCGTTCAGATCAACGGTAAGGTGCGCGCAACGGTTGCCATTCCGTTCAACTGCTCGAAGGAGGATGCGATCGCCGCTGCAAAGGCGGACGAAAAGATCGCCGCCGCCATCGAGGGCAAGAGCGTGATCAAGGAGATCTGCGTACCCAACAAGATTGTCAATATCGTTGTGAAATAAAATTCACCCTTGCAAGCGGGAGGGGAAGCCTTGAATACACAGGGCTTTTCTTCCCGCCCCAAAGCCGATTACCAATGGGATCCCGATTGGTGGTGGGCTTTGAGACCTTTACACAGGCGGGGAAGCAACCCCGGATGAGATTTTCCGACACATGGAGGAGAGCATGAAGTGTCAGATCGCGATCTATTCGGGCGATGCCGTTTTTGCGCGTATGCTCGAGTTGGAGTTCTTGACGAGAAATATGAGCGTGATCACGCTGAAGCATCCGAACCGAGAGGTTTTCTCGGAGGTGGCTCTGCTGGATCTGGACAGTGCCGCGGCACCCGATGCCGCCTCTTACGGGCGAATGATCGGCTTCACCCGCGGTGCGGCGCTTGCCGATGACGGAACCCGCCGTCTCTGCTCGATGATTTTGCACCGCCCGTTTGAGATGCGGCTGTTGCGCCGCGAGGTGCTTGGGGAGGTTGACGGTACGGCGTTGCTGTCTGCCGAAGCCCCCGCGCGACAGACGCGGCTCTTGCTGGATGCCAAACGGTCGGTTTTGTCGATCGACGGGCAAAAAATCGCGCTCACTCCGCGTGAGAGCGCGGTGATCGGTTGTCTTTTGAAGAACCGCGGGACTCCCGTTTCCCGACAGGCATTGTCGGTTTGCATCGGAGAATCGTCGGCAAATAAGACTGATGTTTACATTTGCTATCTGCGAAGAAAGCTGGAGACTGTTTGCCCGCAAAGGCTGATCCAAACCGTGAGGGGAAAGGGATATATGATACCGTAGCGTATCGGAAAGGAGCTTGCTTTGAAACACGAAAAAAATCAGGCGGGAGAGATCGTCATTGAAAACCGCTTTTTGAAATGGCTGGATAATTTTTGGTATCACTATAAATGGCCTGTCATCATCGTCGCCTTTTTTCTCATCGTGAGTCTGATCTGCTTTGCGCAGTGTGCGACCAAGAATGTGGGCGACGTCACGTTGGCGTATGCCGGAAACTACACGATGAACGAGGAAGAAAGAGCGCGCGTGATCGAGGTCTTTGAGGCGGTCGCGCCCGAAAAGACGGTCGACGGCAAGCGTCAACAGACCGAGGTCATGCTGGCAACCTTTTCAGTCCATCCTGAGGAGGAGCTGCGTCCGAAATTCACTGACGCGCAAGGAAACGTCGATCTTTATGCCCTCAACAGTGCCAAGCATCTTTCCAACGAAAATCTTTCCAATTTCGGCACCTATGCCATGACGGGCGAGGCAGGCGTTTGGCTGGTGAGCGAATACGTTTTTGAGCAACGTAATCTCGGGGAGGTGGCAGTCCCGCTGAGTGAACTTTTCGAGGAAACACCGACCGGAGCCTATCGCGATTGCGCGATCCGACTCGGAGACACCGCGCTGTATCAATATTACGACGCCCTGAAGGTTCTGCCCGCCGACACGCTGATCGTTTTTCCGCGTTCCTACGTTTGGGGCGCTTCCTCGAACGAGGCAACCTATGAAGAATTTAAGGAGTTGTATTACGCAATTGTCAATTTTCGGGCACCGTGATCCGAAAAATAGACACGAACGCTCAGAAAGGAGTGTGATTTGTGATGAAAACGAGACTGATGGATTTCAACATTCGCTTTTCGGTGGCGGATACCAACCTCAATGCCAAGGGCGAGATCGTGGATTCCACGATGGAGCGCCGCGTGCCTCTGATCGCCAATATGATCCGATCCGAGCAGATCGACGTTGTCGGTGTGCAGGAGGCCAAGGAGTGCGTTCACCACGGCAGAACCAAGATCACGCATTTCGAGTGGAAAACGCGTCTTTGCGCCGCGCTGCCCGAATACGGTTGTACGGGGGCGCAAACCAAGGCGCACGCTGAGGGCGGATACATCTTTTATCGGACAAGCAAATACGAGAAGATCGACAGCGGACATTTTTATCTGGCACGCGCCGCGGGCAGTGAGGACGCCTCGCTTGAGGTGTTGGAAACACCGAACAACAACGGCGTCGACCGTGTGTGCGCGTGGGTGATGCTTCGCGAGAGGGAAAGTGGACAGCATTTGTTGTTCTTTGATACGCACCTCTCCGATGCCGCATCTCCCATTGTGGAATATCAGTCCGACGTCATCGTGACCGAGATCCCCAAGATCATCGCGAGGATGGAGAAGATCCACGGCGTTGCCGACTGTCCCGTGGTTTTGGTGGGGGATATGAACGCCAAGTCCGACTCCGGAACCTATCGCAACTTTACCTCGCTTTTGCGCGATTCGCTTCTCATCGCCGAGAAGACCGACTTGACCGAAGCGGATTGTTCCGCGCCCAACTACACGTTGCTTGCGGAGGACGAGTCCTATCCCAAGGGCAAACGCATCGACTATATCTTTGTCAGTGATGCGGTCAACGTACTTTCCTACGAAATGATTTACACTGCAACCAACCGTTGCAAATACGGAGAGTTTCTCTCCGACCACAATGCGCTGGTGATCGACGCCGAGATCGGCTGACCGCCGGCGACCGAAAACCCTTTGCCGAGCGAGCATCGGATTTGACAATTCGGCTTGCAATTGCGCAAGGATTGTGTTAAAATGAAGAAAAAAGAAAGAGGTAGCCTATGTTTGTCATCGAGTTGGCAGGAATTCGCATCGGGATCGACAACCGATACTCTTTTATTGAGCGGCAATGTTACGGTTTTGTCTGCGAGGGGACGGACGTCGCCTTTACCGTATCGGTTACGAGCGACGAGATTCTGGAGGAGCAAAAGCACGGAGAATTTTCCGAAGGATATTGCGAAAGCATTTGCATCTACCGCCATATTTGCGAGCAATTGCCCGCGTATAATATTTTTTTGATGCACTCTTCGGTGATCGAGGTCGACGGCTACGCTTATGCCTTTACCGCGAAAAGCGGCGTCGGAAAGTCGACACACACCGCGCTCTGGCTCAAGAACGTCCCAAACGCGCGTGTGCTCAACGGAGATAAACCGCTTTACCGATTGGAGAAGGACGGATCGCTGACCGCATTCGGAACCCCTTGGAACGGCAAGGAAAATTGGGGAGAAAACATTTCCGCGCCTTTGGCGGCGATCTGCTTTATCGAACGAGGCATTGAGAACCGCATCACGCCGGCACAGGAGAGTGACGTGATCGGGAGGCTGATGCATCAGCTCTATCTGCGCGGCAGCCGCCAATCGGTGACACAACAGCTCGTGCTGATGGATGCGCTCGTGCGCGCCGTTCCGTATTACGTGCTGGAATGTAACGTTTCGGATGAGGCGGCACTTCTTGCATGGAACACCATGCGAAAATCTTAACGGAAAAATCAGAACAGGAGAAATCATTATGCAGATCAATCAGGATTTTACCATTCAGAAGGTCGGCGCGTCTTACGTCGCCGTTCCGATCGGAGAGGCAAGCAAGAGCTTTCGCGGCATGATTCAGCTCAATGAAACCGGCGCGTTTTTGTGGAAGCTGATGGCGGAAAAAGACTGCACCGAGGAGGAGCTGGTGGAGGCGATGCTTGCCGAATATGACGTTTCGCGCGAGATTGCCGCGGCTGACGTTCACGCCGTTGTGGAAACGCTGAAAAACAGCAAGCTGTTTATATGACGAACACGATCGAAAAGCAGCTTGCCGAAGAGGGGTACTACGTCAGCACCACGGTCGGTGCGAGTATGCGGCCGATGCTGCGGAACCGCCGTGACCGTGTGATCATCCGTCCCGTGGGGGAGGGGAGGCTGTCCAAATGGGATCTGCCGCTTTATAAGCGTCCCGACGGGAAATACGTGTTGCATCGCGTCATCGGTGTCAAGGACGGATATTACATCATCCGCGGTGACAATACCTACGTCAAGGAGATCGTTCCCGACGAGTGGATTCTCGGTGTTGTGACCGAGTTTTATCGCGGCGACCGCCACGTGACGGCACATAATAAGCGCTATCGCCGCTATGCCGCCTTCTGGCACGCGATCTATCCCTTGCGAAAGGCGATTCATTTGGTGCGGTTGCTTGGTTCCAAGATCAAGCGCAAGCTTTTTTCGGGCAAAAAAAAGGCGTGAGGCACTTGCACGTCAAATTTTTGCTTGTAGACAGAATGCAAGAGAACGTCTGTATGAGTGGCTCATGCCGAGTGAACCTTGAAAATAAAAGAATGAGGATTTTGAAATGAAACTGAATTTGGAGCAGATCCGCGAGATTACGAGAGGTGTTACGCGGGTGGAGGAGATCGACGGCTATTTCCGTTTCTTCCGCTTTACCGAGGCACAGGCACAGTATTATCTCGATGCGGGACAAACCGATTATTACAATAAAACCAATGCGACGGCGGGAGTTCGCCTGGCGTTTTCCACCGATGCGACCGGAATTTCCTTTGACTTTTCCTTGCTCGTTGGGTACAGTCGAGCCTTTGCTTGGTTCGACGTTTACGTCAACGGTGCGATGATCCGTCACGTGGGATGCGAAAACTCCGCGATGCAGGGAGGGAAGATCAGTTTTCCGTTCCGCGTGGATGGAGAGAAGACCGTGGAGATCTATTTCCCGTGGTCTCGTACCGTGTGTGTTTCCAACGTGATCCTTGAGGATGCTTCCTTCGTCAAGCCGATCTACCGCAAGCGTAAAATGATCGCGTTCGGAGATTCGATCACACAGGGCTATGACGCCATCTATCCTTCAAACGCCTATGCGATCGCATTGGCAAGATTGTTGGATGCCGACGTGACCAACAAGGGCATCGGCGGAGACGTTTTTTGTCCCGATATGCTGCGTGATGCCGATCCCGAAAAGCCCGATTTCATCACAGTGGCGTATGGCATCAACGACTGGAACAAAACCTCTCCCGAAGCCTACCGAACGAATTGCCCGGCGTTCTTCCGCCGTTTGCACGAGCTTTATCCAGACGCCACGATTTTCGGCATCTCTCCCATTTGGTTCGGAGAGCCAGAGAAACAAACGGCGTTCGGAATCCCCGCCTACCGCGTGCATGACCGGATGCAGGAGCTTTGCTCGGATATTCCAAATCTGCGCCTGATCCGCGGCTGGGATTTTGTGCCTCATGTTTCGGACTTCTATTCGGATTTTATCCTCCATCCCAACGATCTCGGCTTTGGATTTTATACCCAAAATTTGTACCGCACGATCATGGAGAGCGTATGATCAAAAAGAGCGTCGAAAGTTTTTTTCGGCGCTCTTTTCGGCTTTTTGAGAGAAAAGGGAAGGGCATAAAAAAAATAAAAGTTTTTTCAATCTTTTTTTGAAAAAAGGCTTGACAAAACAGACGGAAAGTGATATAATATCAACGTTCCGAAGGCGACGGTTCGCAAGAGAACAAGATCGCTGGTGTGGCTCAATGGCAGAGCAGCTGATTTGTAATCAGCAGGTTGATGGTTCGACTCCGTTCACCAGCTCCAAAAGTCCACACACCGTGGACTTCATATGGGAGATTTCCCGAGTGGCCAAAGGGGGCAGACTGTAAATCTGTTGCTTTTTAGCTTCGGTGGTCCGAATCCACCATCTCCCACCAACAAAAAGAGAACTTTTGTCTACCAAAAGTTCTCTTTTTGTTTATCCAAGCCGCAGGCTTGGCATATCATCGCCGCGCGAAGCGTGGCGTATATCATCAAGGGCGGAGAGCCGCCCTTGTATCTCATCACGCGCCAGCGTGTATTCCCTGCGGCTTGATGATATACAACACTTCGTGTTGGTGATATACCGCAACAAGTTGCGGATGATATACACGCCTTCGGCGTGATTGGGACGCGAAGTGACGAAATTTTGTAGATGCATTTCGGGCATTTCGGGTCTGTAGACAGATTCGAACCGCGAAATGCATTTTCCAACTATTTGGCGATTTTAATTGGGTAATAATTTTCTAATTCGAAAAATGATATCTTCATTTTTCGGCTGAAACGTGTTATAATGTAACCACAAAAGCAAAGGAGTGTAATTGTCTATGAGTATCGGAAAAAATATCGCAAAATACAGAAAAGCAAAAGGATTAACACAAGAGGGATTGGGCGCAAAGCTTGGTGTGACCAACCAAGCAGTATCGAAATGGGAATCGGAAATCTCGATGCCTGATGTGATGCTTCTTCCCCAAATTGCAGATGCTTTGAATATTACGTTGAACGATTTGTACGGCATAGCAAAAGAGTCTCCAAGGATATCTTGCTCAGCCGACGATTTTCCCGCGTTCTGTCATAAAAAGCTCATTGAGCAATTTTACTATAACACAAAAATGCGATTCACTCATATCGGTTCATCTGACCAAGAACAGCT
>JAFWYJ010000047.1 GCA_017517745.1 Clostridia bacterium | reverse complement strand
GGCCGGGGCAGTCCACGTGAGCGTAGTGACGGTTATCCGTCTCGTACTCAACGTGTCTGGTGTTAATTGTGATACCTCTTGCCTTTTCCTCGGGAGCGTTGTCGATCTGGTCATATCTCAAGAACTCAACGTTTCCGCTTCTCAGAGAAAGGGTCTTGGTGATTGCTGCGGTCAGAGTGGTCTTACCGTGGTCAACGTGACCGACGGTACCAATGTTAACGTGGGGTTTTGTACGTTCAAATGTAGTCTTTGCCATTTTGAATTTCCTCCGTAAATTAGTATTATTTTAATTTTTAAAGCTTTTCTTTTCAGAATCCAATCAGTTCTTTGCGCGCTCTTTGATGATCGCTTCCTGAATGGACTTCGGAACCTCTGCGAAGTGGCTGGGCTCCATGGAATACTGTCCGCGTCCCTGCGTCTTGGAGCGCAGATCGGTTGCGTAACCGAACATGTTGGAAAGCGGAACGTGTGCAGTCACCTCAAGCACACCGGGAACGGTTGCTTCCTGCGTCAGGATCAAGCCGCGGCGGCTGTTGAAGTCGCCGATGACATTTCCCATGTACTCGTCGGGAACAATGGTAACAACCTTGGTGATCGGCTCGGTCAGAACGGGATCTGCCTTTCTCATTGCTTCCTTGAAAGCCATGGATCCGGCAATCTTGAACGCCATTTCCGAAGAGTCGACTTCGTGGTAAGAACCGTCGTACAGAGTCACCTTTACGTCAACGACGTTGTAGCCTGCAACAACACCGCACTGCATTGCGCCCTGAATACCTGCATCAACTGCGGGAATGTATTCCTTCGGGATCGCACCGCCGGTAACAGCGTTGATAAATTCGTAACCCTTGCCGGGCTCGTTGGGCTCGAGCGTGATCTTGACGTGACCGTACTGACCGGAACCACCGGACTGCTTCTTGTACTTGCACTCGTGGTCGACCTTCTTGCGAACGGTTTCCTTGTAGGCAACCTGAGGTCTACCGATATTTGCCTCGACCTTGAACTCACGCAGAAGTCTGTCCACGATGATGTCCAAGTGAAGCTCACCCATTCCTGCGATGATCGTCTGTCCGGTTTCCTCATCGGTGTAGGTGCGGAAGGTCGGGTCTTCCTCGGCAAGCTTTGCCAAAGCAAGTCCCATCTTTTCCTGACCTGCACGGGTTTTGGGCTCGATCGCAACGCTGATAACAGGTTCCGGGAACTCCATAGACTCGAGAATGACGGGGTGCTTCTCATCACAGAAGGTGTCACCCGTGGTGGTGTTCTTGATACCGATTGCTGCGGCAATATCACCGGAATAGCAACAGTCAATATCCTGTCTCTCGTTCGAGTGCATCTGCAGAATTCGTCCCAGACGCTCGGTCTTGCCCTTGGTCGAGTTGTAAACAACCGAGCCTGCGGCAACGCTACCCGAGTAGACGCGGAAATAGCAGAGCTTTCCAACGAACGGGTCGGTCATGATCTTGAACGCCAAAGCCGCAAACGGCTCGCTGTCCGAAGATTCTCTGACCTCTTCCTCCTCGGTCTTGGGGTTTACACCCTTGATCGCGGGGATGTCAACGGGAGCGGGCATGAAGTCGATGATGGCATCCAACAGCTTCTGAACGCCCTTGTTACGGTAAGAGGTACCGCAAACGACGGGAACGATCTCGTTGGCGATGGTTGCCTTGCGGAGTGCAGTCTTGAGTTCATCGATCGTGATCTCCTCGCCCTCCAGATACTTCATCATCAGCTCATCGTCGGTAGCGGCAATTGCCTCCACCATCTGATCTCTGTAGGTCTGTGCCTGCTCGAGCATGTCGGCGGGAATCTCTTCCACGCGCATATCCTTACCAAGCTCATCGTAGTAAACGTCAGCCTCCATCGTCATCAAGTCAATGATGCCGCGGAAGGTCATGTCCTTACCGATCGGGAGCTGGATCGGAACTGCGTTTGCACGCAGTCTCTGATGGATCATATCGATAACGTGATAGAAATCCGCACCGGTGATGTCCATCTTGTTCACGTAGATCATACGCGGAACCTTGTACTTATCAGCCTGTCTCCAAACGGTTTCAGACTGGGGCTCAACGCCACCCTTTGCACACATGACGGTAACTGCGCCGTCAAGCACACGCAGGGAACGCTCTACCTCAACGGTAAAGTCAACGTGGCCGGGGGTATCAATGATATTGATACGCTTTCCCTTCCAGAAGCACGTGGTAGCTGCGGAGGTGATGGTGATACCTCTCTCCTGCTCCTGTGCCATCCAGTCCATGGTTGCGCCGCCGTCGTGAGTCTCGCCAAGCTTGTGCGTCTTTCCCGTGTAGAACAGGATACGCTCAGTCGTGGTGGTCTTTCCGGCGTCAATGTGAGCCATGATACCGATATTTCTGGTATTTTCAAGTGAATATTCTCTTGCCATTGGTTTTTCTCCTTGATAAACTCATCCGGCAGATCAATATCTGTAGTGAGCAAACGCCTTGTTTGCTTCTGCCATACGGTGCGTTTCTTCCTTCTTCTTGAAAGCGCCGCCTGCGCTGTTCTTTGCGTCAACGATCTCGCCTGCAAGTCTTTCAGCCATGGTCTTTTCGCCACGCTTTCTTGCAAAGAGAATGAGCCAACGCAGACCCAAAGTCTGACGGCGGTCGGCTCTGACCTCCATCGGCACCTGGTAGGTGGAACCACCTACGCGGCGAGCCTTGACCTCCAGAACAGGCATGATGTTCTCAAGTGCTTCCTGGAAAACTTCCAGAGCGTTCTGTCCCTGCTTCTCTTCTACGAGCTTGAATGCATCGTAAACGATCGTCTGGGCAACGCCCTTCTTGCCGTCGTACATCACGTTGTTGATCAGCTTGGTTACCAGCTTAGAACCGTACAACGGATCCGGCAATACATCTCTTTTGGTAATACGACCTCTTCTCGGCACTGTACTTCCCTCCTTCATCAAAATTATGAAATCATTGGTACTCAAAAGCATTCTTCTGTAAGCGCGCGTCGGGTGAACATAAACATTAAATTTACGAAACGGACGAGCGTAACTGCTTTTTCGTTAGGTTGGGGAATTCTCCCCGCGGCAAAGAAAAAATTACTTCTTCTTTGCTCTCTTTGCACCGTACTTGGAACGGCTCTGGTTACGGTTCGCAACGCCCTGAGCGTCGAGAGAACCGCGAATGATGTGGTAACGCACACCGGGCAGGTCTCTTACACGGCCGCCTCTGATGAGAACGACGGAGTGTTCCTGCAGGTTGTGTCCGATACCGGGAATGTAGACGGTTGCCTCAAGTCCGTTGGTCAGTCTCACTCTCGCAATTTTTCTCATTGCCGAGTTCGGCTTCTTCGGGCTGGTAGTGGATACCTTCGTGCAAACGCCTCTCTTCTGCGGTGCAGACTGATCGATGGCAGCATTCTTCAAAGAGTTGAAGCCCTTTTGAAGAACGGGTGCCTTGGACTTGTAGATCTTCTCGCCACGACCCTGTCTGACCAATTGGTTAAAAGTTGGCATTCTTCGATTTTCCTCCTTCTTCCGAAATTTAATGTTTATATACAGACACCCGACCGCAAGGTCGTGTGGTTCTGTCCAGATGGTACTTGGAGGCGGTCGCCGACGATAAGCATAGTACGGGCATACCGATCCAATTACAGCTTATTATATCATTTTCGTTCGATTTTGTCAAGCAACAAGCCTTCAATCTTGAATTTTCTCCGTTTTGCACAAAAAACGTATCAATGCGATTGATGATTTGCCAAAATCATTGCATTTTATTCATTTTTTGCAGTCAAAAAAGCGACGAAACGCTGTTTTTTTCCAAAATCGCGGCATCCTCGTGCCAAGAATTTCGGCTTCCGCAACGGAAGATCTTGCATTTTGAGCGAAAATCTTCCTTATATATATAGGATCCTCTCCCCGCGTCAGACCTGCTGCGGCACGACGGCGAAAAAGAGCAGATCTGCCCCGCTGTCGTTGCAGAGTGAGTGAGACGCGCCGAGTGGGCAATAATGACACTCGCCCGCCGTCAGACGCTCCTCACCCTCCTCGGTGATCATTTTTCCGGATCCATCGAGAATATAAACCACCTCGCACGAGGTCGCGTGACAGTGAAATCCGATGCTCGCGCCGGGTTCCAACCTTCCGCGCAGGATCTTCACACGCGCGTCGGTGAACAGATTTGCCAGCAATTTGCCCTCGCCGCCGTTGAAGCGCGGCAAGCAGGTCGTCTCGATTTGATCAAAATTCAGCTTCAAGGAATCCCCCTCCTCCTCTTTGGTTTGTTTTATCATATCATAATTCCTCCAAAAAATCAAGCCTTTTCTCAAAAAGGCGGGCTCTATTCCTCCGATCCGTGGACTCCGTCCCAAAATATCAACCAATGGTTGCCCCCCCCCCGAAAATATCTCCGATTCGGAGATATTTTCGCATTTTCCTATTGACTTCTACCATTGGTTTCGTGTATAATAGAAATAAGAATCAAATCGCACGCCAAAAAGAGGTAAAAAAAGATGCAAAAACAAAAAATCGCAGAAAAGCTGATCGAGTTTCGCGTGGCGAAGGGATTGACACAAGATGACGTCGCGAAGAAGCTGGAGATCTCCAACCGCACCGTTTCAAAATGGGAAAACGGCGCTTCGCTCCCGGATCTTCCCACTCTCATCAAGCTCGCAAAATGCTATGACGTCTCGACCGACGCCCTGTTGGGACTCGCGCCCGGACAGCAACAAGGCACAAGAGGCGCTATTGACTCCCTGTTTGAGGGAAAGAATCGTACCAATGCCATTCTCACCGCTTTCGAAATCGCAGAAACAACCTTCCCCTCGTTTCTTTATGCAAGCAAATATTTGGACGGCGCTACAGACAAGGACAGCATCCCCCCTTTTCCGACGGATCCCACAATGCAGTTTTCTTCCGTCATCGCAATCAACGATCTGTTCCTTTTTTCACTTCAATCAAAAGACGTGAATCTGGCGACCATGCTGTTGCGCAACGAAGCAAATTTCGCTTGGCTGAAGAATCCCGAAAAGCAAAAGAAACTCGTCCGCATTTTCCGTTTTCTTTCCGATGAGGAGACGCTTTCTCTGCTCTATTTCATTCATTCCGCCGAATGCTCCGACAGTTTCACGGCAAGCTATATCGCCGAGCACACCGGCGTGTCGGAAAAGCGCGCCCAAGAAATTCTCGACGAATTTTGTGCGGTGGGTGGCTGCAAGCAGATCACGGCGCATTTTTTGACGGGTGACGTCAAAATATACGAAAGTCAGGGCGACGGAAGGCTTTTGACGATGCTCTCCCTCGCATATGCCCACGCCTTCAACAAAAAAATGCACGCCTATCGCCACATTCGGAACAGCAAAATGATCGAAGAGGTACAAAATGAGTCTATCGGATAACATCAAAATATTTCGTCAAAAACAACGTCTGACGCAAGAACAGCTTGCCTCCACGTTGGGCGTCTCTCCCCAGGCGGTATCCAAATGGGAGACCGGAGCATCGATCCCCGACAGCGTTCTTCTCGTCGACCTCGCAAACGCACTCGACGTTTCTTTGGATGCGTTGTTTGACAATCCAAAGGTCTCCATGTCCGACCTTTCACAAAAGATCATATCATTGCTCATTCATGCATCGAATCGGGAGCGTTTTCAGCTCGCCCGTGAAATCACCTGGCAGATCCACTGCGGATTATTTTACTCCCACAAGCCGGAGGCGATCAGTGATCCCGCCCTCAAGAGAGAGCCTGCAAATCCCTCCTCCTTTGTTTTGGAGGAGCACGGCTTCAGCGTCATCTCCAACGGCAAAGATCCCTTTTTCTCCCTGTTCCCCGAACCCGAGGAGGGCTTTGGCGCATTCCTCGAAAACCGCGAGGAATGGCAAACAATCCTGACGAAGCTCTCGCGACCGCACACGCTCGATGCACTGCTCTATTTGTATCAAAAGCCCGAAGGCTACGTATTTGAGGCCGCGATCCTGACCAAAGACTGTGCCATCCCGGAGGAGCGCATGGAGGAGGTCCTGCAGGATCTCATAGAGCTTCGCTCGATCACCAAGCAGGAACTCTCTCTCAACGGCAAACAGCACACACTCTATTCCTACGTCTACAATCACAAGCCATTGGCAATTCTTCTGATGGCAAATGAAAGTCTGAACAAAAACAGACACTGCCAAACAGCGTATCACAGAACAAAGCCGTTGATCACAAAACAAGGACGGGTATAAAGGGTTGTACTCTTAACAATAGTTTTAAGTTAAATAGAAATATACTCCCCACCCACAGAAAAAAGGCAGAGAATGTTTTTACACTCTCTGTCTTTTTTCTTGACAAGCACTGACTTAATTAAAGACACAAAAGCAATCCATTTGTTCGTTCGCATTTTGCCGATCGCAGGATTTATGCTGTACTTCCTATTCTACTCCCGAAAGCTCCGGAAGAAATTCATTCGCCGTCTTGAAGAACTGAAAAAACTCGGTATGGAAGTCACCCCGTTTTCTCGGTTGCACGGGCAAGCCGACAGCGAATTTTATGTTTCCGCTCACACCGATACCGCCCCAAACAAAGGCAGGATGGCTTGTTTGCTTTTACGACAAGGCGGCGGCGATTTCCGAGCGTTTCGGTAAAAACAAGTGGATCTCGGGACGTGATCCGCATCAAAATTCATAAAAATTGTTTTTATAACGTTTTGGAAACAAATCTCCAACAAAACGCAAAAAACGGTACGGTAAAATATAACCACAATGAAACGAAAGAAACAGGAGTATCATGAAAAACAACACGTTTAGCTACAATTATTCGGCACAAAGAAACAAGGAAGTCGAAAGAATCAGAAGAAAATATCTGCCCGAAGAAGAAAACAAGCTCGAGACCTTAAAACGTCTTGACCTTCACGTTCAAACGGCTGGCACCGTCGAGAGCCTTTGCTTGGGTATCGCAGGCGCGCTCGTGTTCGGGATCGGAATGTGTTTTTTTCTTGACGTGTTCGCAGGCGCGGCTTGGCTCTCGGCACTCTTTATGAGCATCGGCACTCTGATCATGATCCCCGCCTACCCGATATACAGACGAATTGCCCGTAAAACCAAGGCGGAGTTGACTCCCGAAATTCTTCGTTTGTCCGAGGAAATTATAAAATCCGCAAAAAATTAAGGATTAACAAAACGCAAACATTTCACAAAACAATCAAAAACAATCGGCTGTTATAATACAATCACAAAATTCAAATATAAACACAAGAGAGGTAATTGATGATGAACAGAAACGATCAGCAGTTTATGGCACAGAAGATCCGCACGCAGTACATGGAAAAGACTCCCTCCGAGCTTGACGCTCTTCGCGAGCTTGATGCAAAGGTGAAGCGTCCCGCAAACGTGTTCGCCTACGTGTTCGGAAGCATTTCCGCAATCATTATGGGCGCAGGCATGAGCCTCGTCATGACCGATATCGGTGCGACGATCGGCATCGCAAGCGCAATGGTTCCTGGAATTGCAATCGGTGTTGTAGGGCTTGGTATGGCGCTTCTCACCTATCCGATGTATAAGGGTATTCTCAATTCGCGCAAGAAAAAGTACGGCGCTGAAATTCTCAGTCTCAGCGACAAGATCATGAATCGGCAATAAAAGTAAATAATAAAAAGGAGATCAATTACAATGGGAATCAAAGCATTTTTTAAGAAGGCATTCGGTGATATGAAGGAAAGCACCAAAGCACAGCACGAGGTCGACAAGGCAAACTTTGCCGCAGCAAAGGCAGAAGCCAAGGCGAATTGGGAGGAAGCCAAGATGTCGCCTTCGCAAAGGCAGGCAAAGATGCAGGAAGAGCGCGATGCTCAGATCGCGGCAGCGAACGAGCGCAAAGCGGCAGCCGATGCACGCATTGATGCCGCAAAAAAGAAATAAGAAAGCAAACAGCATCAGCGAGTCGCATGTCAGCGGCTCGCTTGTGTTGCATTTACACATCAAAATGAAGGAGTAAAAAATGAACGCGATTGAAATCAGAAATCTTTCAAAAAGCTTTCGCTCAATGTATGCGGTAGATCATCTGAATATGACCGTTCCGCAGGGGGCTATTTACGGCTTCATCGGTGAGAACGGTTCGGGAAAATCCACCACCGAGAAGCTGATCTGCGGTCACCTCGTTCCAGACGGCGGCGAGATCAAGCTGTTCGGCAGAGATTACACCGATCCCGGCGTGCGCGTAAGAGTCGGCGCACTGATTGAGAATGCAGGCTGTTTTCCCGGATCAAGCGTATATCAAAACCTTATGATGCAATGCATCAATCTCGGCATCGAGAACGCAGACGAGGAGATTCACCGTGTGCTTGAGCTCGTACGTATGGAGGATAACGCAAGCCTCAAATTTAAAAGCTGTTCACTTGGTATAAATCCGAGACAAATCCATTTGCGGGCTGAACGTCGACCGTTCAGCCCGCAAATCATTCTCAAACCTGCTTCCCGCCAAAAAGAAAATTAGCCCAAGCTAACGATTTTGTATAAACTTTCCTCTTCGTCAGTTAGCAAGACCTAACCGATTTGTGAAAGCATACGAAATTAAAAAAACGGATCCAAAACGGTTGACAAAAGCCGAAAAATGCTGTATAATATTCGCAGTTAGCAACAACTAACCAGTTTGCAACCAAACGGCCGAGATCGGAGAAAGGAGCTTGCGATGAATCTCAAAGAGGCAAAAGACGGCGTGGAATACATCATAAGCAGAATTGAAACCGATGACGAAGAGCTCAATGCTTTTTTGTTTTCTCTTGGATGCTATAGCGGTGAGGCGATCACCGTCATTCGCCACCTGAAGGGCGGTTGCATCGTCGCCATCAAGGACGGAAGATATAACATCGACAATCAGCTTGCTGAAGCTATCATGATATAATTTTGCAGACACAAAAATTGTGTTCTCAAAAAAGCAGCAAGCTGATTATTTTTTTGGCATGAAGTTAGCAATTGCTAACCGATTGTCTGTGTCTTGTAATCTATATCCGAAAGGATTCAAAAACAGGAGGAACTCCAATATGAGAATTGCTTTGGCGGGCAATCCCAACTCAGGTAAGACCACCATGTATAATGCTCTGACCGGACGCAGTGAGAAGGTCGGCAACTGGGCAGGTGTTACCGTTGACAAGAAAGAACACCCCATCAAAAAGGCGTATGCAGGGGGCGAACACCTCATCGCCGTCGACCTTCCCGGTGCATACTCCATGTCCCCCTTCACGAGCGAGGAAAGCATCACAAGCTCCTACGTAAAAAAAGAAAATCCCGACGTGATCATCAACATCGTGGATGCCACCAACCTCAGCCGCAGCCTTTTCTTCACCACGCAGCTTCTTGAGCTTGGCGTTCCCGTTGTCATTGCACTGAACAAGAGCGACCTAAACGAGAAGAAGGAAACCAAAATTGATGCCGACGCGCTGTCGGAAAAGCTTGGCTGTCCCGTCATCACCACCGTTTCCACCTCGTCAAAAGGGCTTAAAGCACTTGTTGAAACTGCCGCGTCCTTGGCAGGCAAAGAACAGAACGCCCCCTATCGCCAGGGAGAGCTCGACCTTTCCGACAAAGCCGTTGTGGAAGCCGCCGACCGCAAGCGCTTCGAATTTGTCAACGGAATCGTAAAGGCGGTTGAAACCCGCAAGGTGTTCACAAAGGAACGAAATCTCGGCGACAAGATCGACGCCATTCTGACAAACAAGTGGCTGGGGATCCCGATCTTCGCGCTCATCATGTGGGCTGTGTTCTGGATCTCTCAGGCAGGTCCCGGTGTCTGGCTTGCGGAAGGTCTTGACGTTGGGGAAACGCACCTTTGGGGACTTGTGGATTGCATCGCTTGGTTCAAAGACGTCGTCGCGGGCTGGCTCAGCGGCGCTCACGACCTGATCCAAGCAATCATCCTGGAAGGTATGATTGAGGGCGTTGCCGCCGTCGTCGGTTTCTTGCCGCTCGTCATGGTGATGTATTTCCTCATCGCTTTGCTTGAGGATTGCGGCTACATGGCTCGCGCGACCGTTGTTCTTGATCCTATCTTCAAGAAAGTCGGTCTTTCCGGTAAATCCGTGATCCCCTTCATCATCGGCACAGGTTGCGCGATTCCCGGTGTCATGGCTTGCCGTACCATTCGTAACGAGCGCGAGCGCAGAGCGACCGCCATGCTCACGCCCTTTATGCCTTGCGGCGCAAAGCTCCCCGTGATCGCACTCTTTGCCGGCGCCTTCTTTGACGGCGCGGAATGGGTTGGCACAACGATGTATTTTGCGGGCATCGCGATCATCCTACTTTGCGCTCTCCTGATCAACGCGCTTACCGGTCACAGAGCAAGAAAGTCCTTCTTCATCATCGAGCTTCCCGAGTATAAAGCCCCCTCCTTCCCTCAGGCACTCAAGTCGATGTGCCAGAGAGGTTGGTCTTACATCGTAAAAGCAGGAACGGTCATTCTGGTCTGTAACTTCGTCGTTTACATGATGCAGACCTACGGCTGGAACTTCCAAGCGGTTGAAGATCCCTCCAATTCCATTCTTGCTACCATCGCGACTCCGATCGGCTACGTGATCGCTCCGATCGTCGGCGTGGCGCTCTGGCAGCTCGCGGCAGCGGCTGTTACGGGCTTTATCGCAAAAGAGTGTGTCGTTTCCACTCTTGCGACCGTATTTATGTTTGAGCATCTGATCAACGAGGACCTTGAGGCTGTCGGCGCGATCAGCGCATCCAACATGGGCGGCATTTCGGTCGTTGCGGGCCTTGCATTCCTGATGTTCAACCTTTTCACCCCTCCTTGCTTTGCAGCTCTCGGGGCCATGAACTCCGAGATCAAGAGCCGTAAGTGGCTTTGGGCAGGTATCGGACTTCAGTTTGCAGTTGGATACGTGATCGGATTCCTTGTCTTCTTCTTCGGCACACTCTTCACGGGCGGAAGCTTCGGTGCCGCTTGGATGCCCATCGTTGGCTGGGCGATCATTCTCGCCATTGCAGCGATCTTTACGGCAATGATCATTAGAAAGAACAAGCAGCTGAGCACCGAATACGCTCTGAACGCAGCATAATGGGAGCCGTTGATTATATTGCGATCGTCGCGATCGCGCTGATCGTCGGTGCCGCAGTCTTCTACATCGCACGTGCCAAGCGGCGCGGTGAAAAATGCGTCGGCTGTCCTTATGCCAAGCAATGCGGCGGCAAGTGTCACGGCGGCTACGCGCAAGTTGAAGCCGACAAAGACAACAGTCAATAAATTTGTAAAAGGATGCGTGCCAAGCGCGCATCCTTTTTGAGCAACGGAGGTTCGTTTTGGATCACAATATCAAATTCACGTTCGCGCAAATCAGATATATCGTCTCTCTTTACCGCCTGTCACAAAGCGGATACGGTGTCAAGAACGTCGAACTTGCAAGCACGCTGGGCTTGAGCAAGCCCAGCGTGCACAAAATGCTGAAATCTCTTGCAGATCTCGGCATTGTCAGACAAGAGAGCTTTGGACTTGCTTTTTTCACGGACCGAGGGCGCGCGTTGGCACAAAAATATGCCTTTTGTTATAGCATTTTAGAACAGAAAATGTCAGAGGTCTGCGGCAGCGGTGCGGCAAGCGAGAAGGCGATCTGCGGCTTGCTTGCGGATATGCCGCATGAAATGCTCGACGAACTATATCGCAAAAAGGCAAGGTGAGACAGCATATGGGAGACTGTATTCTCATCGTGCTCCTCGCCGCAATCTTGGTTCTTGGCGTCATCTCAAGCGTAAAGCACTTCAAGGGGGAGAGCGGTTGTTGCGGAGGCGGAGGGCGCAATCGGCCGAAAAAGAAAAGGCTTTCCAACATGAAATATCGAAAGATCTTCCGGATCGGCGGAATGCACTGTGCGCACTGTGGTCGCCGTGTGGAGGACGCCGTGAACGGCGTAAAGGACGTTGCCGGAAAGGTCAATCTGAAAAAGGGCGAGCTGACCGTGTTCTGCGCCGATGACGTCGACGATGAGATTTTGAAATCAAAGATCAGGCAGGCGGGATATACGGTCGAAGAAGCCCAAAATCCCATTACAAAAAACGAATCATTTGCTTAGGCAACGCCAAACGCGGCGTTGCCTTTTTGACGTTCCTCTTTTGCCACTCCCCTTCACGAAAGCAAAAAGATACCGTTTTCCCAATATTTTTTCAAAAACGTCCAAAACACAAACAAAACTTTAACAATTCTATGTTATAATAGAAACGTAAAAGCAAAAATGCGCCCAGGGAGGATGAAAAATGTTCAAAATTTTGATTGTGGAGGACGACAGAGATCTGAACCGCAGCGTTTGTTCTTTTTTGAACAATTCGGGATACGAAGCGATCGGTTGTCTTGACGCGGAAAGCGCCTATGACGAGATGTATAAGACCACCTTCGACCTGATTGTGTCGGATATCATGATGCCGAACGTCGACGGCTTTGAGTTTGCCAAGACCGTGCGCGCGCTCAACAACGACATCCCGATCCTGTTCATGTCCGCTCGCGATGATTTCGCATCCAAGCAGAGAGGCTTCCGCATCGGGATCGACGATTATATGACCAAGCCCATCGACCTCGACGAGCTCTTCCTTCGAATCGGCGCCCTTCTGCGCCGCTCCAAGATCGCATCGAGCCGCCGTTTGGAGGTTGGCAATTTCGTGATGGATGCAGACGAGCGAAGCGCAACGCTCAACGGCGAAGAAATCTCACTCACGGCAAGAGAATTTGATCTTCTTTATAAGCTTCTGTCCTATCCGAAAAAGACCTTCACACGCACGCAACTGATGGACGAATTTTGGGAGGTGGACACACAGACGAGCACGCGAACGGTGGACGTCTATATGACCAAGCTCCGCGCCAAGCTCTCGGCGTGCGACACTTTTGAGATCCAAACCGTCCATGGTCTCGGCTACAAGGCGGTGATCAAATGAAGCGCGGACAAAAATCCCAACGCCTGATCAGCACGGTCAGCAATTTCTTCATTTTCTTTTTGCTTGCCGCCTTCGTCACAACCTGCTGTATTATGCTCTTCATATCCACGTTGCAGGAGTCGGTCGGCAGAGAATTTACAGAAAATGAGATCGCGCTTGCCGCGAAGATCACGATGATCAACGTGGTGCTGATCAGTGTCGCGATGGCGATCATTGACCATCTGCGCCGCAAAACCACCGTGGAGCGACCCGTGAAGAAAATCACCGAGGCGACCTCAAAAATGATCGAGGGCGATTTCAGCGTTCGGATCGAGCCGATCGCAAAGCTTGGGAGCGACGACAGCTTTAACGAGATCATCGCGGCGATCAACAAAATGGCGGAAGAGCTTTCGGGCGTGGAAACACTCCGCACCGATTTTATCGCCAACGTCTCCCACGAAATGAAAACCCCCCTTGCCGTCATGCAGAACTACGGAACGCTTTTGCAAACGCCCGATCTATCCGAAGAAAAGCGCATGGAGTATGCAAAAGCGATCACCGACGCTTCTCGCCGTCTGTCCGACATGATGACGAACATTCTCAAGCTCAATCGCCTTGAAAATCAACAGATCTATCCCAGCCCCACCACCTTCGACCTCGGAGAGCAGCTCTGCGAAAGTCTTTTGCAATATGAAAGCACGTGGGAAAGAAAGAATATTGAAATTGAAACGGAGATAACCGAGAACGTGTTGGTTTGTGCCGATGCGGAGCTTCTCTCGCTCGTCTGGAACAATCTTTTCTCAAACGCTTTCAAGTTTACCGAAGAAGGCGGAAAGGTGACGCTGATCCTCACGGCAGACAAAGAATATGCCACTGTTAAAATAGCCGACACGGGGTGCGGAATGAGTGCGGACGTGGGCGCACATATTTTTGAGAAATTTTATCAAGGCGACACCTCTCACGCCACACAAGGCAACGGACTCGGACTGCCGCTTGTAAAACGAGTGGTTGATATTATGCAGGGCGAGATCGCTGTTGAAAGCGCGTTGGGTGTTGGCACGACCTTCACCGTGAAAATCAGGAGGACTCAGGATGAATTGGAAGAAAATCGGTAAAGCCCTGCTGTTTCCTCACATCGCAATCATGATCGTGCTGCTTCCCATCGCCACCGTTCTGCTCGTCGGCTCTATGGTTTTCATCGGTACGGAATCCCCGATCACGATCATGTCTTACGTTCTTTCCGCCTACACGTTGACGATCTGGTGCTTCAAAACCCCCTATCTGATCCGTTTTTTTCGCACTTTTAAGGAAGAAAATAAGTTCGCAAGACGCTGGCTGGACGATACGCGCTTGCGGGTGAACGTATCTCTTTACGGCGCACTCGCGTGGAACGCCTTGTATGGGATCTTTCAGTTGTGGCTTGGATTTTATCATCACACCTTCTGGTTCTGTTCCCTCGGAGCGTACTACGTTTGTCTTGGCGTCATGCGATTCTTCTTGGCGCGTCATACCACAAGGTATGCCCCGGGCGAAAAGATGAAGACCGAGCTGGAAAAATACCGCATCTGCGGCATCGTATTTCTCGTTATGAATTTAGCCTTGGCGCTGATCATCTTCTTTATGGTCTATTGGAACAGAACCTTCCACCATCATATGATTACGGCGATCGCAATGGCAGCTTATACCTTTACCGCACTGACCGCCGCGATCATCAACGTCATCAAGTATCGAAAATATAACAGCCCCGTCTTTTCGGCATCCAAAACCATCAGCCTCGCGGCGGCTCTCGTGTCAATGCTGACGCTGGAATCCACGATGCTTACGACCTTCGGTGACGGAACCATGACGGCAACGGAGCAAAAATGGATGCTTGGAGCCACCGGCGGCGCGATCTCCCTTTTGATCGTTGCAATGGCGATTTATATGATCGCGGTTGGAACAAAGAAACTCAAACAATGAAAAACAGAGGTTGAAAATGGAACGTAACCATCAGGAACAAAACGGATTCACTTATAGCTACTCCGCCAAAGAGCAGGCAGAGCTGAAAAAGATCCGCGCGAAATATACCGAGCCTACGGAAGAAGAAGACAAGATGGCGCGTCTGCGCAAACTCGATGCAAGCGTAACCAATACCGCGCAGGCGGTGGCTCTTGGTTTTGGCATCATCGGTGCGCTGATTCTTGGTTTTGGCATGAGCCTTATCATGACAGAGCTTGCAGAACTCCTCGGTCTTTCAGCGGGGACGGCAATGGTGATCGGCATCAGCATCGGTGTTGTCGGGGGCATCCTTGCAAGCCTTGCATACCCCGTCTATGCCGCCATCGTAAAAGCCAAGCGCAAGCAACTTGCACCCGAGATCATTCGCCTGACCGACGAGCTTCTGAAATGAGACGCGAAAAATAAAAAAGAGGATCGCGAACGCGATCCATCGGAGAGTCAGAACTCAAACGTGCGCCATTGTCCTCCAAAAGCATTTCTCTGCGGCAGCGCACGTTCCGGCGAGGCTTCGCCTCGCAGAGTCCGACTCGCATCGCGAGTCGGCAAAAAGAGAGCAGACATCGCATTGCGATGTCTGCTCTCTTTTTGGTGACCCATCGGAGAGTCGAACTCCGGACACCATGATTAAAAGTCATGTGCTCTGCCATCTGAGCTAATGGGTCTTATTTTTCGGTTACCATAACATTATATCACATTTGTTTTCCTTTGTCAAGATTTTTTATTTGGTCAATTTGCCAAAAGAGTGAGAATTTTCATCCGACGGCATTGTGCTTTTTATCCTTCCTCCGATCCCCTTTGTGTCTGCGCAAGATGCCTGCGAAACTCGGTTGCCAACTTGTCGATGTTCTCGGGAAGAATCCCGGGGAGTGAGGGGGCGGAATAATCTCCGTTGTCGATGCTCTCCTCGTAAAGCGCCGAGCGCATCGAGCGAACCGCAATCTTCTCAAAGAAGGAAAGTCCGCGGGTGCTCAGCGAGCCTCCGAAAAAAAGCACGTCAAAAGCACTCTCTCGCAGAGCCGCAGGAAAGAGCTTTTTCTTGTAATATTCAGCCTCAGCCGTCAATCCGCAACACAAAAAGAGCACCGTCGTTTTTTGAAGGAGGACGGTTTCATAGGTGTCCAGAAATCTGCGTGCGGCGGGGCGGAGCTTCCCAAAATATACGGAGGAGCCAAATACAACGGCATCGTATTCCGCGGGATCCACAGACTGTTGTTCAAGATCCACCGCGGTGACGTCCAACCCGCGCCAATTGCTGACCAAACGCTCAACACAAATCTTTGCCGTTCCGTGCTTCGATGCATAGGCGATCAGAATTTTCATGCCGTTCTCCTCCCTTTTTACATTATGATAGAAAAGCATTTTTATTATACCACGCAAACCACCGTCTGTCAAGTAACTTTTCGCCGCACATCCTACCTCCTCCACTCTTTTTTGTGTTTCTTTTGTAAAAAAATTGATTTTTTGGAAAAATTGTGATATACTATACTCACAAATGCGATTGTTCGCAAAAAAGACTGTATCATACCAAACTAAGGAGAAGGAACCATGAGTCATTACGAAGGAATCGTCGCGATCCGCAACAAGGACGTGGAGCACATCGTCAACGCCGCTGCCAACGTGGGCGACTACGGACACGGTCGCAAACTGCCCAAGCGCTTTGCCATGCTGGTCACGGCGGACATTCACCGCTCTGTCGAGCAGCTCTCCCACGCGCTGGAGTATCTGAACGAGATGGAAGCTTTGGACGCAGGCATTTGCCTTGGCGACATTCAAGGAAGCAACTACTCGGAAAACGACGGAACCTGGTATTCGATCGCGTTGAAGAGCGCCACCCTGAAGAACACGCCCAAGCCGTTTTATACCGTCATCGGAAACCACGACGGCGGCAACAGCGACAAGCAGGACGTCAGCGGCACCAAACAGCAGGTCTTTGACAAGCTGATCCGCCCCAATCTGAAATATATGGGACTCCCCTCCCTGGAGAAAACCTATTATTCGGTCAATTTTGACGAGTATCAGGTCACGCTGATCGTCTTGGATGACTATATGGTGCCCGACGACCGCGATGAAAACGGCGATTTCAAGATCACGCGTGCCGTGGAATGCATGAGTCAGGAGCAGCTGGATTGGCTGGTCGAGACGCTTGCGGCAGTTCCGCAGGATTATCACGTCATGATCGCGCGCCACGCCTATCCCGATTCCGGAAAGATCACAGAGTGCGATTGGACGCAGGCAAGCATCAAAGGCTTCGGCGGCACGGCTCCGCTGACCTACGGAAAAAGCGAAATGGTCCCCGACGTTGTCAACGCCTGGGTGAACGGCAGCATTTTGAACAAGGACTACGCCCCTATCGCCAACACCGAGCTTTTGCCGACTCTGAAGGTCCGCGCGGATTTTTCCGCACGCGGAAAGGGCGTCTTCATCGCCTATCTCACGGGACACAATCACGTCGATTTCTTGGGAACCAGCGCGGCATATCCGGATCAGAACGTCGTCGCCTTCCCCTCCTCCGCCAACGACAATTGGGACAATCTCGGCTGTGACCTGCCGCGCGCGCGCAACACCAAGGCAGAGGATTGCCTGACGGTCTTTGCGGTCGACCGCGATTCCCGCGTCTTCCATCTGGTTCGCGTGGGAAGCAACTTCACAAAGACCCTGGTCAACCGCACCTATTATTCGGTTTCCTATTGATTTTTCCTCAAAAATATCCTTTTTGATAGAAAATTCAAAAAAATTTGATTTTTTTAACTTTTTTTCAAAAACCCCTTGACAAGGGAATTTCTTCGTGATATAATATATGCCGTTATCCAAAGACAGCAGGTTCCGGTAAAAGCGAAAGCTTTCCTGCCGAGGAGAGGAATTGAATTACAGATTTTTTGTGATGCAATCTTTCTTTTCGGCATGTTTGTACGGAGCCGGAAGAAAGATTTTTTTATTCGCTCAATTCACATTGGGAGGTGAAACGAAATGCCGAGCAATTCCATTCTCGCGCAGAAGCAGCAAATCGTTGCTGATCTGGCAGAGCAAATCAAGAATTCCGCAGCAGGCGTGGTCGTCAACTATCAGGGTATCACCGTGGAAAACGACACCGCAATGCGTAAGGCTCTCCGTGAAGCAGGCGTAAAGTATGTCGTCATGAAGAACACCATGACCGGCAGAGCTTGCGACATGGTTGGCTACGGAGAAATGAAGCAGTACCTCAGCGGAATGACCGCAATCGCAATCAGCGAAAACGATCCCGTCGTGGCTGCGAAAATTCTCAAGACCTACGCTGAGAAGGTTGAGTCCTTCAACATTCTCGCAGGTTATGTAGACGGCGCTGTGATCGATGCTAAGACCGTTAACGAGCTGGCTGAGATTCCGAACAAGGAAACTCTCATTGCAAAGCTCCTTGGCTCCATCCAGTCTCCGCTTTACAAGTTCGCGTACGCGATCAAAGCGATCACGGACAAGGAAAACGGTGGAGAAGAGGCTCCCGCAGAAGCATAATTTTCGCATTCTGCCCGCCCCTGTTCACTACGGGTTACCGAATCCCGCCTAAAATCGGAACATAAAAATTCAAAAAAAGATTATTTTGATTTTGGAGGTAAATGAAAATGGCATCCGAAAAGATTACTAACATTCTGGAAGAGATCAAGTCTCTGACCATCCTTGAGCTCAACGACCTCGTGAAGGCAGTTGAGGAAGAATTTGGCGTTTCCGCAGCAGCTCCCGTTGGCGTAGTTGCAGCAGCAGGCGCAGCAGCTCCCGCAGCTGAAGAGAAGACCGAGTTCGACGTTATCCTCGCTAACTTTGGTGCTAACAAGCTCAACGTTATCAAGGCTGTTCGTGAGATCACCGGTCTGGGTCTGAAGGACGCGAAGGATCTGGTTGAGGGCGCTCCCAAGACCGTGAAGGAAGGCGTTTCCAAGGACGAGGCTGAGAAGGTTAAGGCAGCTCTCGTTGAGGCTGGCGCAACTGTTGAAATTAAGTAATTTCAACCCTCAAAATTCTGTCTGTGATAACAGAAGAACCGCTGTGCAATCGCACAGCGGTTCTTTTTTATTGTTTATTTTCAAATTCCCTACCCAAAATCAAATAATCAATCGAGACGTTAAAATAATTGGAGAACGTCACCAACATTTCAATATCCGGACTTCGTTTTCCGTTTTCATAATAAGAGAGCGCTTCCCTACTGATCGATAGATCCATTGCCACTTTTAATTGACTATAATGCTTTTTCTTCCGAATTTCGCGCAATCCAATCATTTTCATAAAAAATCCTCCGAATATCCCTTGACAATATTGTAACATTATGTTACAATATATATGTAACAATCTGTTACATATGGGAAAATGAAAAAGCAAGAAAGGAATCATCATGAAAAAGCAACTTTCCGCACTCTTATCCCTCTTATTGGTACTGTTGATACTTGTCTCCTGCGGTGTCAACAACGGAGATAACACGCCCCCCACGGCAGGTGAGGATCCCACCAAGGATTCATTGGAGCAAGCCGATCCATCCGATAACAAGAACGAGAAGGAAGATACACCGCCCAAGAAAGAGGATAGAAGCGACGCCGAGGATACGCACACACACACCTACAAGCCCGGCGAAAAAAAGAAGCCTACAAAAACAGAGCCGGGATACACGGTATACAAATGCATCTATTGCAGCGACAGTTACCACGACGACTTCGTTTCGCCGATCGGCTCCTCGGGGCTTTCGTATGAAGTAAACGGTGATCAGTACACCTGCACAATCACGGGCATCGGAGATTGCAAGGATACGGAAATTTACATCCCGCAAAAGATCGGAAGCTATGCAGTCACGGCAATCGGAAGCAAAGCGTTTGCGGAAAACGAGACGATCACAAAAATCGTATTCCCGCTGGAAGACTTAAAAGAAATCGGCACACGCGCGTTTTATAAATGCACAGGGCTGACCGAAATTCACATTCCCGCCTCCGTCACCGCCATTGGAAGTCAGATCTTTTATAAAGCGGACAACTTAAAGACCGTGTATTACGATTCCGCATACGCACCTACCGAGGAAACCGTATTCCTGAATCAACCGTCCATCACCAAGGTCGTGTTTGGCGGAAGCACGGTTCCCGCATATATCTGCTATCATGGCACCAATATTAAAGAAGTAGAATTTACCGACAAGGTAACAAGAATCAATCAATATGCGTTTGACTCCTGCACCGGCTTGACCGAGGTCAAGCTTCCCCAGAGCGTGACCACAATGGAGCAATATGCATTTAACAACTGCAGTGGGCTGAGATCCGCAACGATTTCAAGCGGAGCAATGAAGTCAAAACCCGCAAATTCCGCATCCATTCACAACTTCCGTGATTTTTTTGCAAATTGCACAAATCTTACCACCGTTATTATTGCCGACGGAATAACTACAATACCGGCTTGGGCATTTCAAGGATGCGATCAAATTGAACACATCGTTATTCCCGAAGGAGTTACTAAAACCGAAATTCTGGCTTTTGATGGTCTCGACCTAAAAAGCATCACAATTCCAAGTACTTTAAAAGAGGTTCAATCAGGTTGGGATGATTACATGCGTACCGAGAACGTAAATATCAGCTCTCTTGAATCTTGGTGCACGATCAAATGGGCCAGTCGTACCCCTCTCTTTTATGGCGGACCTTTCTCGTTGATATTAAATGGAAGTCCAATTACCGAGCTTGAGATTCCCAATACAATTACAACGATTAATGAAAATGCGTTCAGAAATTGCGCAAGTATTACAAAGGTTACGATTCCCGATTCCGTTATTTCTATTGGGAAGTCCTCCTTCGAAAATTGCGAAAATTTAAAATCCGTTACCATTCCCGACAGCGTTACAACCATTGGAGAGTCTGCATTTAGCGTCTGTGCTGCACTGACAGAAATCACGATTCCGGACAGTGTTGCCACAATAGGTTCCGGTGCGTTTTATTCCTGCGATGCTTTGTCCAACATTTATTTCTACGGCAGCCCCGAAGAATTCAGGAAAATCCAAAGCGGCTTCGATCTAAAAAACGTCACCGTATATTATCACACGGAAGCCGGCTGGGTAACAGAAAAAAACTTCAATTAATCCCAAGCACACTGTGGAGCTGAGTCATGAACTCAGCCGTCAAAAAAAGCGGATGTTCTTTACCGTGGGGGTATTGAGCATCCGCTTGCTTTGCCGTATCATGAAATTACCGGTAAATAGCAAAAGGCTGAGTCAATTGCTCTTTAAAAAGCTTTTGACTCAGCCGCTTGTTTCTTATCCGCACAAATTACAGCTTTGTTTTTATGATTCCCAAGGCAGCGTCAAAGCAGCCCCAACGCGATCTCCATCATGTCGGTAAAGGAGGTCTGCCGCTCCTCGGCGGTAGCGTTTTCCTCGGGGGCGAGGAAATTGTCGCTCACCGTGCAGATGCAGAGTGCCTTCTTCCCTGCCCACGCGGCGTTGCAATAGAGCGCGGCGGATTCCATCTCCACGCCCAAAACGCCCATTTTCGCCCATTCGGTGTCGCTGTTGGCGGCGTTGTAGAAGGTATCGGACGAGAAGATATTGCCCACCTTATAGTTGACACCGCGTGCTTGGCAGAGATCCGCCGCGCGGCGCACCAGATCGAAATCGGCGATCGGGCAGAAGGTTCCGGGCATGCGGAACTGCGATGCGTAGTTGCCGTTCGTGCAAGCGCCCATCGCGATCACGATGTCGCGAACGTGCAGATCGGGATGAAACGCGCCGCAAGAGCCGACGCGGATGATCGCGTCAACGTCGTAGCCGTGATAAAGCTCGTAGGAATAGATTCCGATCGAGGGCTGTCCCATGCCGGACGCCATGACGGTCACGGGCTTGCCGTGATAGGTTCCCGTATAGCCGTTGACACCTCGGATCGAATTGACCAGCACGGGATTTTCGAGATAGGTCTTCGCGATGAATTCTGAACGAAGCGGATCTCCCGGCATCAGGACGGTTTTGGCGATCTGATCGGCTTTTGCCGCAATATGAGGGGTTGGTACTTTCATGGTCGTGTTCCTTTCTTTGCTTCACTCGACTTTTTCCGCCTCGGCGGCGATCTCGTCGTTGATCTTTTTCATTTCTTCGATCGGGAGCTTCACGATCTCCCTGTCATAGGTCCAAAGTCCGTTGATCTCCTCCTCCACGTCGGAGACCTGCGTGTAAATGCATCCGCAAAGTCCTTTTGCGATCAAAGGCTTCAGCTTTTTCAGATAGAGCGTGCGCACCGCCCCGAGAAGCGCGTTCGCGTCGCGGAATTTTTTGTAGCCGAATTCTTTTTCCTCATCAAACACGTGACCGTCGATCTTCATCGAATAGCCACCGAACTCGCTCAGCACCACGGGACGCGTATCCTTGGGAACCTTGAGCTTGGTATAATAGGTGTGCAAACTGCGAAGCTCGGTCTTTCCCACGCCCTGATCGTGCCAACCGCTGACCGAATCGATGATGCGCGTGGGATCTGTTTTTCGGATGTGCTCGGTCACGCTTGCCGAATCAAACTGTCCCCAGCCCTCGTTGAAGGGTACCCAAACGCCAATGCTGACGCAGTTTCCGAGCTGAGAAAGCGTTTCGTCAACCGACGTCCAAAATTCTTCTCTGCCGCGCGCGTCCTCACGGGCAAAATACTTGTAATCGTGGTCCTTGTGATGGAATCCGAGGAACGGAAGCGCCGCCACGTGCGCGAAGGAATACTCCCCGCCGCCGTTCACAAAATCCTGCCACACGACAAGCCCGAGACGGTCGCAGTGATAATACCACCGCATCGGCTCGATCTTGATGTGCTTGCGCAACGTATTGAAGCCCATCGCCTTGAGCCGCTCGAGCTCCTCGATCGCGGCTTCGTCGGAAGGGTAGGTCAGCATGCCGTCCGACCAATAGCCCTGATCCAGCACACCGTTGAAAAAATAGGGCTTTCCGTTGAGCGTCAGGCGCGCCCGTCCGTTTTTGTCGGTCGTCTTTCCGAAGGAGCGCACACCAAAATAGGAGCGCACGAGATCACCCGATCGCGTCTTGAGCGTGAAATCGTAGAGCTTCGGATGCTCGGGCGACCAAAGCTCGAAATCATGCGAGAGCGTGACGTGACCGACGAACGAGGTCGAAAGGATCTCCCGTTCACCGTCAAAGAGCGTCAGCTCGATCTCCTCGCCGTCGCTCTGTGCAAAAATCTCCACGCGCTTCTCCTGCGCGTCCGGGACGATCTTCAAATCGCGAATATATGCGCGCGGCATGCTTTCCAGCCAAACCGTCTGCCAGATGCCGCTCTGAGGCGTGTACCAGATCCCGCCGCGCTGATCGCTTTGCTTTCCTCTCGCGCCGCTGTTGCGCGTCGCCTCGTCGCGGCACTCCACGCGCAGCTCGTTTTGCCCGGGGCGAATCACGTCGCTGACGTCGCAGACAAAGGCGGTAAAACCGCCCACGTGCGAGCTGACCGATTTCCCGTTGAGAAAGACCTTGCATTCGCTGTCCACCGCGCCGAAATGCAGGAGCGTCACGCCGCGAAGCAAGGAGGCGTCCGCCTCAAAGCTTCTTTGATAGATCAACTCCTCGCCCACCTCAAGCACAAAGCCCTCGGCAACGCCGCTGTTGACCGTTTCGGGGGAAAACGGCACCAGGATCTTCTGCCAATCGGTGACACTTCCGTCCGGTTTCCGTTTGCAAAGATCCCACGTACCGTTGAGGCAAACCCAATCCTCGCGCCGCATTTGCGGACGCGGATATTCTCCGTGTGGGAGCTTGCCCACCGCGTATTTCGTTTTCAAATTCATTTCGTCTCTTCCCTTCCCCTCTTCACCGCACGTGCCAAAAGCGGGATCAAGGCAAACATCAAAAGTGTGGCGATCGCGCCCGCCAGAAAGATCGCGGGTGCGGGAATATAGAGCGTGGTCATCGCATCGGCACTGCCGAGATCGGGCAGCGGGATCGCCGCCGAGCGGTTGATGGCGTTACCGATCATCGGACCGACGAGCATCGGGATCAAAACGCTGAAGATCATGCGCACGCCCTGCAGCTTTCCGGCATCTCCCGTCGGGGTATAATCCCTGACCAGCGCGCCGCAAAGCGCCGACACGAAGATATAGCCTGTGATCATCACAAATCCCGCCACACCGAACAGCACGAGATCGGCGTTCTTGTTGCCCGTGTTGGCAAAGAACATGCCCAAAAGCCCCGCGGAAAGGATCGCCGCCGCAAAATACGTCAGCCCGACCTTGTCTTTCTTGTCGGAAACACCGCCCAAAAAGAGGTTCAACACCGCGCCCAGAATGATGGCGAGCCCGAACACCACGCTGTATTCGACGGTCGAAAAGCCGAGATAGGTCTTCATATAAATAATCAGATACGGCATGAAGATCTGACAAGCGATGCCGTAGATTCCAATGAGACAAAGCGTCAGATAGAGCGGCGGAAGCTTGCGAATGACCGAGGGACGGAAGCCGTAAAAAAGGTCCTTCAGCGTGCCTTGCTTTTTCAGCTCCGTGCTGTCCTTGACGAGGAACAGTCCGAGCAGACCGCAAAGCGAGATCACGGTGCCAAGCCCCAAAAAGAGCCCTTGATAGCCGACAAATTCCACGAGGATCCCAAAGCCGCCCGCGACGATCAGCATGGCAACGAGAGGAAGGATCGACAAAACGCCCTCCACGCGTCCGCGATAAGAGGAATGGGTATTGTCGGTCACCCACGCGTTGAACGCCGCGTCGTTGGCAGTCGAGCCGAAGAGCGTCATCACGCAGTCACCCACGATGACGGCGACGAGCGTGATCGCGACGGCGCGCGCTGCGTCGGTCCCGAGCAGCGCCTGCACCGTATCCACCTTCATAAAGCCAAACGCGCCCACGCTCACACCCCAGATCAGATAACCGATCGAAATAAAGGAGCGGCGGTTTCCGAGCTTGTCAGACAGCGTCCCCGCGACCAGCGTCGTCAGCGTCGCGACGATGCCCGAGAGCTGTACCATCAACGTAACGGCGTCCAGATCGGGAGAGACCGTCTCGAAGACGAACAGGTTGAAATACATGTTCTCCACCGACCATGAGATCTGTCCCACAAGACCGAACAAAAGCAGGATCAACCAGCTTCTTTTTCCAAAAAATTCTTTCATAGCAATCTCCTAAAACGCTTTCTGCTTGCATTATAACATTTTCGCCTCGGATTTGCAAGAGAATTAAAAAAAGAATTTCAAAAAACTCTTGAAACGGAAATTATTTCATGATATAATGAGAATACTAAATACTGTAAAATTAAAATCAAAATAAAAAGGAGAAACCGTCATGAAAAAATACCGTTGCAAGGTCTGCAAGGCAGAGTTTGAGCTTCCCGAGGGCACCGAGGTCATCTGCCCCGTATGTCACGTTTCCGGCGACAAGCTGGAGGTGATCGCCGAGTCCCCCAAGACCAAGTATGCCGGCACGCAGACCGAAAAGAATCTCGAGGCCGCCTTCGCGGGTGAGTCGCAGGCAAGAAACAAGTACACCTACTTTGCGTCCGTCGCAAAGAAGGAGGGCTACGAGCAGATTGCTGCGCTCTTCCTCAAGACCGCGGACAATGAAAAAGAGCACGCAAAGCTGTGGTTCAAGGAGCTGGCTGGCATTGGTGACACCGCACAAAACCTTCTCCACGCCGCAGAGGGCGAAAACTACGAGTGGACCGATATGTACGAAGGCTTTGCAAAGACCGCCGATGAGGAGGGCTTCACCGAATTGGCAAAGAAGTTCCGCCTGGTTGCCGCAATTGAAAAGCAACACGAGGAGCGTTACCGCGCACTGCTCAAGAACGTCGAGACCGCACAGGTCTTTGAAAAGAGCGAGGTCAAGGTTTGGGAATGCCGCAACTGCGGTCACATCGTGGTTGGCACCAAGGCACCCGAGATCTGCCCCACCTGCGCACATCCTCAGAGCTATTTCGAGATCCACGCAGAAAACTATTGATCAAAAAAGAACCGCCGTTGGCGTACCTGCGATAAAGCAGGTACGCTATTTTTTTGTTCGCAAACTCAACCGGTGGTTGCATTTAGGTCGAAAAACAAGTTATTGTATTACTTTGGGGTGTATGCTATAATAAATACAGAATCCGGATTCAATTATTTTTACGAGGTGAATTTATGATGATTGGTGAAAGAATTAAACAATTAAGAAAAAAGAATGATTTAACACAAGAAAAACTGGCTGATTATCTTTGCGTATCGTATCAAGCTGTTTCTAAATGGGAGTGTGGTTTGTCAAGCCCCGACCTTTCATTGATTGTTCCATTAGCAAAACTTTTGAACGTTACCACCGACGAGTTGCTTGGAGCCATTCCTGAAAACAATGATATGCGTTACTCGAAATTGAATGCGGATTATGACGAAACCTTTAAAAATGGGGATATGCTTGCACGATTGAATGTGTGTGAAACCGCAGTAAAAGAATATCCAGGTGATATGGAGTGGTTAAATAAGTATGCGTGGACGGTTTGGTGCCGCGCCATAGGAGAATCCTACGAAGATGAACGTGAGAAAGCAATCAAGTTATTTGATACCGTTATTGAAAACACAGACAAGAACGAAACCAAAGCAAATGCAATTACGGGAATTGTACAATGCTTGTGCAACAAGGGGTGTAAAAAAGAAGCAAAAAAGTATGTTAATTTATTCCCTGAAGCCAAAATTATTCCTTCCGATAAAGACAAATTGCTCGGAATGTGTTTGGAAGGAGAAGAACAAGTCAAACACAAGCAGCATTATTTGGGAGGGTATTTGCAAGTTTTGGTTCGTACACTTTTGTGGGACGGAGTCGCTGAAAACAAATACACTTGTATAGTTGCAGAAAAAATTATTGAAGCTATGATACCCGATGAAAACTACTGCGGATTTCATTATGAAATGGCACATATACAATTCCGCAAGGCTGAAATGGAAGCAAAGGAACATCGTACTAATGAAGCAATAAATCTTCTAAAAAAGGCAATCTATCATGCAAGAGAATATGATTTGTTGGATAGTATATCTCCCGGTGAATATGCTTATACAGCACCTCTTTTTAACAAAGTGACAATTGATACCCGAAAATGGAGTCACACCGGAAACACTACCCTTTTAGATGATATTAAGGAATTGTGTAACAGAAAAATCTTTGATACAATTCGTAATTACAAAGAATATTCAGAACTTTTTGAAGAATAAATTCTTGCCCCGCTTCTCGCGGGGCTTCGCTTTGTGTCCACAAAAGCAGTGCTTGTCAGGAAAATTGATAAGGCATAGATGAATATAAAGAAAGAAAGGCTCCCTTGTGTAAAGGGAGCTGACGCCGAAGGCGGCTGAGGGATTGTTTTGAGTGAAAATCTAACATTTTACAATCCCTCCGTCACGGCAAGCCGTGCCACCTCCCTTTACACAAGGGAGGCTCATTACCGCCCGACAGTAAGCAAAAGGAGTACGAACAAAATGCTCGTACTCCTTTGGTTTTGCGGCAGGTTAAACCTGCTTTATGGAAGGTACCCCTTGGCGGTTCTTTTTTACGCGCTCAGTTGTTCTTATGCTTCCCCACGAACGAGGTCATGGCGAGCGCGGTCAAACCAATGCCGAGCATGGTGATGGCGGACGTGATTTCAATCTTTCCCAAAAAGGACAAAACCGTCACACAGATGCCCATGGCAAGCGCGACCGATTTGCACACCAGGAGCGTGACGTCTCGAAGCTCACTCTTCTCGGGCCTCGCCGCCTCTCCGTTTGCCAGCATCAATTCGTCGATCGTCACGCCCAGCACCTCGGCAAGGCGCGGCAACGACGCCGTGTCGGGATAGGACAAATCGCGCTCCCATTTGGAAACCGCTTTGTCGGTCACGCCCATCCGTTCCGCCAGCTCCGCTTGTGTCATATTCTTCTCTCGGCGCAATGCCGCAATCGTTTTTCCAAAGCTCTCTTCCATCACGTCTTCATCCTCCCGTATATTTGATATCTCTATTCTATCACAAAATCATACCCAAATCAACCGACCGACAGTGGAATCCGCCCGACCGTTGGTTTCCATGACGGTTGACCGCCCTTTATTATAGCATATCAGCGCAACAAAATCAACATCTCCCAACACTTTTCAACAACATTTTAGGGGAAGGGATTTTCATCCCTTCCCCTCTTTGTTTCTCGGAAGCAATCAATTTTGATCGGCATCATCCGCCGAATCGGTTTTGTCGGCAGGTTCATAGAAGTCTCCCGCGTCATCCGTCGGCACTTGCTCGGCGTTCTCCGGATCTGCGGCACGTCTTGCCTCTTCCTCTTTCGCCTGTTCCTCGGCGGCACGCGCCTCGTTATCGCGGCGGCTCTGCTCTGCCTTCTGCTCGGCAATCGCAAGCAGATCCTCCTCGGTCGCACCGTCCTTCATGGCAGCCTCGAACTGATCGCCGTCCATGCTCTCGTGCTTCAAGAGATACTGTGCCACAAAGTGCAGCTTGTCGATGTGCTCGGAAAGAATCGCCTTCGCGTCATCATGGCACTCTCCGATGATGCGCTGGATCTCCTCGTCGATCGCGGCAGCGGTCTGCTCGGAATATTCCTTGCCCGTTCCGTAATCTCTGCCAAGGAAGACCTCGGCGTGACCAGAACCGTACAGAACCATACCCAGCTTGTCGCTCATGCCGTAGCGCGTAACCATGCCGCGCGCCATTTGCGTTGCCTGCTGAATATCGCCCGACGCGCCCGTGGAGATGTCATCCATGATCAATTCCTCGGCAACGCGTCCGCCAAGGCTCATGCGAATATCATCCAGCATGCCGTCGCGCGTCGCGTAATGCTTGTCGTCTTCGGGACGGCTGACGGTCACACCGCCGGCTCTGCCTGCGGGAATGATGGTGATCAGCTTGACGGGATCGGTGTTCTTGCAATAATAGGAAACCACCGCGTGTCCCGCCTCGTGATATGCCGTCAGCTTGTTCTCCTTCTCGGAACGGATGCGCGACTTTTTCTGAGGGCCGAGAAGCTCCTTCATGTAGGCGTCCTCGATGTCATCCATACCGATCAGTGATTTGTTCTTCTTCGCAGCAGCAAGTGCCGCCTCGTTCAACAGATTGGCAAGATCCGCGCCCGTAAAGCCCACGGTCGACTGCGCGATCTTGTGGAAATCAACACCCGATTCCATCGGCTTGTTGCGCGCGTGAACCTTCAGGATCTCTTCTCTGCCCCTGATGTCGGGATAGTTCACCGTGACCTGACGGTCAAAGCGTCCCGGGCGCAGAAGCGCGGGGTCGAGAATGTCGGGGCGGTTGGTTGCCGCCATCACAATGATGCCGTCATGCGAGCCGAAACCGTCCATTTCCACCAGCAATTGGTTGAGCGTCTGCTCTCTTTCGTCATGTCCGCCGCCAAGTCCTGCTCCGCGGTGACGTCCCACAGCGTCGATCTCGTCAATGAAGATGATCGCGGCGGGAGACTTGCGCGCCGTCTCAAACAGATCGCGCACACGGGATGCGCCGACACCCACGTACATTTCCACAAAATCCGATCCGGAGATCGAATAGAACGGCACGCCCGCCTCTCCGGCAACCGCCTTCGCGAGCAACGTCTTACCCGTTCCGGGAGGGCCCTGCAAAAGCACGCCGTGCGGGATCTTTGCGCCGAGCTTGGTGAACTTGGAGGGATCCTTGAGGAACTCCACGATCTCGACCAGCTCTTCCTTTTCCTCATCCGCACCCGCAACGTCGCGGAAGAGAACCTTGTTTTTATCGTTGCCGCTCGGCACCTTCACACGCGCCTTGCCAAACGAATTGAATTTTCCGCCGCCCTTGCCACTTGCCTGACGCATCGCGACAAAATACAGAATGACGAAAACCAAAACGATCAGGATCACGGGAAGCCAGCTCACCCAGACGGGGATCTTGGTCGGAGGCTGAGGCTCATACTTGGTGATCACACCCTCCTTGATCTGCTCGTTGATCACACTGCTCAGATCATAATAGAACACGTCAAAGCTTCGAAGCTGATACTCGACCTTTGTCGGCGATCCCTCGACCATCACCGTCAGGATCAGTTTGTTATCCTCGGTAACGATCACCTCAGTGACCTGCTTGTTGTCAAAATACCTGAGAATATCGTCATAGGTCAGCGGCTCCTTCTGATTGGCATCGTTGAAGAGCGTTGAAAGCACGATGACAATTGCCACCAATATCACAATATAAAACAGGATTTCATGAAGAAAACTTCGCTTTTTCATGGATTTCCTCCGTTTTCATTAAGATTCGTCTGATGTAGTATATACCGTCGGCTTCAGAATGCCAACGTATGGAAGATTGCGGTATGTCTCAGCATAGTCAAGACCGTATCCAATCACAAATGCATCGGGAATTTCAGCCCCCACGTAATCCGCGTCAAATGCGACCTGACGGCGTTCGGGTTTATCCAACAGCGTGCAACATCTCACGCTGTTGGCACCGCGATCGGAAAGCAATGCCGTCAATTTGCTCAGCGTTCTGCCGCTGTCAACAATATCCTCCAGCACCACCACGTCGGCATCGCGCACGTCACGCTTGAGGTCCAAATGGATCTGAAGATTTCCCGAGGTCTCGGTTGCCGAGCCATAGGAGGAGACCTTCATAAATTCGATTTCACACGCCAAGGGAATGCGGCTGAGAAGATCGGATGCAAAAAACATCGATCCCTTCAGCACGACAATGAATACCAACTCTCTTCCGCTGTCGCGGTAGGTCTCGGTGATCTGCGCCGCCAATCGGTCGCAAATCTCATTCAATTCGTTTTTGTCAAACAAAATCTGTTCGACGTCCTGTTCCATACAATACATGGTGGTCATGATTTCCTTTCTTTTATCATTCCTCTGCATTTTCAAGAGGAATCTCAGGCATCTCCAGCGACACGCGGTAAGAGATCCCCTCACGTTCCACGTGATCCCGCAATCCGACGTACGGCACCCATACGATGCCATCCCCGTCACACAGCAACGGAATCCTGTCTCTCAGGCGCGGCGGGATTCCTGCCGCCCGAAGAAGTCTGCGCAGCCTTTTGTGCATTCCGTTCATCAGCAGCCGATCGCCGTCGCGTCGGAAGCGCCAAAAAAGCCCTCTTTCTATCATAGCAGAATCTATATTTAAATTGATATCAATTTCTGTATCCGAATTGTGAACTTTTTTTCTCTCGGCAGTATTTTTCTGCACCAATACACGAATTCCCGTGTTTCCGAGCAGCGTTTCGCCCTCTCGCAAGGGGACAACGTCAACGGTCGGACGCTCCTCGCGCCCCAAAATCAAGCGCAAGCGCCCAAACTCCGCCACGGCAGACGTCCCGCCCGACAAAGCCGCGCATGCCCGCGCGCCATCCTCAAAAAGCAGGTTCATCACAGCATTGATATGCACACGCTCCGGTGTTCTTCCGGTCTCATCGGCAATCCAACGAATGAGCATCCGACGGCAGATCGGTGTCGGTGCGGCGCGCAAGGCATCCAGCGACAGACCGTCGCCAACGCTTGCCCGCGCCAAAGCTTCCGCCGCCATTTCGTCCAACAACCGCGCGTCCTCTCGCAAGGCATCGGCTGTCGCCGAGATCCGCTGTGCGCTTCCTTCAAAAAGTTCTTCCATCACGGGGAGCACCTGCGCGCGGAGTCGATTTCGCGCATATGCGCAATTCAAATTGGTCGCGTCGGTTACAAACTCCAATTGATGCTCGGCACAGTAATTCAAAATTTCTTGTTTGGAAAGATGCAAGAGCGGACGCGTCAGCATTCCAACCGAAAACGGACGGACGGGGGCGATTCCCGAAAGTCCGCCGAGTCCCGTTCCGCGGCAAAGCCGAAACAGCATCGTTTCCGCCTGATCGTCGGCATGGTGCGCCGTGGCAAGCAGAGGGATTCCTTTTTCCCTCATCAAGCGGTCAAAAAAGGCGTATCGCACCTCGCGCGCCGTCTCCTCCAAGCCTCTGCCGCGCTCCTTCGCCAAGGCGGGAACGTCGGCGGAAAGCGTGCAGATTTCCAACCCATATTGAGAAGCAACCATCCGACAAAATGCCAGATCCCTTCGCGAGGCGTCTCCGCGGATTCCGTGCTCGACATGCGCGAGCGTCAACCGAAAGCCTCGCTCCTTGGCGAGCATTGCGAGCATGTGCAAGAGCGCGCGTGAGTCGGCTCCGCCCGAGAACGCCAACAAAACGGGGGTTTCGGGCGGCAGCTTCGCCAACTCGGCAGGCGCGCAAAACGCGCTTGGCAACCGTAAGCTATCCTTCGTCATCCATTGCCTTCCTGTGTCTTATCAATCGTAATAAACTTGGTGTACTGACCGTTCCAGCCCATTTCCACGGTTCCGGGCGAGCCGTGACGGTTTTTCGCGATGATCACCTCGGCGATGCTGGTATCCTGACTGCCCTGCTCGTCGGGTTTATAATATTCACTTCGATACAGGAAAATGACTGTATCCGCATCCTGCTCGATGGCTCCCGAGTCACGCAGATCGGAAAGCAGCGGTCTTTTATCGGTACGCGACTCGGGTCCACGCGACAGCTGTGCGCAACAGATGATCGGAACCATCAGTTCCTTCGCCATGATCTTGAGCGAACGCGAGATCTCCGCGACCTCTTGCACGCGGTTATCCTTGTGTCCGTCTCCCTGCATCAGACCGAGATAGTCGATGACAACCAGACCGAGATCCTTGACGCGGCGCAGCTTTGCCTTCATCGCCGTGACGGTCACTCCCGCCGTATCGTCAATCAAAATATTGCATCCCGCCAGCTCTCCGGATGCCTTCGCCAAATGCTCCCAATCCTCGGGTTTCAGCTCTCCCGTGCGGAGGGCGTAGCTGTTAATGAGTGCCTCGCTGGCAATCATACGGCTGACCAATTGGCTGGCAGACATTTCCAAAGAGAAGATGCAAACGGCTTTCTTGGTTTGCTTTGCGACGTTTGTGGCAATATTCAATGCGAACGCGGTCTTACCCATACCGGGGCGCGCACCGACCAAAACCAGATCGCTCTTTCCCATGCCCGCAAGCACGCGGTCAAGTCCCGAAAAGCCGGTTTGGGTTCCTTGCGTCGCCTCTTTGTTGGTGTTCAGATCGTGCAAATGCTGATAGACGTCGCGCAGAACGTCCTGAATATGCTGGAAATTTTTCGTATCGCGTCCCTGCGCAATGTCAAAGATCAGATGCTCCGCATGATCGAGAATGCTCGAAACCGATTTCTGCTCGGAATACGCCGTTTCCGAGATCTCGTTGCAAGCGCCGATCAGCTGCCGCAACACGCTTTTTTCCTTGACGATGCGAGCATAATCCTTCACGTTGAGCGCGTCGGGAACCGCCTCGGTCAGCGTGCGGATATAATCCTCTCCACCCGACTTGTCGTAGATCCCCTTGACGGTCAGCATATCGATCAGCGTCACCACGTCGATCTCGCTGTTCGTCATGAACAGCTCGCGCATTGCCAGATAGATCTGCTTGTGCTCGGAAAGATAAAAATCTTCGGCGTTGAGCAAATCCGCCACCTCATCCAAAGCCGCCGGATCGATGAGGATCGAACCGAGTAGGGATTGCTCGGCGGGCATCGAAAACGGCAGTTTTTTCATCAATTCGTCTTGCATACGCGCTTATTTCTCACAGACGAGGAAGTAGATCTTTCCCTGCACCTCGGTATAAAGCTTGACCTCGACCTCATATTTTCCGTACGCCTTGATCGGATCGCTCATCACCAGCTTGCGCTTGTCGATCTCAATGCCGTGGTCTGCCTGCAAACGCTCGCAAATATCCTTCGACGTGATGGCTCCGTAAAGTCTGCCGTCTGCTCCCGACGATGCGGGGATCTTCACCAAAATGCCCTTCAAACGCTCTGCAAGGGCTCTCGCCTCCTGCTTTTCCTGCTCGATGCGGTAAAGTCTTGCCGCTTCCTTGGTCTTGATCTCGTTGAGCGATTGCGCGTCTGCCGCCTTCGCGAGCTTGCGCGGAATCAAAAAGTTCTTCGCATATCCGTCGGACACCTCAATCACGTCGTTCTTTTTTCCCTGTCCCTTGACGTCTGCAAGTAAAATGACTTTCATTGTTCTATTGTCTCCTTTGATTATCGTTTCATACCTTTTTCGGATTCGTACTCATTGTCCATGTATTCGTCGATCACGGTCTTGAGCTGCACACACGCGGCTTCAAGCGTGGTGTGCGTCATGCGCGTTCCCGCCATATCGTAGTGTCCGCCGCCGCCCAAGCGTTGCATGATGATCTGCACGTTGATCTTATCGTGCGAACGTGCGGAGATCGTCACGGTATCGTCGGCGCGCAAAAGCGCAAACGATGCTTCGATGCCCGAAATGGTCATCAGCTTGTCCGCCGCTTTCGCCACCGCGATGTTGTCTTCTTCGGTCGCCGGATGGTCCACGCTGAGCCAGGTCAGCGCGATCTTTTCGCGATAGGTACGTGTGCGGCTGTCGATATCGCATGCCGTAAACAGATTCGACATCGACTCGGAGAAGAAGGTGCGGACCGAGTTGGCATGCGCGCCTCTTCCATACAGATATTGCACCGCGGAGAAGGTTTGCATTCCCGCGCCCTGCGTAAAGTTCTTGGTATCCAACATCATACCCGCAAGCATCAGATTCGCCTCTTCCTTGAGAAGTCTGTCGCGGTAAGGACTGAATTCGAGCATTTCGCTGACCAGCTCGCTCGCCGCGGCAACGGCAGGACGGATATAGGTCATCAACGGCTTGAATTCATAGAGCTGATCCTGCCTGCGGTGGTGGTCGATGATCACCACGTTTTTCACACATTTGAGGAGTCGCGGCGTCTCGGTGTTGAAGACGTTGTTGACGTCACTCATGATCAAAAGCGTATCCGATCTCACGGCATCCAACGCGGTGTCTCCGCTGATGAACATCGCGCGATATTCCGGCAGATGCGCCAAGAGATCGTAGCAAACGCGGAAATTAACGTGATCGCGATTGACCACGATGCGAATCTTGGAGGCATCTCCGCGCGCGCAGATCGCCAATCTCGCAAGACCGACACAAGAACCGATCGAGTCATAGTCGGGCGAACGGTGTCCCATGATCAGAATGTTGCCCGCATCCTTCATCAGCTTGGTCAGGTGCGAGGAGTTGACGCGCGATGTGATGGTGGTCGAACCGTACATCGTATTGACACGTCCGCCGTAAGGCGTGACCGATTTTCCGTCGTTGACCGCCGCTTGGTCACCGCCCTTTTGCAGCGCGATATCCAACGCGTCTCTCGCGGCACGTTCCTTGTCCTCAAAGCTGCCGTTGATCGCGCCCACGCCGATCGAAATCGTCACGGGGAAGCTGTTGTCGCCCAGCTCGATGCTGCGAACGGTATCCAAAATGCGGAATTTGTTTTTGATGCATTTGTCCAACGCGGCACGGGTGAAGACCAGCAAATATTTTTCTCGCTCGTATTCCCTGAGAATGCCGCCAAAGCCAGCAGCCCATTCCTTGAGCTTGTTTTCGATCTCATTGACCGCGGTTCGGTAGCTGACGCGGATATACTGTGCCAACTCTTGCAAGCTGTCGATGACCACGTAGGCAACCACGGGATCCTCTTCATACATTTTCTTGCGCATTGCGAGATCCTCGGTAATGTCCTCGAAGATCACGAAAAAATAATCCTTTCCGCGCGAGCGCATGACGTAGCATTGCATGCCATACTTCTTTCCGTCGATCTCGGTAATCATCGGCTTGGTATTGTCCAGCGGCACACCGTCCTCCGTGATGGTGATGTCTCTGACCTGCGCGCCGTTATGCGCATAGGCAATCACATCATCCATCGGGACCGAACAAAAGGTCGACAGCGGCACGTTGCACACGGGAGAGCGGAATTGCAGAATATCCTGCAGTGCTCCGCTGACGATCTTGACCATTCCGTCACCGCCGATGATGGCGTAAGGAATGTCGACCACGTAACGGAACATGTCGCTGATCTCGGTGGTCATCAGGTCGGCGGCGTCATTCGCTCTCGTAATGCGGCGGTAGCGCAACAAATACGGAAACAGAATACACCCCACGGAAAGCACGTAGATTCCGCAGAGCGACGCGCCGTACAGAGGAAGCTCCTCGGGCGTGACGATCAGAGAAAGGAGCGTGAACACTCCAAGCAACGCAACTCCGATGAGGGAGGCAACGATCAGCGGCGGGCGCAGATCGGTGCGAAACGAATGGCGTTTCTTCTTTTGCATAAGTCTATCCTCCTAATATCGCAAACTAATATCGCAAAGATCAAACAGCATGCGGCAAACGTCCTTTGGGGATTGCGCGAACTCATTCCTCGCCGTCGGAGGAATCGTTGCCGTTTTGAATCATCTTTTCCAAAATTCTCCGCTGAACGGCTTCCGAGATTCTGCCGTAAGCCCCCCACAAACCGAGAATATAGAAAATCAACTCGGAGGAACAGCACAGCATCGCCCCCACAAAGAGGATCAAAAAGACTCGAAATCCTCCGCGCGCTCTCGAAAAGCTGATCGCAAGTCCCCGAATGCCCAAAAGCGCGAATCCCGGCATCAGGATCAAGGAGAGGTTCTGCATGACGGCGGCAGCCAAAGAACCCGTCGGCATGAACAGCAACAGCAAGAAGGAGGCGGCGTACAGCACGGCGGCGGTCAGGCTCATGTTGAAGATCCGCGCCTGCTTCGGCACGAGTTCTCCAAGCCCCGTGCTGAAATAGTTCATTCCCAGCAACAGCTGGGCATCGAAGGCAAGAATGCTGCAAGCCACCACCGCTACGGCGGGGACCAGCTGCATCAGCTGCATGATCATCTCCTCACTATACATCGCGGCGAAAGCTTCCGCCAACTGCATCGCGGACGGATTTTGCGATTCTTTCGCAAGGGCAAAGATCTCCTCGCGGATCGGTTCGATCTGTTGCATGACGGCATCCTTGACGGCCTCAATCACCGCCAGAATCTGCTCTCGTCCAAAGCCGCCGGTTTCCGAATACACCCATACTCCGAACAACGTCAGCAACGAGATCAAAAATCCCGCGGCGGTGAAGCAAATGGCAGCCGTGCGCGGCTTCGCGCCCAAAGTCGCAACCGCAAGCAAAATGCCCGCAGGCACAAAAACGAGCGCAAGCAGGGAAAATCGCCAATCTCCGCTCAGGGCAAAAACGATTCCAAATCCCGCAAGGGGAATCAAAAAAGCAAGATAAAAGTGCTTGATGAGGGTGAGAAGATACGCCAGCGTCATGGCACCGACAATCAGAGAAAGCACCACGGAAACGCCGGGGATGCCGACGCCGATCGCCATCGTGGAAAAGGCGGTGAGCAGAATGATGAGGATCGAAAAAGGTGAACGCGCCGCAAACACGACGTAAAAGCAAAGCGCGAGAACCACTGCCAAAGGCCCAAACCATGCATGTCCGCACAAAGGAATTCCGACGGCAGACACCAGACACATGACGGCGGCAAGAATGATATGTTTCACGGAAGCCTTGGGAAGCCGATCCTTCTGTTTCCAAGGATTTTCCAATTCGATTCCGGCAGGTGCAGCGTTCATGAGACTCTTCCGCCTCCTTTCGTTTTTACATAGTAAACCTATTATAATATTATATCATACTTTTTTCTCTTTGTAAACACTTCCCCATATATTTTTCAATTTTTTCACATTCTTTTTTTGTCCACCGCCGAATTTCGTAAAAAGAGCGCAAAAAAACAACCGTTTTGCACAAAAAGGCATTCAAAACCTTCTCACAAAACGGTTGTATCCAAAAATCATTCCGCTGTTTGCGGCATCGGTTTCCGCTCGACCGCACGTCCGCCGCGGCGATTCCCTCTGCGCCGCCCAACGCGCGCGGATTTGGACGGTGTCACGGAAACACCGCAACACGCGGGATAGGCAGTCACAAGCATCTCGGGCGTAACGTGCTTTGCGCGGCAGATCGCGCGCAAAAGCATCATCGTCGCGCAAGCATCACCGTCACTGCGGTGCTGATGGTCGGGGTCCTCGCCGCACCACGCCCGCACACAGCCTGCAAGCCCTCGCGCCTCGTGATGCTCATCCATGAGGCGGCAGAGCTTCTCCATGTCCAACGTGCGAAACGCGATCGGCGGCAATCCGTACCGTTCACAGTCTTTTCTGATGGCACGTGTGTCATTATTTACGGCAAATCCGACTGCAAGATCGGCCTCCGCAAACAGCGCCTTCAGCGCATCGTAGTGCGCGGGAAACTTCGGAGCCGCCTCGACCTCCTCACGGGGATACGCCAAAATATTCTCCAACACGTATTCGTTCCAAGTCGAGTCGGGATCGATCAAGAGGTCGGTCTGCGGATGAATCACCGCAAACTCCTCGTCGGTCATCACGTAGCCGAACGAATAGATCGATCCCGGCACACGCCCGTCGGCAAATTCCATATCAAAAAACAAAAGCTTCACGAAAAAACGTCCTTCCTTTCCATTTTTCGGTCCACGTCTTTAGTTTAGCGCACAAAACGCGCCCACGTCCGGACAAAAAGCCCGAACGTGAGCGTTTTTTACACGATAAAAGGATACCGTGTCGCTTTCTTATTTACTGTGCTTTGCGATGACAGCCTTCACGCCTGCGATGACCTTCTCGATGTGAGCAGGCTCCCAAGAGGGGTGCAGGAAGAGAGAGACGGTCTTGTCGCGGAGCGATTTTGCCACGGGGCAGATGACCTTGGAATAGTCCGCGGACTTCGCATCGGTGTATTCCTTCGAACGGAAGGGGAAATGTGCCGAACCGAAGCCGACACCGTCCTGATATGCCTGCTCCAGATAGCTCTCGGGCCAAAGAATGCCGCTGCAAGGAATGCCCATGCCGATCAGCTCACCGATGAATTCCTTGGCAACGATGTCCAGGGTGTCGGTGTCGATCAGGATCGGATACCACCAATAAGCGTTGCGGCGCTCCTCGGAGTTATAGGGGATCGCAGCGATGCCCTTCATGCCGTCAAACGCCTTGTCGTACATTGCGGCGTACTCGAGACGGCGCTTCATGTTCCAATTGTCAAAGCGGCGAAGCTCGCAAAGACCGATCGCAGACTGCATTTCGGTCATACGGTAGTTGAAACCGACGCGGCGATGGATGTAAGGTAGCTTTTCCTCAAGAGCCAGCATGTTCATGCGGGTGCGAACGTCATATCCGTGGTCACGGAAGGAACGGCACTCCCATGCGAGATCCTCATTGTTGGTGATGACCATACCGCCCTCACCGCCGGTGGTGAAGTGCTTGGATTGGCAGAAGGAATAGCATCCGACGTCACCGACGAGACCGACCATCGTGTCGCGGTATTTTCCGCCGATACACTGTGCGCAGTCCTCAACGACGTACAGATTGTGCTTCTTTGCGATTTCCACGATGGGTCCCATATCTGCAACCACACCGTAAAGATGCACGACGACGATCGCCTTGGTTCTGGGCGTGATCAGCGCCTCGATGCACTTGGGATCGAGCGTATGATCTGCGGTCACGTCACCAAACACGGGAATCGCGCCTGCCTGCACGACCGAGAAAGAGGAAGCGATGAAGGTGTAGGACGGAACGATGACCTCATCGCCGGGGCCGACGCCAAGCGCCGAGAGCGCGATGTGCAAAGCTGCGGTTCCGTTGGTGCAGGAGATCGCGAAGTCCGCGCCCGCCCATTTGGCAAACGCATCCTCAAACTCCATGCCGACCTTACCCGTCCAATAATTGACTCTTCCCGAATTGAGCACCTTGGTTACCTCGGCAGGCACCTCGGGGGCGAATTGGGGCCAACCCGGAAAACCGATTTCCTCAACGCCCGCGCCGTTCATTACGAGATCTTCTTTTTTTGCCATGACGGTATACCTCTTTTTCTGTTTTATTTTTTTAGACACGGGGGGACAGAAACCACTCTCTGTCGCCCTTCCCTTCGGTTGTCTATACGTTTATTATATCAAATTCTCATGCGCTTGTCAAGCATTTTCTTTTTTCACCGCAAAACCGTCATCGCCAAGGAGAAGGGCGAAATGCGAACGTTTTTTCAATCTGCGAAAAGCGGTTGAAAAATCAAGAAAAAACAAGTTCTTCCCTTCGTTTCTCTACCATTTTTTATGCATAAAAACACAGAAAGTTTATATGAAGTTCACAAAAAATTCATCATATTTTGATATACTGTAATCTGACAAAAAATTATTCAAATAAGGAGTTACGGATTATGGCATTGACATACATAACCAATGGCAAAATCGTTCTTCCCGACTCGGTCGTGTGCGGCAAATCGCTTGCATTTGACCGTGAGACCGGAAAGATCAGCGGCGTGGTGGACACGCTGCCCGCAGGTGCAGACGTCATCGATGCGGCAGGCAATTACGTCGCCCCCGGACTTGTGGACATCCATATTCACGGTTATCTCGGAGAGGACACCAGCGACGCGAAGCCCGAAGGCATCAAAAAGATGGCTTACGGTGTGGCGAAAAACGGCGTGACGTCGTTCCTTCCCACCACCATGACGGTTTCCAAGCCCGAGATCGTCGCCGCGCTGAACGCGGTTCGCTCGCTCAAGGAAGAGAGCAAGACCTGGGACGGTGCAGAGATCATCGGCGTTCACGCGGAAGGTCCCTTCATCAATCCCTCCAAGAAGGGCGCGCAGGCAGAGGAGAACATCCTCAAGCCCGACGCTGATTTCATCATTGAAAACGCCGACATCATCACCTCCGTCACGCTCGCGCCCGAAATGGACGAGGGACACAAGTGCATCAAGAAGCTGGCGGCAGAATCAAACGTGTTGGTTTCCATGGGACACACCGACGCGAAATTTGAGGAAGCCATGAGCGCCGCCCGGGACGGTGTCAACCACGCCACCCACCTCTTCAACGCGATGTCGGCTCTGGCACACAGAAATCCCGGCGTGGTCGGCGCGGCTCTGTCCTCCGATAACGTATCGGTCGAGGTGATCGCCGACACCTTCCACATCAATCCCGGACTCTACTCCATCGTTGCCAAGGTCAAGGGCGACAAGATGGTGCTGATCACCGACTGTACCCGCGCGGGCGGCATGCCCGACGGTGAGTATGACCTCGGCGGACAACCGATCTTCCTCAAGGGCATCGAGTGCCGTTTGGCAGACGGTACCATCGCGGGAAGCGTTCTCAAGCTCAACAGCGCGGTCAAGAACGTGCTTGATCACACCGACCTTCCCGTGAACGAGGTCTTCAACATGGCGTCTCTCAACGCTGCAACCGCGATCCGTTGCGCGGATCGCATCGGTTCGCTCGAAGAAGGCAAGGATGCGGACATCATTATCACCGATGAGAATATCAATATCATAAGGACCATCAAGAAAGGAAGAACCATCTATGAAGCTTAAAGTAAATGCACCACTCGATCCCGGCTTTATGCCGATGGCGGTAGTTTACCGCGATTTTGAAGCAGCCGTCAAGGCAGAGGGCGGCGAGAAGCTGACCATCGGACTTGAGAGAAACAACGGTCTTGTCTCCGTTTTCACCCTTGACGTATTCAAGGACGGCACGGGACACGACGAGGAGAACCACGCGTTCGTTGAGAGAATCGTGAAGACGCTTCTCTGGGTACGCGGCGGCTACAAGATCATCATCGCCGGCTCCAAGCTGATCGCAGATCAGATCAAGGCAGATTACGCCGAGGGAGGCATCCGCGCGTTTGACAGCGAGTTCATGTCGGGCGTTTACGAAGCTCCGTTCGAGGTGGTTCACGTCCCCTTCGCAGAGGCTCCCGTTGCCAACGAGACCGCCGCTCCCGTCGGACGTCACCTGGACGGCTGCCGCATCGGCTTTGACGCAGGCGGAAGCGACCGTAAGGTCAGCGCCGTTGTCGAGGGCGAGGCAACCTACTCCGAGGAGGTCGTCTGGTTCCCGAAGCTGCAGAACGATCCTCAATATCACTACGACGGCATCATGAGTGCCATGAAGACCGCCGCTTCCAAGATGCCCAGAGTCGACGCGATCGGCGTTTCCACCGCAGGCGTCGTCATCGGCAACCGCATCATGACTTCTTCCCTCTTCCTCAAGGTCAAGAACGAGAACCCCGAGGCATTTGAGAAGGTCGTCAAGAATATCTACACCGACATCGCGAAGGAGCTTGGCAACGTTCCGATCGAGGTCGCAAACGACGGTGACGTGACCGCACTTGCAGGCGCGATGGATCTGGGTGACACCAACGTTCTCGGCGTCGCAATGGGTACCAGTGAGGCGGGCGGATACGTTGACGGAAACGGCAACATCACGGGCTGGCTCAACGAGCTTGCATTCGTGCCCGCCGACTTCAACAAAGAAGCAATGCTCGACGAGTGGTCGGGTGACTACGGCTGCGGCGTGAAGTATTTCTCCCAGGATTCTGTCATCAAGCTGGCTCCCGCTGCCGGCATCGAGCTCGATGAGAAGGCATCTCCCGCCGAGAAGCTCAAGGTGGTTCAGGGTCTGATGGCGCAGGGCGACGAGCGTGCGGCAAAGATCTACGAGACCATCGGCGCATACTTTGGCTATGCCGTTGCTTACTACGCAATCTTCTACGACATCAAGCACGTTCTCCTGATGGGCCGCGTATCCTCCGGTGAGGGTGGAAGCATTCTGCACAAAAACGCACAGAAGGTGCTTGCAGAGGAATTCCCCGAGCTGGCAAAGAAGATCACCATCCATCTTCCCGATGAGAGCAGCCGTCGCGTGGGGCAATCCATCGCAGCAGCAAGCCTCCCCGCCATCAAGAAATAAGAGCAAACATACAAAAAACACGCTCACGCCAAGGCAAATGCCGAGGCGTGAGCTTTTTTCATCAGGAAGATATGTTCGGCGAACGGGAGCTCCTCATTCCGTGCGCGCATCTTCTTTTCTTTTTTTCAGCTTTTTGATCAGGACGATCAGATAATAGACGCCCAGACCGACCGCGATCGCCACCACCAGATCAAAGACCACAGTGAGCACGAAGGTCAGCACGAGCACGAGCGTTTCGAAGATCGGCGCGCTTTTGCAGATCGCAACGAAATGACGCCACTCACTCATATTGTAGGCAACGATAAACAGCACCGCCGCGATGACGGGCATCGGGATCCACGCCGCAAACGGCATCAGCACCACAAGCACCAGAAGAAGCACCAAGGCGTGCACGATTCCCGAGATCGGAGAACGGCCGCCGTTCTTGACGTTTGCCGCGGTTCTTGCGATGGCTCCCGTGGCGGGAATACCTCCAAACAGTGCCGAGCAGACGTTGCCCATTCCTTGCGCGATGAGCTCGGTGTTGGAGTTGTGCGTGTCGTCGATCATTTTGTCTGACACCACGCAGGAAAGCAGAGATTCGATCGCCGCAAGCAGTGCAATGGTAAATGCACTCGGAAGCAACGAAACGATGCGGTCAAGCGTCACGTTGGGAAGCGAGAACGGAGGCAAAGAGGCGTTGATGGTGTAAAGATCCCCAATGGTATTGACGCCAATTCCGACAAGCGCCACGATCACGGTCATCACCAACACCGCGATCAGAGAGCCGGGGATCCGTTTGCTGATCTTCGGCCACACGATCAAAATGGCGAGTGCCGCGACACCCACGGCGATCGCCCACGGATTCACCGTTTTGATCGATCTTCCGATCGCCTCGATCTTTTCAACCGTCTCAACGGCATTCGTCCCGGGCGCGAAGGTCAGTCCGAGAAAATCCTTGATCTGCCCGATCACGATCGTGACGGCAATTCCCGAGGTAAAGCCCACGGTGATGGCTTCGGGAATGTATTTGATCAGCGTACCGAGCCGCAAAAGCCCCATGATCACAAGCATCACACCCGCCATCAGCGTTGCGATCGCAAGGCCGTCGATGCCGTGATCCGCGACGATCCCCGCCACAATGGCGGCAAAGGCTGCAGTGGGACCTGAAATATTGACTCGGCTGCCGCCCAAGAGTGCGATGACGAAGCCCGCAACAATGGCAGTATAAAGTCCCCGCTCGGGAGAAACGCCCGAAGCGATTGCCAATGCGATGGAAAGCGGCAATGCGATGATCGCGACGATGATTCCGGCAACAAGGTCGGAGACGAGCTGTTTTTTCGAATATCCTTGAAACACCTCGAAGAGTTTTGGCTTGAATATTTTCATAAACATTCCTTTTCTTCAAATTTGATTACAGGAGTATATTTTACACCTTTTTTCCTCAAAACGCAAGAGGTTTTTCAAAATTTTTATCAATCTGTTTTGAAGCGCTAAAAAACGCCCACGCCAAGGCAAAAGCCGAGGCGTGAGCGTGTTTTGTTCGATTTTACTTCGCGTCCCTCTTGTTGAGGTATTCCAAACATCTCTTGATCTCGTCGGGACCCGAGGGCGTCCAGCTCTCGCTTTCCACCACGATCTTCAGCCCCAGCTCCTCTGCCTTGGCAAGTGCCTGCTCGACGGTGGCAACCCCCTCGCCCAGCACGCGGTTGCGGGCACGGTCGGTGTCGGTGTGACGAATACCGTCCTTGACGTGCATCAGCTTCATTCTGCCCTTGTAGTGCTCGAGAACCTCCTCGATATCCTCACCCGCGTCAAACGCCCAGAAGGAGTCGATCTCAAAGAGCACGTTGGTTCTCTCCTCCAGCTCCTTGATCGGGATCAAACCGTCGCGGTTCTTCCAATAATCCTTGGCGTGGGGATGAAAATGCAGTCCAATTCCCCGCTTTGCCAGCTCGGGCTGCCAGCGGTTGATCGAAGCGACCATATAGTCGAGATCCTCCTTCGTCTCCGAAAGAATGTCGGCAAGAACGATCTCCTTGACGCCGATCATTTCATAGTCGGCAACGGTTTTTTCAAACTGTCCAAAGAGCTGACGGAAGGGCGCGTGGTAGGCGCAGACCGTCAGTCCGCACTCGTCGAGCCAGCCCTTGACCTTGTCAACGGGATTCTTATAAAAACTAAAGAACTCGACTTCCTTGTATCCGATGGCAGCCACCTGACGAATGGCATCCTCCAGACTCTTTTGCGCCACATCGTGGACGCTGCACAGTTGCACACCGTAACTCATTGTTTGTTCCTCCGTTTGATTTCAAAATTCTCCAAGGTCTTTTGACCGCTTGCCTTATTATACCAAAAAAGTGCGCCCTTTGTCAACCCCTTTCGGCACTTGCATCCAAGAAAAAAGCACCCACGCCAAGGAAAAAGCCAAGACGTGGGCACAATTGTTATAAAAACGCAGAGAACACACAGAACCGTCAACTGTGTTCACGCGTATCATCAGTAACCGCAATAACATCACCTTGCAAGTTCTTATAAAAATAATATGCCGCGCCTTCGTGTTTCAAACCGCAAACCGTACCGTCAAGATCGTAAAGATACTCGTTGGTGTACTTGGGTGAACAGCCAAGATCGCTTACAATTTCCTTTACGATATTGGTGCCGTCGAGAATCTATTCATGATATTCCGTACTCGTTTGCTTTCCGATACGAATACCTTCGTCGTTGTACTTGTAAGAGTGAGTCCCGAAGGTTTTAATTTGTCTCCCCTTTTCCCACGTTGCCGCAGTGCCGAGAGGGTTGGTCGGGTTGCCGTTCGCATCGTTATATCATACAAGCTGCTTTTTGTCAATAAAAAACTCCGCCCTCAGCACAAAATCGAAAATTCCATGCTGGGGTGGAGAAAAATCATTGCAAAATGCCCCAATCAAGAACAAATTGTGTATGTTTTGAAATCACTACATAACCGTAGACCTGTCCTTCGTCCATGGATGAGAATACTTCATAAGAACATTTTACCTTATATTTTTTTGAATCAGATTCATTTGGAAGTGTAATTGTTGCATAATATGGATTTTTCCCTCCCGACGAAATATGCATTTCTTCAACAATAATGAAACCTTCAAATCGCACATATGAATCTTGAGTAATATCCAAGATTCCGGGAATCAAGCTAACAGCTCCTGCCAAAAAGGTTATAAGCAGTAGGAGGGCAATCAATTTTGCAGACGTTTTATCTTCTTTGTCTTTGGATTTAGAAAAAGGAATGATAAAAAGAGGAATCACAAATACGGCAAAACACAACAATACAACCAAAAAGATACACGTTGTTTTTATGTCGCCATATACGATAGCATCATATGCGCTATATTCCATATTATCCCTCTCTTTCATCAATCAAAGAACAAATCGTAGATTACCTGAATGAACACAGGGGACGGTTCTCTGTGTTCTTCTTGATTTTTACATTCTATCTATGTGAACGAGTATCTCCATTGTCATTATACCAAATCCTGCCGTTTTTGTCAAGCGCGTTCCTCCCGCTCCCATGTACCACCGAGCACACAACACGCCCACGCCTCGCTTTTTCATCGAGACGTGGGCGTTTTTCTCACCGAGGGCCTTCGCGGAAGACTCCGCCGCTCATGCGCTTATTTCTTCCCGCAATTCTTGTCAAACGCGGGGTTGATCGCGTAAAAATTCTTGCTGTCCAGCTTCTCCTGTGTGATGCGGAGGGCATCGCCGAAGCGCTGGTAATGCACGATCTCACGCGCGCGCAGATATTTGATCGGATCGCAAACGTCGGGATCGTCGACCAGACGCAGAATGTTGTCGTAGGTCGTGCGCGCCTTCTGCTCTGTTACTATCACGTATTCGCAAGGTTTTTGGGGTGTTAAAAAACGCGAAAAATCCTTATATTTCAAGGGTTTTCGGTGCTTTTGAAGTTGACGATTTTTTAGAAATTCCAGTGAATTTCGATGGGCACATTTCGTGTCCCCGGAATACGCTTTCCGACCATGATTTTGTCAATCAAAATCTCCACCATTTCCCGCGTCAGATGCTCTACTTTGACGTATTTTTCAATCAATTCACGGCGGTTGTCACCAACGGCAATTTTGATTTCAATCTCGGCAATTCGCTTTTGACATTCCAGCACCTGCGCTTCAAGGCGTTCTTTTTGTGAGGTGAAGTCCTTTGACAGCTCGATGAAATCTGCCTCACAAATCAAGCCCTTCACCTTGTCAAGATAAAGGTCGCGCACACCCTTGGAGAATTGATTGATCTTTCCTTGATAGGTCGAAATTTCGGCTTCGATTTCTTGCTTCTGCGTGAGGAGTTCGGCGTTAAATTGTACCTTACACTCTAATTCATCCATGTTAAGATATTCTGCATTGAGTCGTCGAAGCTCCGCAATGACCATTCGTTCAAGCCTATCCACCGAAATAAACGCACCCTCGCAAGCACCTTTGGCGTAGTGTCGGTTGGGGCATTGCAGAAAGTGTTTGCCGCCCGACTTTGACGAGCGCATCACGTATCCGCAGAATGCGCACCGTACCTTTTTGGCAAATAGTCCGATCGTACCGACTTTAAACGGCTTGGCTCGCTCGGCGATCATTTTCTGTACCCTATCCCACAAGGCGCGGTCAATGATCGGCTCGTGTGTGCCTTCCACCCTGAACCATTGCTCCTTGGGGCGTGGGCGGTTGATTGAAGTCTTGTATGAAATGCTCTCATACTTGCCTTGCACCAAATTGCCGATATAGGTCTCGTTGATCAGCATATCCGAGATGGCGAAATACTTCCACAGTGTGCTGTTCTTGCTTGGTGGCAGACTAAAGCGAAGCCCCTGCATTCGTTTGTACTCGGTGGGATTGGGTATCCCTCGGTCGTTGAGCATCCGAGCGATTGCCGTTTTGCCATAGCCCTGCGAGAATAACGTAAACACTTCTCGCACCACAGCGGCGGCTTCCTCGTCGATAATCAGATGACCTTTGAGATCGGGATCCTTCTTGTAACCGTAGAGCGCAAACGAGCCGATATGAAAGCCGTTTTTGCGGCGGCTGTCAAGTGCGGATTTGATGCTGTCCGACATATCCTCCAGATACCACTCGTTGACAAGTCCGTTGATCTGACGGCTTTTTTTGTTGCCCTTGTTGGCGGTGTCGGCGTTATCCACGATGCTGACAAAACGAATGCCCCAAATAGGGAACAGACCGTGTATGTATCGCTCCACAAGCTCAAGCTCACGGGTGAAACGGGATTGTGTTTTGCAGAGGATAATGTCAAATTTCTTTGTCTGCGCGTCGGCAAGTAACCGCTTGAACTCGGGGCGGTTACGGTCCGAACCCGCATAATCGTCGTCACTGTAAATGCCGTAAAGCTCCCAGCCCATGCGGTCGGCATAGTCGCGGAGCATCGCCTTTTGGTTTTGAATACTGCCCGAATCGTCGGTGGTGTTCTGCTTGTTTTTGTCCTCTTCGGACAGTCTGCAATAGATTGCTACTTTTTCTCTCATGTTCTTATCTCCTCCACGATAAGAACAAGCTGTTTTCCTCCACCTCTATTATAACATACAGAGGGGTATTTTGTCATTGACTTAGAGAAAAATTTACACTTTTTCTGCGTTCTAATGCTGAAATTAGTTCTATCCATATACGCGTGTAATCCTCCTTTGTCAATGTTTTGTTTTTAAAAACACTTGTTACATGTGTCTGTTCTTTCATGATTGTCTCCTTTCGATTTACTAAATTAGTATGACGGAGAGCCTGTACACTATGCTCACCGTCGGTGTGTACGATTATAGTATAAACCATAACATCCCGTTTGTCATCGGCGAAACTCCGCCAACTTTTTGCCTATTTTGTGCCATTTCATTTTCACTGAAAAAGTGCAAAAAACTATTGACAAACGGGACATGATAAAAACTAATTCATAAGTTACTAACTCGTGATACAGTTATTTGCAAGGAAAGGAGATTTGTAACGCTGCTTACCCTCGACGACGTCTATCGCAAATAAAGCACAAAGGTCACGCAACCGAAAGGACGGAAACGTGACCTCATTTTGATTTGTGCGAGTATGATAGACGTCGTAGGGGCAGTGTGTAATTTCGAAATCGTGGTATGTCAACAGACGTATATTGCAAGAATTGTGAAGACTGCCCGGGGCGGCTTATGTAACGTGGGAAAATTGCGAAATTACGCACTGCACAAGCCTCTCTCATGCGTAATTTGAAACAGACCTACCGCCGAAAGTCCTTATATTACAAGGAGTTTTGAGGGCGAATAAAAGAAAAAACATGTGTACTTTTCGAAGCTGATTTTTGATCGAAAAATACCCATGTTTTTTGATGGTTTTAGTCGTATTGAACGGGGATGCAACGACGGTGTTCCTGCCTGATTCTGCGATTGATCGCATCAAAATCAAGGGAATGCCACCAGGCACTCCTCACCCATTCCGAGATCCATTCGTGTTCGGGATGATCGGGATCGTTCAGGATTTTCATCTTCTCGTCAAACCCATACGGTCCGCCGCTGTCCTCCATAGGCGCGTCACCAATCGCCTCGGTACAGTGTGGATATGGTGTGGTGCAGTCGGGAATAAAACGCTTCAGCTTGATCATATGTATCCAACCGTCACCGAAATCGTATTCATATTCAATCTTATTTTGTGATTCGAAAATTTCACGAATAGTAACCGTCGTGCTGTCGATGCTTTCAAGGTTTTCGTCAAGCGCAAGCCAATCTTCGTTTTTCATAAATCCGGGTTGTATGATTTTCATTGGTCTGCCCATACTGTCCTTTTTCAAAACAAACTGATGCAGATGACAATCGTGCCACTCAAATGCGTCTTGCAAAATCCTGTGAAGCTGATAGAAATTGAGATCACTCGGAACGACCAGCGTTCTCTTACAGGGAGTAAGGAGATCAAGCGTGACTTCGAGCTCTGCCACGTGAGCAGACTGCACGGGTGAGCCGTATCTTTCGGTAAGCGTGGCAATCAACTTTTCATAGATAAACGAATAATCTTCTTTTGCGATCATATCGTTGTTGATCCACGGCAGATATTTCTCTTGAAATATACTATCAGACTCAAACAAATTCACAAAACGCTCCACACGCTCACACGCCTTGTTGCAATATGCCACGTCAGACCGAGATGCAGTTGATGCAAATGTTAAGTCCTACCCACATTCGTCAAGATATTTTCCTATAATCTCGGAAGCAACATACTCACTTTGCAACACCGCGCGAATACCGTCTTTTATCAGCTCGGGCAATTTTGAAATGCTCTTTGCTGTCAGACCGTGAAGGACAAAACAACATTTGGTCGCATTGTTTACCGCAACCAACGTCTTGCGGCGATTGAGTATGATGAGATTCGCCGTCCAAGAAAACAGTGGATCGGTCTCGGTCGTTAATTTCTGTGGCTTTATTCCCAAAAAATCAAGCAGTTTTTTCGTACAGCCTATAACCATCTTTTTCTCCTTCCTCGCACTCACTTCTATAATACATTATATCACATTTTAGAAAAATATCAATAGAAACAACAGAATGAGTATGGGGCATATTTCTTACAAGCAATTTCGCTCCATGCCGATTCTGAAAGCAGCAAGAATTGTGTGAATTGCAAAGACTACCCGGGGGCTTTTGTAAAGTTGAGAACTTGCGAAATTGCGCCACATAGACTGCTCTCTTTGGCGTAATTTTTGAGCAATAACCTCATGAATGCTCTGAAAAATAAGACTTTTCCGCGAAATTTTTTATGTAATTAGAGCACCCGATTTTAAGGTGGTTTTTACATAAAAAATTTCTTCATTTTTAAATGTGCAAAGGAGGATTGTTGCGCAGTTGAGACATGGCGTATTTTTCAAAGCCAATTTTCACTCGAAAATACCCATGTTTTTCTGAATATTAGAGGGCGATAATCCGAACAAAGCAATCGGAAAATCGGCATAGAGCGACGATCATTATAGCAAATTCGCTTTATAACTCATCCTAAGAATAGCACGAATCTGGAGAATTGTGAAGACTGCCCGGGACGGAAAGAAAAAAGACAATCATTGTGAAATTGCGTTATGATGAAGCCTCTCTCTAACGTAATTTGAGGAAATGCAGGCAGAAAAAAGCAAGGCGGCGTAAGGGATTGTGGTGATTTTTGCCCTTCAAAATTATGGGTACTTTTTGAAGCTGTTTTTTGTTCAAAAAATACCCATGTTTTTTGGCACGGATATTGACAAACGATATAACATTTGGTATAATATAAGAGATGATATTTGTTATATCTATTGGAGGCATAAAATGCAAAAGCTAATCAAGGGTATAAGAGAATATTTGGGGCTGAGCCAAGCCGACTTCGCCGAGAAGTTGAGCGTGACATTTGCTACGGTCAACCGTTGGGAAAACGGTCGTGCGCTCCCCACGAAATTGGCGCAAGCAACTATTTACGAATACTGCAAGGCGCAGGGCGTTCCCGTCTATCAGATGATCCTCGATAAGATCAAGACAGCCACCGAGGAAATCGCACTTGAAGAAGGTCGTGTTCTGCTTTACCACGGCTCAAAGTCGGGTATCGTTGGCGACATCGCGCCCAAGAGCCGAGAAATGTGTGACTTCGGCAAGGGCTTCTACATGGGCACCGAGCCCGGACAACCGCTGACGCTTATCTGCGATTTCGAAAAATCCAAGTTCTACATCGTGTCGATCGATATGCGTGAGCTCGACTCGGTTGAGATCAAGGCCGATCTCGATTGGGCAATGCTTGTTGCCTACCACCGTGGCAGAATGGAGCAGATCAAGGGTACGGACTTCTACGGAAAATACAGTCAGCTTGATGCAGGTAAGGATCTCGTGATCGGCAGTATCGCAAACGACAGAATGTTCTACGTGCTGGATAACTTCTTCACCGGCGGCATCACAGATATGGCTCTCGTTAATAGTCTTTCCGCCCTTAAACTCGGAAAGCAGTACGTAGCGACCACCGAAAAGGCGTGTGCAGCCGTTCGAGTGGAAAGGGAGCTTCCCATTTCGATGATGGAGCGCAGATTTCTTCAGGACGAGAGCGAAGCCAACCGCGTGAGGGGAATAACACTTGCAAACGACATTTGCAAGAACTACCGCCGCGAAGGAAAGTTCTACGACGAGATACTTGACGAGGCGAAATAATAGGAGGACACAATGAACGAACTCCAACTGAAAATGTGTGACATACAAGGCAGACTTTTCGAGCTGTCAGGTGCGAACGGTTACGATAGCGCAACCTTCATCAAAGCGTTTATGACAGGCGAGGTTGCCAAAGGACTTGACTCCAAGTTCAATCGTATGCAATGGGCAGGCGAAGAATATCTTCTCGCGGAGATTGCCGATAACGCAGAGCTCACCAAAGGCGGCACCGTGTACGATAAAGAGGTGCTTTATTGGGCAGGCTACCTCTACCGCTTCTGGCACTTCGCCACAGGCGAGGATAGTAAGGACATCTACCGCCAAGCTCCTGCCGAAACCATGAGCCGCAATTGGCTTATCTTTCACACCCTCGCCCCCGAAGTGGCAATCGAGGATCTGAAAGAGATTTATAGGCAGAAAAACGAAAAGTAATATGGAGGCAAATATGTCAGAGAAAAATTGGCAATTTGAACTTGAAGAATATATAAAACAGGGCGAGCCCGGCAAAATTGAAAAGAGTGAGGCGTGGCAAACCGCTATCGGACTGCAAGCGGTTGATGGTCTTAAAACCTCTGAATATCTTTTGGATACCGCCAAGGAGCATATCGAGGGCAATATCAGTATAGACGAGGCACAAAAGCGCATTCAAAGCTACTATGAGCAGCGCACCGAGCGCACCGAAATTGAGGACGCGACCAAGGAAGCCGACATTGTTTCCGCAAGAATCGCAAAGCTCCTCGGTGAAAAGAGCTTTCAGTTCTCGCCAGCGGAGTGGATGACCATTCACCGCAGACTGTTTGAGGGTGTGTTCAAGTACGCAGGTCAAGTGAGGACCTACAACATTACCAAGAAGGAATGGGTGCTGAACGGCGATACGGTCATCTATGCGGATTTCAACAGCATTCGTGACACTCTGGACTACGATTTTGCAACCGAAAAGCAGTTTTCCTACGAGGTTTTGTCCGTAGAAGCGGCCGTCAGACACCTCGCAAAATTCGCATCTGACATCTGGCAGATTCATCCCTTCTGCGAGGGCAACACGAGAGCGACTGCCGTCTTTATGATCAAATATATGAAAACCTTTGGCTTTCGCGTAAATAACGATGCTTTCCAAAAGAATTCGTGGTATTTCCGCAATGCGCTCGTCAGGGCGAACTATAACAATTTGCAAAAAGGCATTCACTCCACAACGAAATTTTTGGAAATGTTCTTCGGAAATCTCCTCTTGGAAACCAATCACGAGTTGAAAAACAGATATATGCACGTGGATTATGTGGAGGAAAACGATTCCCAAAGTGTCATTTCTGAAGTTCCAAAGTCTCAATTTGATACTTTGGACTGTACTTTGGAAGAATTGGCGGTACTGGAATTGGTTGCAAAGAACCCCAACATCAAGCAGCAAGAGCTGGCCGATACCACAGGAAAATCTCTCAGCACCGTTAAACGTGTGATGAAATCCCTGCAAGATAAGAATTATATCCGTCGTGAAAGCGGAAAGCGCTACGGCAAATGGGAAGTTTTAATATAATATGAAAGGGGAAACAAAAATGGGAATCAGCAAAAAGCTTGAAATCATATATCACAACGGTCAGCCCGATGGAATTCGATCCATTCGCAGACATCTCTCCACGATGACAACCTATGTTATTCCTCGTCCTCTACTGTCAGAAGCAAAGAAGCTTTCGGGCATCAATCGTCCTGGCATTTACTATCTGATCAGCGAGAACGACGATAACAAGATCGCTCAGATTTATATCGGTCAGACGAGAAATGGCGTTGTTCGCCTTGATGATCATAATCGTTCAAAGGACTTTTGGAACAAGGCAATTATGTTTTTGGCTGACAATAAAACCTTCTCCCTTGATATGATAAGCGGTCTTGAAGCTTATGCCATTGGCAAGGCGCACGATTCCAAACGCTACAAAGTGGAAAATTCAGTCAATCCCAAGTACGAGATTGATGAATATGATCTTCCTTTGATCGAGGAAGTTTACGAAGAAATTCAGTTCATTATGGCAACTCAAGGTTACAAAATGGATAACACCAAGGTTACCTTGAACGAAGCTAACACTTTACATACCACTCGAAACGGTATTCTTGCTTTTGGTGTTTACGATGGTGAGAACTTCGAGGTTCTTGAAGGTTCAGAAATCGACATAAAGCGTAAGTGTCATTCCGCAACAATGGAAAAGCAACGCCAAACGGCTCTTGCTAACGGCAATATTGTTTGCGTTGACATGAAGTACAAATTGACTGTTTCGGTATCCTTCACCTCACCAAGTTCTGCAGCTATGTTCGTTTTGGGCGGCAGCATCAACGGTTGGGTTGAATGGAAGGACAAGGACGGAAAAACATTGGACGAGCTTTATAGAAAATAACGCGCTCAACAAACTTATGCATTGAGGATAATAATGAATTTTATATTTAAACTTTTACTTGCATTTAATGCTACATCATGGATGGGAATAATTTATGTGATAAAAAATGGATGGACTTTTTGGATAATTCCCGTGTGGTTTTTGGGATTATTATTGATAGGATGTTCAATTGCGTTATCAGCACTTTCATTGCTTATAACAAAAAAATTCAAAAAAGACACGCTTAAAGGATGTAAAGAACTGTCGTTGGCAGACGGAGATTTTCTCCCAATATACCTTGGGTATTTCTTTGTTTCCATTAGTGTCTCAGAACATTTGACAATGCTATTTGTTTTTGTCATCGTGTTTGTTTTTACCCTTGTATCACAAACTCAATATTTCAACCCTATTTTCCTTCTGTTTGGATATCACTACTATAATATCCTTACGGAAAGTGGAACGCGAATATTTTTGATAAAAAAAGGATCAGTTGCTCGAAAAGCATCAGAACTATCAACTGATACCCTATACCGTATCAATGACACTACTTTCATAGAACTCACAGGAAGGAAGAATAAAAATGGATAGTATTTGTGCCAAGTTAAAACAAAGAGAGAAAAATAAGTACAGGGCTATTATTTCTGTGGATGGTGCGTTGTACAATATTCCTACGATTACCAAAGATTTATCGATCACATACGCTCCGGGTACGCTTCTTGAAGAAGGTGAATGGTTTTGTATTGAGAAGGCATCGGAAACAGAGTATGCTATTGATCTTCTATCGTCAACCGATACAGCTGTCGATTTCCAAACGTTAGATAGAAAAGATTTTTCACGAATTGACTTCATCTTCGTGTTGTCTGATAACTATATAGCATTTCAAAATACATCTAAATCAAAGTTGCTTTCTAAGAGGCGTGTACTCGCCTTGGGTGAAGCATACGAATATCAAGATGACTGTAGTGAAATAGTTATCAATGATCTGCCCGATGCAATCTATGACAAGTCGAACGACATCTTGTATTTTAAGCGACTTGAAGCTATTACAAGTATATTTAAAGGAATTGACCAACTTTATCGCGAAGCAACCGAAGAAGAAACAACGCAGTTCTTGAATAATGACTTTATAAATCTAACGGATGGCTATTCTGCAAAAAGTGTTAAAACACCTAATAGAAAAAGAATAGCTTTAGCAATGAAAACATTGAGCGAACTCGAAGAAGATGATAGAAAAAACATCTTTGCTTATATTGGTAGTTACTGCCCCGAACTTCAAGTTTCAGAAAATTCGTTTAATATAGGAACTGAAGATGATATGAAAAAACTTTTGTTCGGAATCGAACAGCGTTTTTATACTACTCCTGTTGGGGGAGAAAAACGAATTGCAAATTCTGTCATTCTGCTTAACGCATAATACTTATGCGAATTTAGGGGCAAATAGGCTCTGTCCATTGCCATATAGACGAAAAACGAGGTAATTAAAATGAGCAAAATAACAATTTCACAGTTAGAAAACTATCTATTAAAAGCTGCTGATATACTTAGAGGAAAAATGGATGCTTCCGAGTTTAAGGAATACATTTTTGGAATGTTATTCTTGAAGCGTCTGTCTGACAACTTCATGCAAAAGAGAAAGCAACTCGAGGCTGAATATCGCAAAGACGGAAATACCGAGGCGCAGATTGCCGAAAGACTGGAAGATCCCGAATCTTACGGAGCTACATTCTTTGTTCCTAAACTGGCACGTTGGGAATGCGAACCTTTTATCGTTCCCAATAGTAGACCCGAAGAAGAATTCTCGGGTGTATTACACCTCAAGGTATCGGTTGCTTCCCGACTTAAGCGTGCACTTTTGGAGATTTCACGTAGCAACGTTGAACTGACCGGAGTATTTGACTCTATTGATTTTGCTAAAAAGGTAAAAAGCAAACAGATCATCAGCGATGCTAAGCTTATTGATCTTATCCGTCATTTCAACAAGTACAAGCTTACAAATGACAACTTCGTATTTCCCGATTTGCTTGGTGCAGCTTACGAGTATATGATTAAGAACTTTGCCGATAGCGCAGGCAAAAAGGGGGGCGAATTCTATACCCCTGCTTCTGTTGTTCAACTTATGGTTCGTCTTATTAAGCCTCAGGAAGGTAACGAAATATACGACCCCACCGTTGGCTCGGGCGGTATGCTGATTCAGAGCAAACAGTATGTAGAGCAGCAAGGTCAAAATGCTACCAATTTGGCACTTTACGGACAGGATGATGCGGCGAGTGTATGGTCTATTTGTAAGATGAATATGATTATGCACGATATTCCCGATGCAAACATCGAAAACGGAGATACACTGGAAACACCGCATTGGGTAGAAAATGGCAACACAAAACAATTTGACCGAGTTATTGCGAACCCACCCTTCTCTCAGAACTACAAGCGTAGCGACAAGATGATTTGTCAAAATCGTTTTTGCTATGGTTGGGCTCCCGAAACAGGCAAAAAAGCAGACCTTATGTTCGTTCAGCACATGATTGCAAGTTTGAAGCCCGACGGCATGATGATTACCGTTATGCCTCATGGTGTTTTGTTCCGTGGTGGTCAGGAAAAAGTTATCAGAAGCGGCATCCTTGATGATGATATCATTGAAGCAATTATCAGTTTGCCTCCGGATTTGTTTTACGGGACAAGCATCCCTACTTGCTTGATTGTTGTTAATAAGAAGAAGGTAAAGGACAGACGTATTCTGATTATTAACGCAGATGCGGAATATGGCGAGGGCAAAAATCAGAACTATCTTCGCCCCGAAGATAGCGAAAAAATCGTAAATGTCTTTGATAACAAATTGGAAGTCCCCGGATATTCAAAATTCATCTCTATTGATGATATCCTTAACGAGGATACAAACGACAGCAACTTGAATATTCGCCGTTATGTAGATAATAGTCCTGCACAAGAGCCCCACAATGTGCGTGCGCATATTTCAGGCGGCGTACCCAAGACGGAAATAGCGGCGCTTAACGGTAAAATTGCGAAATACGGCATTTCCGAGGATGTTATTTTTGATGAGTATACCGATGAATTTTGTTTGTTTAATAGCAATTGTTCCACAAAACAAGGTATAAAGGACACTATTCTTTCGTGTGAAGGTGTTACCGGCGCAAACGATAGAATGCACGCTGCTTTTGAAAGCTTTTGGAGCAAAGCCATCGTTGATATCAGAAACATCCATGAAAAGCTTGATATATATAATTTCAAGAAAACCTATACCACCGCTTTGGAAGCAGAATTAACTCCTGTCGGCATTCTTGACAACTTCCAAAGCAATGGTGTTTTTGCTAACTGGTGGGATCACAGCTATACAGTTCGTGAGTCAACCGAAATTGAAACTTCGTCGGATGGAACAGAAACCAAGGTAACTGTTAAAGAAGTTATCATGATTAAAAATGTCTTCAAAACGATTCGTTCTGAGGGCTTTGTTGCTGCGCTTGTTTCCGATGAAAAAATTGCAACTGAACACTTCCCTGAAGAACTTGCTGCAATTGCCGACCTCGAAAAGTCTATTGCCGATGCACAAAACGAGTTTGATGAATATCTTGCAAGCATAGAAATGGACACCGAAACAGATGAAGATGGCGAAGAAGTTGAGGTAAGTGAAAAGACTGTAAGAGCATATCTGAATGCAATCAAAAACAACTCCAAGAACGCGAAAGATGTAGAATTGGCGAAACAGCAACTTAAGAGAATCACCGAGCTCAAAAAAGTTAAAACAAATCTTAACAAGATCCTTAAGAAAAAAACCGAGGAATTGGAAGCAAAAATCGATGCTATCCGCATTGAACTGACAGAAGAACAGTGCGAGACTTTGATCATGCAAATACTTCACGAAGGATTTGTGCAAGAGCTTGATAAGTATTTGAAAGAAGAATCAAATAAAACGGTTAAAGCGGTTCAACATCTGTACGATAAATATTTTACAAGTCTTAATTCGTTGCTCACAGATCGTTCTAACGCGGAAAAAGCGCTTAATGCTTTCTTGAAAGGTTTGGGGTATATCAATGGGTGAGTGGAGTCAAAAAACCATATGCGACTTATATAGGCTGCGAGCACGTATAGGATGGCAAGGGTTAAAAGCACATGAGTTTTTGGATGACGGCCCCTATTTAATTACGGGTACTAATTTTCATGATGGAAAAATTTCTTGGGATGAGTGTTATCGCATTTCAGAAGCAAGATACAATCAGGACACTGGAATACAAATTCACGAAAACGATTTGCTGATCACAAAAGATGGAACAATTGGCAAAACAGCAGTAGCAACAAATTGTCCGCCCCAAGCAGCTTTAAATAGTGGTGTGTTTGTATTGCATCAGCTGAATCGCGAATTGAATTCCAAATATCTGTACTATGTTTTAAACTCTCATGTGTTTGAATTGTTTATGAGAAATATTTTGACTGGATCAACTATTAAGCATCTAAATCAAGAACATTTCTACAAGTTTTCTTTCACATATCCTAAACAAAAAGCTGAGCAAGAAAAAATTGCTCAAATTCTTGCAACGGTCGATGAAGTAATTGGTAAAACTAAAGCCATTATTGAAAAATACAAGGCTATAAAAGAAGGCTTAATGCAGGATCTTCTGGTCAATGGCATAGACGAAAACGGCGTAATTCGTTCTCCAAAAACACATAAGTATAAAGATTCCCCTTTGGGCAAGATTCCCGTTGAATGGGATGCTATGCCGATACTACGTTTAGGTACGGTTTTAGGAGGATCAACCCCTAAAACAAATGATAGTTCCAATTGGGGCGAAACACATGTTTGGATAACTCCAAATGACTTAAGTAACATATCAGGGAAATATGTTTTTTCTTCTGAGAGGAAAATCACGGATAAAGGACTAAATCAAGCAACAAGGCAACTATTGCCTCCAAACTCTTTTATTATCTCTTGTCGAGCACCCGTAGGATATTGTGCAATTGTACGCGTCCCGTTTTCCCATAACCAAGGATGTAAATCCATAGTTCCTAATGAGCTTATTGTTAGCGAGTATTTGTATTATAGCTTGATAGGAAAGAAATCTTCTCTTGAACGTGTTTCTTCTGGAACTACATTTTTGGAATTGCCCAAAAAAGAACTCGAAAGTTTTTTGATTGCACTTCCTCGGGACGTTAAAGAACAAGAAGTTATTGTATCTCGTTTGAATTCTATCGATTCGAAAATAGCAGTTGAGATGCTTAATTTATCAAAATATTTTGCGGTAAAAAACGGTTTGATGCAAGATCTCCTAACACACAAAGTATCCGTAGACCCGTTATTAGAAAGGAGTGTTGAAAATGAGTGAAAGAGATAGAGTCAGAGCAAGTGAATATAGCTTTGTCGAAAAGCCTTTCATGGATCAGTTATCGGCATTAGGTTGGAAAACACTTGCACTGAATGATAGTCAAAAGCATGATCCCGAAAGCTCATATAGAACTTCGTTGTCAGAAGTTATTATCGTCAGTGAATTTCGTTCCGCACTCCTTCGATTAAACCCTTGGCTCACCGATGCACAAGCAGATGATCTTGTGATGGAAATGCAACAGTATTCTTCAAGAAACCTATTGGACGCCAATGTTGAGGTTTTTGACAGAATAACACTGGGCTTTTCCGCGTTCAATGAAGAAACGGGAGAAGTAAATTGTCCTGTGCGTGTTATTGATTTCTCTGATGTGGATCATTTTGATCCCAATAATACGCTTAATAGCTATCTTGCTATTTCGCAGTATAAAATTCAAATCCCTGGAATCGGTGCACATATTATTCCCGATATCGTACTGTTCGTTAATGGTTTGCCTCTGGTTGTAATCGAATGTAAGTCCCCCGGAATTACCGATCCGATTCATGAAGGCATCGAGCAATTGATGAGATATCAGGATCGTCGCGGTGCTGCTGAAGCTGAAGGTGTTCCCGAACTGTTCTTTTATAATCAGTTCATGATATCGACGTCGTTTAATGAAGCACGCTATTCAACAATTACGGGAAAACACGCACACTATATCGAGTGGAAAGATCCTTATCCCTATCGTCTCTCTGACATCGTAGAAGGCAGAGCTCCCTCGAGTCAAGAAATACTGATTCAAGGAATGCTTTCTCCTTCCAATTTCATGGATATTTTGCAGAACTATACCGTTTATAAAGAAGATGATGAAGGTCGTACTCTAAAAATCGTAGCAAGATACCAACAATATCGTGGTGCAAGAAAGATCATTGAACGGTTACGCAACGGCGAAAACACCTTTAATAAAGGCGGTACGGTTTGGCATACACAAGGTAGCGGCAAATCGCTTACCATGATGTTCGTTATCCGAAAAATGTACAATTCTGCGGATCTTGCGAACTACAAAATCGTTTTGCTGCTTGACCGCACAGACTTGCAAAAGCAATTATATAAGACAAGTAGTAGCGTAAAGTACACTTGCCATGTTGCAAAAAGTAGTGAAGGTCTTCGTAAACTGATACAAAATACAGCTTCTGACATCACCATTGCAATGGTGCATAAGTTTGGAGAGCGTGGCGAAGAAACAAGCTTCCCCGTTCTCAATGAATCATCCAATATTTTGTTGATGATTGACGAAGCTCATAGAAGCCAATATAGTGATCTTGCGGCTAACATGTGGAAATCCATGCCGAATTCCGTCAAGGTTGCATTTACTGGAACGCCCATCGACAAAACGGCAGAAACCTTTGGTGGATATATAGATACTTATTCCATGCGTCAAGCGGTGGAAGATGAAGTCGTTGTTGAAATCAAATACGAGGGCAGAGCCACCGAGAGTGAGATTACAGATCCCGAAGCAATGAATGAAAAATTCGCCGATATATTCGGCATGATTACTTCGGAAGAACAAGAAATGCTTTTGAATAAAACAGTATTGAAAGCATATCTTGAGGACAAGGCTGTTATCCGTAATAAAGCAAACGATATGTTGAATCACTACATCAACACTGTTTTTGTTAACGGATTCAAGGCACAAATTGTTGCTTACTCAAGAGAGGCAGCATATCGCTACTATTGTGCTATCAATGAACTTTTGCCAATCAAAATTGCAGAGTTGAAAGAAAGCAATCCCAACAATGTGAATATTGAATTGTTGGAGAAGCTAAAAGCGGCTTGTATCATATCTTCTTCAAATAACGATAAGCCTCATTTGAAAGAGTTTGCAGATGAATCGAGAAACGATAATATCATTGCTGGATTTAAGATGCAGTTCGGTGAAGAAGATGAACACGGTAACGACAGTAATTACGGTATTATTATCGTTAAAAGTATGCTGTTAACCGGATTTGATGCGCCCGTTGAGCAGGTTATGTATCTCGATCAAGTGATAAGAGATCACAATCTGCTTCAAGCTATAGCAAGAGTTAACAGAACCTGCGGAAATAATAAAAAATGCGGTTATGTGGTTGACTATATTGGTGTTACCAATCATCTTAAATCCGCTTTGTCAAAATATGCAGACCCTGACATTGAAGAAATGTTGGATGTCTTGCAGAAGAAAGAAGAAGATATCGATAAGCTTCACACTTTTTTCTTGACTATGAAGCAATTTATACGAGATAATATTGGAGCAAAATCAATTGATGAAGCTCCGCTGATTATTCAGGAGCTTGTTGCTGATCCCGAATTGCGCGAAAAATTCAATGCACTGTTCAGGCAAATTTCAAAGTTGTTTGACAGAGTTTTGCCCGATCCTGCAGCATTGGATTACAAAAACGACTACAAAATGCTGTCGTTTATACGCCAATCGGTAGCCAACAGTTGCCGAGATCCTCGATTTTCCATGCATGATGCAAGTGACAAAGTAAGGGCAATTGTTGAAGAATACTTGAAGGTTAACGGAGTTGACCCCAAGATACCGCCTGTTTCTATTTTGTCACCCGAATTTGGGGTAAAAGACAAGGGCACAAAGTCTGTTCGCCAAAAGTGTGATGAATTAACTTACGCAATTAGAGAGTATATCAATATTAATCAGCCTAAAGACCCCGAATTCTTTGATAGAATGAGCGATAAATTGGATAAGATATTGCAACTTCTAAAAGACAATTGGAACGATCTTTACGCAGCTCTTGAAAAAATGCGTCAGGAAGATATTATACTTGGACGTGAGCGTGAAAACACATATGGCTTTGATCCTAAAACTGAGATGCCTTTCTTTGCATTAGTAAAAAAAGAGATCTTCGGAGATAAGTCATACGAGGATTTGTCCGAACAGGACTTCAATCAACTCAAGGATATTGTTACCGATATTTTGTGCACCATTAAGAAGAATACAAGTGCTATCAATTTCTGGGGCAATATTTCTCTTCAAAAGCAATTGCGTACATACATTATCAATGTTCTGCTGAGAAATCCTTTGTTCAGTTCAATTCCGTCAGTTTTCAGCAATCGTAAGAATATAGCTCAAAAGATCATGGAATTGGCATATTGCCACTATGGAAGGAACGAATTATGATAGAACCAAAACAAATAATTCGTAGCAATAGAAAAACAATTGCTTTGGTTGTTAATACAAATGGAGAATTGATCGTCAGAGCTCCGCACATTGCAAGCACTATGGAAATCAACTCGTTTGTTGCTGAAAAGCAAGGGTGGATTTCTAAAAAAATAAATAGTGTAGCGACTTTTGACGAGAAGTATTCTTCAATAACGATGTCAACGGGCGATGTTGTTCCTTTTGTTGGTGAAGATTATATCGTTGAGCTTTGTGAAACTCAAGATGTCGCCTTCGATGGCAAAGTAATCAAGTTGCCAAATTCAGAACATTCGAAAGATGTTTTAACTGAGTATTTGAAAAAACAAGCATTGTTTATTATTTCAGAGCGGGTTGAACGCTATTCGAAGCTGATGGGAGTACAAGCAACTTCCATAAAGATAACAGATGCAAAGCACAGATGGGGCTCCTGTAGCCAAAATAATTCCTTGAATTTTGCTTGGAGATTAGTAATGTGCCCCATGTCTGTTATTGATTATGTCGTTGTTCACGAATTAAGTCACATTGATTACCAAAACCACAGTAAACAATTTTGGGTGAGGGTAAGAACTGTTCTTCCGAAGTTTGAATTGGAACAAAACTGGTTGAAAGCAAACCGAAAAATAATGGAAATTCTTTGAGAAAGGGACATTTATAGCATGGAAGAAAACTATAATCCTAAAGTTTTTATCAGTTATTCGCAAGACTCAGTAGAGTTTGCGGACCAGGTTTTACAATTCTCCAATCATCTTAGACAAGAAGGAATAGATACTTCGTTGGATCAATACGAAGAGTCTCCGTCCGAAGGGTGGCCAAGATGGATGGAAAGACAAATTGAAGAATCTGACTTTGTAATCATCATTGGTTCTTCTGGTTACCAGCAGAAAGTTTTGGGTAAAACAGACGGAGGCAAAGGTGTAAAATGGGAAAGCAATATTATTTATCAGAAACTATACATGTCTGGTTCTGATAATAATCGGTTTATCCCCGTTGTTTTCGAAGAAGATGATTTAAAGTATATTCCTACTCCAATTCAAGGAGCTACATATTACAATGTAAGTTCCGACAAAGGCTTTGATAAGTTATATTGGCGTTTAAGAGGCGTCAAGACAAGTGAAAAACCGCCTTTGGGGAAACTACGACCTTTACCTAAAAAGGAAAGAAAAACTTTGTTTGTAACATCTCTTATTGACATAAAAACATGGGATAAAGCGGTTTGGCGTGGGGCAGGTTTTTGTGTTGGGTATACAGATTTGCCTACATTATTACTCCCTTTTTGCAATGAGAGGTATGCTAAAAAGATATTTTCAGATTGGATTGCGAGCGTTGGAAAAAATGATGTAAATGATGACATACGTATATCATTAATCGAAGGAGATGTTCCTAATGAAGAGAAAGGATATTATGTTGTTGTTGGAACTAACCTTGACGAAGCAATCAAACGTGCTGAATCACAGGGATGTGTTATCGACGAAACAATGATTCTCAATGTTTCAAGAATTATAAGAGCTAATCCCACTGATAATTTTAAAAATTATAATCTATTCAAAGAAATATATTATGAATTCAATGAATATTATTTAGCCCCCGCGATTCTTAATGAAAAAACGGGACAAATTGTTCCACTAATGGATTATGCCATACACAAAAAGAAACTTATTTATCGTGATGTAAAAGATATAATAGACAACGATCAAGATGCTGTAGTTTTATATCAAAACAAACCTTTTAGAAAGAAATAAATGTTTGTTAATTGTGATAGGGCTTACACAAAAGGTTTTTAACACGTTTATCATAAGTGTTTTCTATTTCCAAAATATTTAAGTTGATAGCTCGATAAGGAGAAATATAAGTATGTTATCACAATCAAAAGAAATCATAGATGTACATGTAAAAACTCATACTGAGCAATCAGCAGAAGATGTTGCAGCTGTTACAACACTGGAGTCTTTTCTTAATTCTAACGGAAGAATCAATTGTGATTTTTCAAAAAATGACAAATGGCCAAACACAGACGGTTTTTTTGAGCTTGTCCCTAATCCCGACTTGTGCAGACGTCCTGTGCAGTCTTTTTACGTGCAAATTAAAGGAACACATGATTATACAGAGAATGATGGTATCGTTAAATATTCATTGCGCAGTTTGGCTTTCCCGGCATATATTGCAACAAGCGTAACATTAGATCCTGGAATTCTCTTTGTTGTGCTCAATCCAGATGAACGAGGCAAAAAAAGAGTGTTTTGGAAGTACATGTCAGTAGACTTTATTAACTCGCTGGATTTCAACAGGAAAAGTGCTACGATTAGTTTCTCTGCGGATGAAGAAATCTTTGATACCGAAGATAGCATTGTTTCTTTTTGCAAAAAACTTGAATTAATCACCGCACGCCATTCTTTCGTAAACAAATTGAGCGAGAAAGACCTTTGCAGAAGTGAAATTGATAAGATTATTGCTGCTTGTGATAAGTATATAACGTCTGGCATAGACCTTATAGATGATCCCGAATATACCAGAGACGACGTTTCTCATTACATTTTACCGCGTCTATACGATATGTGTCGTTCTGCCTTGCTGTTGAATTCGTTGCGATTGGGAAATACTCAAACAAACCTACAGTTAGCTTGGGAACAAGCATTATTGAAGGTGGAGACGAAATATCTTGCTACATTTCTAAAAGGTCTTAAATATATTGAGGATCGAGAACCGGATGAAGGACAATCAGAGCGATTAATGCTCAAATATTATAATTTTTTGTGGCAAATTAGAGATTTCCTTTATAAAGAGTATGGAATATCAGTACTACACAATTTAGAAAAATTCCCATTGCATATAGATAAAACGGATACGAAATATTATGAGCAAATTGCAGATGTAATAAAATCTGTAGAGATTCTTCCGCAAAAGTTAAGTGGTTCAAAATTTTATGTTGTAAAAAAGACACCATTCTTTGTTGGGAAAGAAAGATATTACGAGGTTACACTGCAATTGGCTGGTGTATATGCAACAAAGTATAACCGAATCACCGCTTATACAAAAGAAAACATTACAACTAACTATTCGGTACAAATCGCATATATCAATGCAAAATTAGATTTGTGGGGAGTAGCTTCCACAATCAAGATAATAACTAATTGGGGTGTAGCAATTGAGCCGTCCGCACTTAATAAATTGGCAAAAATATTGTACATTCGTACGACAATATCTTCAAACTACATCGAGTACAATTCTCTTATGAGATTTCTAACTGAGTCTGGTATCAACTTGCTTGATCTAATTGACTTAAAAGAAGTTTCATTTTCTAAAATTGTGGATTTAATTTATTGCAATGCAAACACGTCGTATTTCAAAGAAGTACTGATAAAATTGAGAGAATCTTATTCAAAAGATTCTCTTGAATTTGGTCGCAACACGGTTAGATATCTCCTTATCAATCTGCGAGAAGAAACTCTCGAAAAAGTGCAACCTTGGCCTGGAGCAAGAAAGATGTTGTCACCAAATTTAAGGTTGTCAACCAGGTGTTACCCATTCGAAAAAAATCCTTTTATCTCTAATCTTTTTGGCAGCAACACAAGCGGTGAAAGCAATTTTAGAAATATTTTAGATGTAACAGGAGGAGCTAATCTTGAAACTGTTCAACCGTATTTAAAAATTCAAAGTCAAATCGGTAAAACAGGTGAAATTTTCTTTGATATCGATTCTATTGCAAGCGAAGAACAAATTATTACGTATAATAAGTGCCTTGATGATTGGGAACGTGCTCAAGGATACGAAATCAATATCAACAATGGATTGGTGTCTATTGAATCATATGAACAAACCACTCTAAGCATTTTATCCAAGTTATTAGAACTTTCAAAACTTGATAACCCCGGACAAAAAGAGTTTAATCAAACATATCTAAGAAACTGTGGTATTGTTTTCGAGGATGATTTAAAGAGGGTAGCTCTACAAAATGTTTTTGTTAACTCCCATATTCTTTTAATTTATGGCGCCGCCGGAACGGGCAAAACGCTGCTCCTTAATTATATATCGAACTTGATGGCAAAGCAAAAGAAACTCTTTCTCACAAAAACACATACTGCAAAACAGAATTTACAAAGACGCATTGACAATCCTGGTGCCGACTCTGAATTCGTAAGCATTGACAGCTTTACAAAGAAAGTAACCCTCACCGATTATGATGTTATTTTTGTTGATGAGTGCAGCACCATTGATAATCGAACGATGTGTGAATTCCTCAAAAAAATAAATCCGAATACGTTTTTAGTGCTTGCCGGAGACATTCATCAGATCGAATCTATTGATTTTGGAAACTGGTTTTTCTATGCAAAAGACATAATCAATACGTACGGAGCAAATGTTGAATTATTAAATACATGGCGAACAAAAGACCCGGATATTGTTAGTCTATGGGATGATGTTAGAAATCGCGGCGAGTTGATAGTTGAAAAGTTAGCTATGGATGGTCCGTTTTCTGAAGAAATTGGTGAGAAAATTTTTGAAGAAAAGGATAAAGACGAAGTTGTTTTGTGTTTGAATTATGATGGTAAATTTGGGTTGAACAATATGAATAGTTATTTTCAAAATGACAATTCGTGTGGAGAACCAGTTACATGGCAAGAATGGACTTATAAAATTGGAGATCACATTTTGTTCAATGACTCACAACGATTTTCCATCCTTTACAACAATCTAAAAGGTACTATTATCAACATCGAAAAACGAAGCAAGGATATATCTTTTACGATTGATGTTGCAACGAACTTAACAAAAGATCTTTGTGAGAAGGAAGGAATTGATTTTATCTCTGCAGCGGAAGAATCAACGCGCATTAGATTTATCGTGTACGCCCATGATGATTCTGTTGAATATGCAAATGATGAGGATCGGATGTATTCTGTAATTCCTTTTCAACTTGCATACGCTGTTTCTATTCACAAAGCACAAGGTTTGGAATATGATTCGGTAAAAGTTATTATTCCTAAAAGCAACTCTGAAAAAATCACTCATGGAATTTTCTATACCGCAATTACAAGGGCAAAGAAAAAACTGAAGATTTATTGGAGTTCTGAAATCATGGAAGAAATTGTGGAAAGTTTTAAGCAAGAGGATACAACTCAAAGAAGTTTGGAAATTATCCGAAAGAAACTGAATCTACAATAATTTCAAAAATGAAGCCTGAACAGTACAAGAAAAGTACTCTGTTCAGGCTTTTCGTTTATATTGGTTTGTCCGAACAATAGATTTGTCGTATTAAAAGAATCGCAGAAGACTGCCGGGTGGAGGGTATTCCTACAACGCTCGCATATCAGACCGATTCCAAATTTGATTTCTGGTACGGTTTTCATCTCGGTATGGACGAATCCAAAATGAATATGGAGAATTTGAGTGCAAAGTTAGGTGATTTGCACCTAAGTTTCAAATCAAACATAGAGATTCCAAAGTGTCAAATTGATACTTTGAAATGATACTTTGGATATAATAAGTTACATTGCTGAGGTTGCATGTGGTATTCAAGGTGTTTTATCATCGGAATACGAGAAAGATGGTCGTGAGTTTTGTACAGGGAAGCATAGAGCATTAAAATTGTTTGCAAGTATAAGAAATGCCGAGAAGTGCGCGATTGTGTCTCAGACTCATTTTAGGAATGTGCAGGATTTGACAGAATTGTGAGGACTGCCCGGGTCGTGAATTGCACTCACAAATGAATGTTGGCTGGGACAAAATTGCGGCATATTGTAAGCCTGCTTTGCCGTAAAAATCTTATTTATTCTCTCAAAAAACCTTATATTACCTTGTATTTGCTCTGAAAGAACTTATGTATTTTGAACATCGATTTTTTGAATCATTTTTACATAAAAATTTTGCTGTTTTTATGTCATATATGGTGTTTGGAACACTGTGAGTAATTGAGAGAAAAAGACTGCCGAGGCGGTCGCCCTCGGAAATGTATTTATACCAGACTCATTCTACCAATAAAGCTGAGATTTATAATTTGTTGCAATTTCAAAATGAGTATGGGACGTGGAACGGTCAAGGTATAAAAAGAAAAACTTCGGCTAATTTATAAGAATTCTTAAAATTAGCCGAAAAAAGAGCGTTTATCAACAATCGTCGGAAAAATATTTCAACAATCGTCGGAAAAGTGATTAAATGTTACATCTTTTTGTCATCGGTTGCGGGGTTGTCGATAAGCTGACCGCCCTCGGTGAAGCGTGAGCCGTGGCATGGGCAATCCCACGTATGCTCGGCGCGGTTGTATTTGAGGGCGCAGCCGAGGTGGGGGCAGCGTGGCGCGGTGGGGGTGAGAATTCCTACCGTCGATTCAAAAGCATTGACGGCAAGCTGTGAGCGCAGGACGGTGCGCGAAGGATCGAAAACGGCTGCGTAGGGATTCACCTTGCCTTGCACGAGGTCGCAGAGAAGTTCGGCAGCAACCATGGCGCTTGTCATACCCCATTTATTAAAGCCCGTCGCAACGAACACGGCGGGGGTAGATTTTGAATACTGCCCGATATAGGGAACGTCGTCCAGCGTCATGCAATCCTGCGTTGCCCATTCGCCGACAATCTCGGCGTTTTTGTAGTGCTTGCAGGCAAAATCTTCAAGCTCTTGCCAACATCCGCCCTTCTTGCCTGTGCGGTGTCCGCCACCACCGAGGAGCAACAGGTCTCCGTAGCTTCGGAAGGACAACCCCGTGTCCGATTCGTCCACGTACATACCGCTGACATTCTGCGCACCCTTGAGGGCTATGACATAGGAACGGTGCTGATAGAGCTTTAAGGAATACAGTCCGTGCTTGTTGAGCATCGGAAAATGGGTTGCGATAATCAACTTTTTGAAAGCAATCTCGCCGCGGTTGGTTTTTGCCTTGTACGGCATTAGTTCTGTGACCTTTGTATTCTCGTATATCGGCAGATCTTTTGCGATTGTATATAAAAATTTCAATGGGTGAAACTGCGCTTGATCTTTCACGCGAACCGCGCCTGCCACCTTAAAAGGCAACTCGTTCGCATCCGAAAAATCGGCTTTCACACCGAGGCGGTTAAGGGCAACGACCTCCTTTTCGATCTTTTTTCTATCAGTTATGGAATAAACGTAGTTATTCTGCGTTTCATAGTCGCAGCCAATATCCTCGCAAAGTCGGGCATATTGCTTGATCGCCTTGCTTTGCGCCTCCGCATACAGCCGCGCCTTGTCCTCTCCAAAGCGTTTGATTATCTTGTCGTAGATCAAGCCATGCCCGAGCGTGATCTTCGCCGTGGTGTTTTTCGTAATGCCGCCGCAGATTTCCGTCGCCTCTACCAGCATACAATCCACACCCGCGTTTTTGAGTTTATAAGCGCACAAGATGCCCGCAATCCCGCCGCCGATGATTAGAACTGCGGTCTTTTTATTTCCGTTAAGAGCGTCAAACCGCGGCTTTGACGCTGTTTTCTCCCATACCGATTCCATATACGTCCTCCGAATCTTAATAGAATTAGTCTTTGCAGATTCGGAAGAATCAATACCAGTCACAGAAAACTTCGGCTAATTTATATAAATTCTTAAAAATAGCCGAAAAAATGATTGACAAACGGGCAAAATAGGAGTATAATATGGATAGTATTAAAATGCCATAGTGGAGGAATTTATGAATTACATCTACCGTCATATGGAAAATCGAATTATGGAGTTGTCGCGGTCGTATTCTGCCATTCTTTTGACAGGTCCGCGTCAAGCGGGAAAAACGACGATGCTTCGCTCGCTTGCGGAGAAGGAGAACAAGGGGCGTGAGTACGTGTCGCTAGACGACCTCTCCACGCGCGACATGGCGAAGAACGACCCCGCGCTCTTTTTGCAGATACACAAGCCTCCTGTGCTGATCGACGAGGTTCAGTATGCGCCGGAGCTTTTTACCTATATCAAAATTCATATCGATGAGCATCACAATCCGGGCGATTTCTGGATGACGGGCTCGCAGATCTTCCGCTTGATGAAGGGCGTACAGGAGTCGCTTGCGGGGCGTGTAGCGCTTCTGCATATGTCGCCTATGTCCCAGCGTGAGATCATCGGCGCGAACTGTATTCCGTTTACGACAAATATGGAAACCTTGCTTGCCCAGAGCAAGAAGATCGCTCCCGTGGATACGCCCGCGCTTTTTGAACGCATCTGGCGCGGTTCGATGCCGGGTATCGTTTCGGGGCTTTATTCCGACCGCAATATGTACTACTCGTCCTATATCTCCACCTACGTGGAGCGTGACGTTCGCGAGCTTTCAGGTACGGTGGACGCGCTGAAATTCAACCGCTTTATTACCGCCGTTGCCGCGCGAACCTCGCAGCTGCTCAATTATAAGGCGATTGCGGACGATGCCGAGATCGATATGCCCACCGCAAAGGCGTGGGTGGATATTCTCCAAACCCTCGGTATCATCTTCCTGCTCCATCCTTATTCCAACAACGTGCTCAAACGCACCATCAAGACGCCCAAGGTCTATTTCTACGACACGGGGCTTGTCTGCTATCTCACGAAATGGTCAAGCCCCGAGGTTGCCGAGAGCGGAGCTATGAGCGGCGCGCTGCTTGAAAACTTCACGGTGTCCGAGATCATGAAGGGCTATCAGAACGCGGGACTTGAGCCGTATCTCTACTTCTACCGCGACAAGGACGCCAAGGAGATCGACGTCATTATGGAGGGCAACGGCAAGCTGTGTCCTCTTGAGATCAAGAAGACCGCAACGCCCGATAAGCGCATCATCCGCACATTCGGCGTGATCGACCGCGCACCCTTGCAGGTCGGCACAGGTGCCGTCCTCTGCATGGCAGAGCAGTTCGGCGCGTTTGATAGGGATAATTTGATCGTGCCGGTTTGGATGATATAAAGGAGTAAAATAAAATGGCAATCAAGAAAAATGAATTATATAGCTCCCTGTGGGCGAGTTGTGACAAACTGCGCGGAGGTATGGATGCCTCGCAATACAAGGATTATATCTTGACACTCTTGTTCGTCAAGTATGTAACCGACAAATTCAAGGGCGTAAAGTACGCTGACATCACCGTACCCGAGGGCGGTAGTTTTGACGACCTTGTTGCCCTCAAGGGCGACAAAAATATCGGCGAGAAGATGGATAAGGTCATCGCAAAGCTTGCCGATGCTGAAAACAACAATCTGCGCGGAGTTATTGATAACGCGCATTTCAATGATGAAGCAAAGCTCGGCAAAGGCGATGAAATGGTGGACAAGCTCACAGGCTTGATTTCTATCTTTCAACGTCCCGAGTTTGATTTTAAGAATAACAAAGCAGGCGGTGACGATATTCTCGGCGACGCTTACGAGTATCTGATGCGAAACTTTGCAACCGAAAGCGGTAAGAGCAAAGGACAGTTCTACACGCCTGCCGAGGTTTCGCGTATTCTCGCCAAGGTAATCGGTATTGACAAGGTAGACGATCCCGATACGTCGGTCTATGACCCTGCATGCGGTTCGGGCTCGCTTCTTATCCGTGCAGCTGACGAGGCTCCTATAGAGGTTGCTATTTACGGTCAGGAAAAGGAAATTACCACCGCAGGTCTTGCAAAAATGAACCTCGTTCTTCACAACAAGGCAACCGGTGAAATCTATGCCGGAAACACCTTCTCCGACCCTCACTACAAAGATGACAAGGACGATGCTGTCCTCCGCCGTTT
>JAFWYJ010000046.1 GCA_017517745.1 Clostridia bacterium | reverse complement strand
TGTGGCATTTTTGAATTTGGGTGCATTGGTTTATAAAATTATATCATAAAATTGTGAATTAGTCTACATAGAAGCATTTGTGTCTACAAATGCAGTGCTTGTCAAGAAAAAAGGACAGAGATTGCATTTGCTTTCTCTATCCTTTTTCCTGTCGGTAGGTAACGTATTTTATTAAATTTCAAAAACTGTCCTTAAGAACATGCGTCATATCAAATCCGCTTTTTTGATGTATCATATCACAAAAAAGCACCTTTATATATAACAAAGCAGCAAATCAAAAACCACCGATCCGCAGATCGGTGGTTTTCATTGATTTTATATCGATCTTAGCCCACGAAGATTTCTTCTTCCTCTTCGGGCATCTCGTTCTCCTGAACGCCGACGTCATGGTAGCAGCCCATACCGGTTCCGGCGGGAATCAGCTTACCGATGATGACGTTCTCCTTAAGACCGAGCAAGCGGTCAATCTTTCCGCGAATCGCCGCCTCGGTGAGAACCTTGGTGGTTTCCTGGAAGGATGCTGCCGACAGGAAGGATTCGGTCTGCAACGATGCCTTGGTGATACCCAACAGCACGGTGCTTGCCTGCGCATGCTCCAAGCCTGCCTCACCCGCCTCGATGCGTGCATCAATGGCGCGATTGGCTTCCTCAAATTCCATCATATCAATGACGGAACCAACGAGCAGCTCGGTGCTTCCGCTCTCCTCCACGCGCATCTTGCGCGTCATCTGGCGCGCGATGATCTCAACGTGCTTGTCGTTGACGTTACAAGACTGCGAACGGTAGACCTTCTGAATTTCCTTGATCAGATATTCATAAACAGCGTCAAGACCGAGAATTCTCATGATATCCGCGGGAGCCTTGCTACCCTCGGTCATGGATTCACCGACCTCAAGATGCTGACCGTCGATGATCGAAAGCTTCGTGCCGTAAGGGATGCGATATTCCTTGATCTCGGGAATCACGCCCTCGGGCTGTTCGGCATCGGGATGCACCGTGACCACGTGAGTGTTGGAATTCTCCGCCATTCCAATGTGCGCGGTACCTCTTGTCTCCGACATGACCGCTGCCTTTTTGGGCTGACGTGCCTCGAAAAGCTCCTCGACACGGGGCAGACCCTGGGTAATATCCGAACCTGCGACACCACCGGAGTGGAAGGTTCTCATGGTCAGCTGGGTACCCGGCTCACCGATTGACTGTGCGGCGATGATACCGACCGCCTCACCGACCTGAACCAACTTGCCGTTTGCAAGGTCCGCGCCATAGCAATGCGCGCAAATGCCCTGCTTTGCATGACACTGAATGACCGTACGGATATGAACGCTGTGAATGCCTGCCTGCTCGATCTGCTCGACCGTCTCCTCGGTGATCATTTGATCGTCCTCGAGGATCACCTCGCCGGTTTCGGGATGGACGATCGGTCCCATGGTGAAACGACCGACGATACGGTCTGCCAGAGGCTCGAGAATGTTCTTATCCTTTTCATCAATGATGTCGTTGACCCAAACGCCCTTCGTGGTATCACACTTGATCTCACGAACGATGACCTCCTGGGAAACGTCGACCAGACGGCGCGTCAGGTAACCCGAGTCTGCGGTACGCAGAGCGGTATCCGACAGCGACTTACGCGATCCCTTCGCACCCATGAAATACTCGAGGATGTTCAAGCCTTCACGGAAGTTGGACTTGATCGGGATCTCGATGGTGCGTCCGTTGGTTGCAAACATCAGTCCGCGCATACCCGCCAACTGACGCATCTGTGCCACGGAACCGCGGGCTCCGGAATCAGACATGATCTTGATCGGGTTGAATTGGCTGAAGCTGTCCTGCAGGGCGTCGGTGACGTCGTTGGTGGTCTTGGTCCAGAGCTTGATGACCGCATTGTAGCGCTCTTCATTGGAGAACAAGCCCTGACGGTAATATTCGTTGAGCACGTCCACCTGCTTTTGCGCCTCTTCGATCAGCGGTGCCTTTTCCTTCGGGATGGTCATGTCATAGACCGAGATCGAGAAGGAAGCTCTGGTGGAATACTGATAACCCATCGCCTTGATATCGTCCAACATCTTCGCGCAAACAGCAAATCCGTTCTTGCGGATGCAACGGTCGATGATCTGACCGAGCTGCTTCTTCTTGATCACAAACTCGACCTCAAGCTTGAACTGATTCTCAGGCTTGCTTCTGTCGACAAAGCCGAGGTTCTGCGGCAGGGGTTGGTTATAAATGAGACGTCCGAGCGTGGTCTGAATGATGGCGGACTTGGTCTCGCCGTCGATCTCCTTAAACACACGCACGCGGATCTTTGCATGGAGTCCGAGAACGCCGTTGCGGTATGCGGTCATTGCCTCGTTGAAGTCACGGTAGCAACTGCCCTCACCGGGCTCGCCGTCCTTCTCCATGGTCAGGTAATAGGAACCGAGGATCATATCCTGAGACGGAACGGCGACTGCCTTACCGTCCATGGGCTTGAGCAGGTTGTTTGCCGACAGCATCAGGAAGCGTGCCTCTGCCTGCGCTTCTGCGGACAGCGGAACGTGAACGGGCATCTGGTCGCCGTCGAAGTCGGCGTTGAATGCCGTACAAACCAGCGGGTGCAGCTTGATCGCGCGTCCCTCAACCAGGACGGGCTCAAACGCCTGAATCGACAGACGGTGCAGCGTCGGCGCACGGTTGAGAAGCACGGGATGCTCCTTGATCACGTTTTCGAGCGCATCCCAAACGCAAGCGTTTGCGGGATCGTAGGCGCGATCGATCTTCTTTTGCGCATCCTTGAAGTTGGTCGCCTTGTTGAGCTCAACCAATCTCTTGATGACGAAGGGCTTGAACAGCTCGATCGCCATTTCCTTCGGCAGACCGCACTGATAGATCTTCAGAGTGGGGCCGACAACGATAACCGAACGGCCGGAATAGTCCACGCGCTTACCCAAAAGGTTCTGACGGAAGCGTCCCTGCTTACCTCTGAGCATTTCGGACAGAGATTTGAGCGGACGGTTGGAAGCGCCGGTGACAGGCTTTCCTCTCTTACCGTTGTCGATCAGAGCGTCCACAGCCTCCTGCAACATTCTTTTCTCGTTGCGGATGACGATCTCGGGAGTGCGGATCTCCATCAGCTTGCGCAAACGGTTGTTGCGGCTGATGATGCGGCGGTAAAGCTCGTTGATATCACTCGTCGCGAAGCGTCCGCCGTCCAGCGGAACCATCGGACGAATTTCGGGAGGAATGACGGGAATCACGTCCAGAATCATCCATTCGAGACGGTTTCCGGACTTGCGGAAGGACTCGATGACCTCCAAACGCTTGATGATGCGCGTCTTTTTCTGACCGTGACCTGCGGCACCGGCAAGCTCTTCCTTCAGTTTCTCGGAGAGTTCCTCAATATCGATACCGGCAAGCAGCTCCTTGATCGCCTCGGCACCCATGCCGACGCGGAACTCACTGCCGTACATCTCACGGTACTCAACCAGCTGCTTTTCGGACAAGACCGCGCCCTTCTCCAGGGGCGTCGCGCCCGGGTCCAGAACGACGTTCTCGGCAAAGTAAAGCACCTGCTCAAGCGCCTTGGGAGACATATCCAAAACCAGCGCCATGCGCGAAGGAACCGCCTTGAAATACCAGATGTGGGAAACGGGAGCGGCAAGCTCAATGTGTCCCATTCTCTCACGGCGAACCTTTTTGGTTGTGACGTCAACACCGCATTTTTCGCAGCGGAAGACCTCCTTGCTATGGGAGTTCTTATACTTTCCGCACATACAAGCGCCATCCTTGGCAGGGCCGAAGATGCGCTCGCAGAACAGTCCTCCGACCTCTGCCTTGAGCGTTCTGTAGTTGATCGTCTCGGGCTTGCTGACCTCACCGTATGACCAGTTACGGATCATTTCGGGAGACGCCAGACCGATTTTGATAGAAGAAAATTCATTATGCTCCACAGTTGTAACCATAAATCCTTTCTATACGTAATTATTCATCAAATCCGGGATAATCGGAGTCGTAGTCGTCCTCTTCATAAAGCTCTTCCTCTTCTTCATCGTCGAGAGCATTGCCGTCCTCGTCCTCAAAGAAGAAGGATTTGCGCATGTCGTCGTCCTCGACGCTTCTGCCGAGAACCTCGTCAATCGCAGCGGCATCTGCCTTGCTGATCGAAGAAGACTCTTCCTCGCGTCCGAGCTCCGAAAGCTCGATTTCATTACCATCCTTGTCAAGCACACGAATGTCAAGTGCCAACGCCTGCAGCTCCTTGACCATGACCTTGAAGGATTCGGGAACGCCCGGCGTGGGGATGTTCTGTCCCTTGATGATCGCCTCGTATGCGCGGCGGCGGCCGTTGATGTCGTCAGACTTCACGGTCAGGATCTCCTGCAGCGTGTAAGCTGCACCGTATGCCTCAAGTGCCCAAACCTCCATCTCTCCGAAACGCTGTCCGCCGAACTGAGCCTTACCGCCCAGAGGCTGCTGCGTGACAAGAGAGTACGGACCGTTGGAACGGGCGTGGATCTTATCGTCAACCAGATGGTGAAGCTTCAGGTAGTACATGATACCGACCGTTACGGGGTTGTCGAAGGGCTCTCCGGTACGTCCGTCGTAAAGAACGGTCTTACCGTCAAGGATCTTCAATTTGCCCTCGGCACGGAGCCGGTTCATATATTCCTCGTTTGCACGTTCCTCATCGGACAGCGTGCGAAGCTCCTTCTCTCCGGTTTCCTCGTTGATATATTCCTCATAGAGATCTTTTCCCTCGGGATTTTCCAAGGGGAACATATCTCTCTGCATGCCCGCAGCCTTGAGGCACTCGAGAATGTCCTTCTCGTTCGCGCCGTCAAATACGGGCGTCATGATCTTCCAGCCAAGCTTTCTGGACGCGATGCCGAGGTGGACCTCAAGCACCTGTCCGATGTTCATACGCGAAGGCACGCCCAGCGGGTTGAGCACGATGTCAAGCGGCGTACCGTCGGGCAGGAAAGGCATATCCTCAGGCGGCAGAATACGGGAAACGACACCCTTGTTACCGTGGCGTCCCGCCATCTTGTCTCCGACCGAGATCTTACGCTTCTGCGCAACGTAAACCTTGACCACCTTGTTGACACCGGTGGGAAGCTCGTCTCCCTGCTCATGGGAGAACACGCGCACGTCCACAACAATACCCGCCTCACCGTGTGCCAAGCGCAGGGAGGTGTCACGGACTTCTCTGGACTTCTCGCCGAAGATCGCGCGAAGCAGTCTCTCCTCTGCCGTCAGCTCGGTCTCGCCCTTCGGCGTGGTTTTTCCGACCAGAATATCGCCGGAACGAACCTCGGTTCCCTTCTTGACGATACCCTCGGCGTTCAGATCGCGCAAGGCGTCCTCACCCACGTTGGGGATCTCACGGGTGATTTCCTCCGGGCCGAGCTTGGTGTCTCTTGCCTCGTGGGTATATTCCTCAATATGCAACGAGGTGTAAACGTCGTCTCTGACGAGTCTCTCATTCAGAAGAACTGCGTCCTCGTAGTTATAGCCTTCCCAAGTCATGAAGCCGATGAGCGCGTTCTTACCCAACGCGACCTCTCCGCGGGAGGTTGCGGGACCGTCCACAATGACCTGTCCTTCCTCGACGCGATCGCCCTTCTTGACCAGAGGACGCTGATTGAAGCAGGTACCCTGGTTGGTACGCTTGAACTTGATCAGATTGTAAACGTCCTTCACACCGTTGTCGCAAGCCACGACAATGCGGTCTGCCTGGACGCGCTCGACCACACCGGCGTTTCGAGCGATCATCACAACGCCCGAATCCAATGCAGCCTTGTATTCCATACCCGTTCCGACGATCGGCGAATCGGTGACCATCAGCGGCACCGCCTGCTTCTGCATGTTCGCGCCCATGAGTGCACGCGAGTTGTCGTCGTTTTCCAAGAAGGGGATCATTGCGGTCGCAACGGACACCAGCATCTTCGGTGCGACGTCCATATAGTCCACGTTTGCGGCATCCGCCTCCACGATCTCGGATTTGTCACGCGCGATAACCTTTGCATTGACGAAGGAATCGTCGTCCGCCAGCGGCTCGTTCGCCTGCGCAACGATAAAGTTGTCCTCCACGTCGGCAGTCATATATTCGACCTCATCGGTCACGAAGTGCTTGACGTTACCGTTTTCATCGGTCACGTGCTTGACCTTGCGGTAAGGCGCCTCGATGAAACCGTATTCGGAAATGCGAGCATAGGTTGTCAGATAGGAGATCAGACCGATGTTCGGACCTTCGGGCGTTTCGATCGGGCACATGCGGCCGTACTGGGTGTAGTGTACGTCACGGACGTCAAAGGATGCGCGGTCACGCGAGATACCGCCGGGACCGAGTGCCGACAGACGGCGCTTGTGCGTCAGCTCTGCCAGGGGGTTGTTCTGGTCCATGAACTGCGACAGCTGGCTCGATCCGAAGAACTCACGGATCGCCGTGGTCACGGGACGGATGTTGATGAGTGCCTGCACGGTCAGCTTCTCGTTGTCTTGGGTGGTCATGCGCTCCTTGATGATCTTGTCCATACGGGTAAAGCCGATACGGAGCTGATTCTGAAGCTGCTCACCGACCGAGCGGATGCGGCGGTTGCCGAGGTGGTCGATATCGTCCACGCATCCGACGTCATGCGTCAGGTTCAAGAGGTAGCTGATCGATGCGAAAATATCGTCAATGGTAATGTGCTTGGGACACAGATCGGCAATTCTCGCCTTCGCCATCTCCTTGATGGCGTCCACGTCACCGTCACACGCCTCCATGATCTCGAGCATCACGGGAATGCGCACCTTCTCGCGCACACCGCAATCTTTGAGGTCACAGCCGATGAGGTACTCGGGCTCAACGGTGTTGTTGCCCAAAACCTTGATCACGTCGCCGTTATCCAGCGAGATCTTTACCTCGTTCACGCACGCGTGCGCGATATCGAGCGCGAGCGCGGGCGTGATCACAGTGCCTGCCTCGCACAGCAACTCTCCCGTCAGGGGGCTGACAACGTCCTCGGCAGCACGATGGTTGGCGATTCGGGTGTTGATCGCCATCTTTTTATCATATTTATAACGTCCGACAGGCTGAATGTCATATCTCTTGGGATCAAAGAAATAGTTATTGATCAGCGTGCGCGCAGCTTCCTCGATGGGAGGCTCGCCCGGACGAAGCTTTTTATAGATTTCCTTCAAGGATTCCACGCCTACGGTGGAACGGTTGATCTCTGCGAGCTGCTCGGACTCGTCGCGTTCCAACGTCCGCTCCAAATGCTTCTCGTCACCGAACATCGCATAGATATCCTCACGGCTCTCCACGCCAAGCGCGCGGATAAGCATCGTCAAGGGAAGCTTGCGGTTCTTGTCAATGCGAACGTACATCACACCCATGGCGTCGATCTCATATTCCAGCCATGCGCCGCGATAAGGAATGACCGTGGTCGCGTAGGTCTTGATTCCTGCCTTGTCGATCTCGGAAGAATAGTACATTCCGGGAGAACGAATGATCTGCGATACGATCACGCGCTCTGCACCGTTGATGACGAAAGTACCCGTCTCGGTCATCAAGGGGAAATCACCCATAAAGATGTCTGCCTGCTTGACCTCTCCGGTCTGCTTGTTCGTCAGACGAACGTTGACCTTCAGAGGCGCGGCATAGTTGACGTCTCTTTCCTTGCACTCCTCCACCGGATACTTCGGATGCTGATCATCCAAGGTATATGAGATGAATTCGATGACAAGATTTCCCGAATAGTCGGTGATCGGCGAGGCATCGCGCAGAACCTCCATGAGTCCCTCTTCCTTGAACCATTCGTAGGACTTGGTTTGAATCTCAACCAGGTTCGGCAGAGGGTAGTCAAAGCGGGATCTTGCGAAACTCTTTCTTGTGTTTTGACCAAGCTTCTGATCTTTTACGTGGATCATTAAATCAATCACTCCATTCAAAAATTTGGTAACGCTCCGGAACTTCTTCCTTTGCAGCTGTGCGCGCCTTGGAATCTCAAAGCTTTTGTGCAAATTGCCACCCCGCAATTTGTCGCTTTTCGTCGCAGTTCGCACAGCACGAGCGATTATAATGCAGTTTACTATTTTAGCATAATTTTCTTGGATTGTCAAGTGTTTTTTTAAAAATTTATAAAAAAATTGTTTTTTTCTTCCTTAAAAACATTCGATTTTTTGTGAACTTCGGCAAAAAGCCCCTATATATATAACTAATGAGGGAAATCGGCAGAGAAAAAATGACAAAAATCGAGAAAAAAGCAACAAAAGAAAGGCAAAAAAAGACTCCGGAGCAAAAACCCGCGCCACAAAAAATATTTTTTTCAAAAAACCCTTGATTTTTATTTTTGTTTATGCTATAATACTACCGTTGCACGCCGGTGTGATGGAATTGGCAGACGTGCTGGACTCAAAATCCAGTGGTAGCGATACCGTATCGGTTCGACCCCGATCACCGGCACCAAAAGCGCTCGGAGAGCTTTGGCTCTCCGAGCGCTTTTTGCGTTCCGATGATCCCAAGTCGAACCAGGGAAACGATCCGGGAGAACGCGATCGCGGGGACTTCTTGAAAGAAGCCCCCACACCCCCTTTTTTGCCTTCGGCGACCAGAGAAACTTTTTGAAAAAAGTTTCTCTGGACTCTTCAAAAACTTTTAT
>JAFWYJ010000045.1 GCA_017517745.1 Clostridia bacterium | reverse complement strand
ATTTATCGGTGTCTCCCCCTCTCAGTCACCTTACGGTGACAGCTCCCCCAAAGTGGGAGCCCAATGATAGCCTCTCCCTCTGGGAGAGGTGGCAGGCGTAAGCCTGACGGAGAGGGCAATCTCCCCGACAAATCAAAATTTGAAGGCTTGGTCAAGCGCACAGATAAAAACACACCATTATACCCATGCGATAAAAGTTCTTGAGAGAAAGGGGTGCGGGGGAGGAGAACCTTCTTTCAAGAAGTTCTCCTCCCCCGCATATTCTTTTGTTACAAATTAAAACTCGATTTTCTTTTCGATATAGGACTTGAGTTCTGCGATCGGGATGCGGACCTGCTCCATGGTGTCGCGGTCGCGGACGGTGACGCAGTTGTCGGCTTCCTTGTTCTCATCGCCAACGGTCTCGAAGTCGACCGTGATGCAGAGAGGCGTACCGATCTCGTCCTCACGGCGGTAACGCTTACCGATCGAGCCGGTTTCGTCGTAGTCGACCATGAAATACTTGGACAGCTCGTCGTAGATCTCGCCTGCCTTGTCAGCCAGCTTTTTGGAAAGCGGAAGCACGGCAGCCTTGAAGGGTGCCAGCGCGGGATGCAGATGCAGAACCGTGCGCACGTCATTCTTCTCGGCATCGATCACTTCCTCGTCATAAGCATCCACCAGGAATGCAAGAGCTACGCGATCTGCACCCAGCGAGGGCTCGACGACGTAAGGAATGTAGTGCTCGCCGGTCTCTTGATCGAAATAGGTCATATCCTTTCCGCTGTGGTTCTGATGCTGACCGAGGTCATAGTCTGTACGGTCGGCAATGCCCCAAAGCTCGCCCCATCCGAACGGGAAGAGGAACTCGAAGTCGGTGGTCGCCTTGGAATAGAAGCAAAGCTCCTCGGGATCGTGGTCACGAAGACGAAGATTCTCTGCGCGCATGCCAAGGTTGAGCAGGAACTTGTGACAATAGTCCTTCCAATATGCAAACCACTCCAGATCGGTGCCGGGCTTGCAGAAGAATTCAAGCTCCATCTGCTCGAACTCTCTGGTGCGGAAGACGAAGTTGCCGGGGGTGATCTCGTTACGGAAGGATTTTCCGATCTGCGCAATACCGAAGGGCAGCTTCTTGCGCGTGGTGCGCTGTGCATTCGAGAAGTTGACGAAAATACCCTGCGCGGTCTCGGGGCGCAGATAAACGGTGTTGGAATTATCCTCGGTGACGCCGATGAAGGTCTTGAACATCAGATTGAACTTCTTGATGTCGGTGAAATCGTGGCCGCCGCACTGGGGGCAAGCGATTCCCTTCTCCTTGATATACTCTGCCATCTGCTCGAAGCTCCAGCCGGCGGGGTTGTCATTCAATCCGTTCTGGAAGGCATAATCCTCGATCAGCTTGTCGGCGCGGTGGCGCATCTTGCACTGCTTGCAGTCCATCAGAGGATCGGAGAAGCCTCCGACGTGTCCCGATGCCACCCATGCCTGGGGATTCATGATGATCGCGCTGTCAAGTCCGACGTTGTACTTGCTCTCCTGCACGAACTTTTTCCACCAAGCGCGCTTGACGTTGTTCTTGAATTCGACGCCGAGAGGACCGTAGTCCCAAGAGTTGGCAAGTCCGCCGTAGATCTCGGAGCCGGGGAAGATAAAGCCGCGCGTTTTGCAAAGCGCAACGATTTTTTCCATTGTTTTTTTAGAATTGTCCATGGTTGCTCTCCTGTTTCTTACATAATCATCTTATTATAGCATTTTCCGAAAGACTTGTCAAGTCCCCGCGAAGATTTTTGAGAAAAGTCGGCGTTGCTTTTGCTTTTTCTATTGCTTTTTCAAAACAAACGTGCTATAATGTAAGATAAGAAGGGGTTTCCCCTTTCAAAAAACAAAGGAGAATCTGTTATGAAAAAGTTCATTACATTCTTGTTGGTGCTTTGCATGATGGTTACCGTGTTTGCATCCTGCACAAACGAATCGTCGACAAACGAACCGCCGACAAGCGAGACCACAGCCCCCGCACACGAGCATGACTTCAAGGCGGAGTGGGAAAAGGACACCACCCACCACTGGCACGTCTGCAAGGGCGAAGCATGCGCCGAAACCGCCGACAAGGCAGAACACACCTGGGGTGAACCCGTTGTCTCCGCGGCAAAGGAAAGAGTCTTCACCTGCACCGCTTGCGGACAGACCAAGAGCGAAGCCATCAAAACGACCGTGTCCGCCGAAGAGTGGACCGCGGCCTTTGATCTCGGAACCAACTGGGCGATCTCTGTCTCGGCTCATACACCGCCTTCCGAAGATAGCCGCAGCATGACCGTTCTGCAGGAGCGCGACGGAAACAAATTCCACTACAAGGGAATCGAGAAGAACAACAACACCGGCAAGGAGAGCACCAACGAGAATTATGACGAAATCGTTGGCACACAGTGGTATCAATATTCCTACGACGAGGATCTGAAGGCCTACGAAAAGGAACTTTCTCCCAGAACCGTCGAAGAACAGCTTTCCGCACTGATGTCGATGTTCTTCCCCGCTTTCATCCAAAATATGGAGTCTTTCACCTATGACGAAGCCAAGAAGGCTTACGTGGCAACTGCGCCCATGCCCGCAGAGACGATGGCTATCAAAAATTTCGAGATCTTTTTTGAGGACGGCAAGCTCGTCGCAATCACTTATGATATCATGAATGGAGAAAAACTCTTCGCCTCCTACGCCTTTACCTTCACCTACGGCAAGACTTCCGTCACCCTTCCCACCGTTGACGAGACCAAAAACGTCTACAAGGTCATCGTCATCGATTCCAACGGCGATCGTGTCAAGGGCGTGCGCATTCAAGCATGCAAAGACAGCTGCCTGCCCGCCGTCACGAACGAGAACGGCGTGGCTGTCATCCGTCTGGACAAAACGGAAGACATTCTGCAATATCACATCACAATCACAAAGCTCCCCACGGGATACACGGGTGACACCACCACGGAATATTTCTTTAACGAGGGCGAAGAATATCTCTATCTTTTCATCACCGCACCCGGAAAATAAAAAATCAACCGCAAACGGGCTGACTCATACGAGTCAGCCCGTTTCTCACTCAAGGTTCGATTGTTCGGGGGGAGCGCTTTTGCGGGATCTTTCCAAAAAAGTTCCCGCTCCCTCCCAAAAAGTCATCTTTTTCAACAAGCTCACACAAAAACCATCCTGCAAAAAAATGCCTGTTAGCTATTGACTTTTCGACAAAATTGATGTATAATAAAGGATACGGAATCGTATTACAGAATCTCTATCGAAAAATTGGAGGACGAGATCATGTTAGTCAATATGAATGAAGTTTTGAGACCCGCGAAGAAAAATCACTACGCGGTCGGTCTGTTCAACGCGGTGAATCTGGAGCTTGCGCGCGGCATCATCAACGCCGCAGAAAGCACGAGATCTCCCGTGATCATGGGTACGGCAGAGGTGCTTTTGCCCTACGGACCTCTGGAAGAGGTGTCCTATTATCTGATCCCGATGGCAAAGAAGGCGTCGGTTCCGGTCGTCGTCCATCTGGACCACGGTCTGTCCTTCGACCTCTGTGTCAAGGCACTTGACCTTGGATTCACCTCGGTTATGTACGACTGCTCGACGGATTCCTATGAGGAAAACGTTCGCAAGGTGAAGGAAATGGCTGATATCGCCCACTCTCGCGGTGCAACCATCGAGGGTGAGCTTGGTCACGTTGGTGACAACGAGGGCTCTGCAGAGGGCAGCTCGCATCTTGCAGATCCTTCCGCATATTTCACCGATCCCAAAATGGCAAAGGACTTTGTGGAAAAGACCGGCGTTGACGCGCTGGCAATCGCGGTCGGTAATGCGCACGGCGCGTATAAGCTTCCCCCGAAGCTCGACTTCGAAAGAATCCGCACCATCGCAAACACCGTGGACGTTCCGCTGGTGCTTCACGGCGGCTCGGGTCTGACCGACGACGATTTCAGAAAGGCGATCAAGGAAGGCATCAGCAAGGTCAACATCTTCACGGACATCAACGTGGCAGCTGTTGAGGCAGAATTCAAGAAGTTCCAGAGCATGGACAAGGGTCTGATCGACCTGATCCCCGCAGCTGTTGAGGCAGTTAAGCAGGAGACCATGAAGAAGATGAAGCTGTTCAGCAGCGACGGCAAGGCAGACCTCTCGGGCGCGGCAAGTGCGGCAAACGTCGACATGATCGCAAAGCTTGTTGCCGAAGAAGTTGCGAAGTATTTGAAGAAATAATCTCAACATGATAACAGAACGGACACACGCCGAAGGCGTGTGCCCGTTTATTTTATTTGATTTTATTGCAGATTGAGCTTTTCGCGGACCATGCGCAGAGCTTTTTTATTGGTCTCATCGTCGGCGACAAACTCAAAGCTGACGGCGCCGTCATATCCCATGCGCTTGATCGCGTCGAAGCAAGCGTCAAGCTTGACCGAGCCCTCGCCCATGTCAACTTCGTAGATCCATTTTCCGCTCTTGCTGCGGAAGTCGGTCTGCTTTCCGTCGATGGCGGTGTCGCTGACCAGATAATCCTTGACGTGGACGTGTTTGATGTCGTCGAAAAAAGCTTCAAAGATCTCGTCGGGAGCGACGTCGACAAACAGCGAGTTTCCAAAGTCTCCGCAAACCCCCACGCGTCTGCCGGTCTGCTTCATTTTCTCAAGGAAGGGCTTGAGTCCGTCAACGCCGTTGAAATACATTCCCTGAGGCTCGTAGAGGCAGGTGATTCCGCGCGATTCACAATATGCGGCAATGCGCTCTGCCGAGGCAAAGATCGCGTTCATCGCCTCCTCATAGGAGGGCGCGTCCGCGGGAAGCTCCAGCAGAGGGATCAGGGTGTGGTGGAAACGCTTCGAACCGATCGCGGCGGCAAAATCGACGTGCTCAAAGAGCGCCTTCTCGGTTGCCTCCTGATCGTCGCACAAAAGCTGTACGCCGACCGAATAGCAGGATACGCCCAAACCGTAGCGGTCAAGAAGTGCCTTGATGTCCTTCGCATCGCCGAGCGTGGGAAGAATCGGATCGTCAAGAAGATCGAGAAATTCCACCGCGTCAAATCCAAGCTCGGCACTGTGACGGACGGCGTATTCCAATCCGTGCGCTTGCAAATCGGCGCAAAAAGAGTTGTAGTTCGTAAGCTTTATCATATTGGATTCTCTTCAGATCCTTTCAAAATTTCGGAAGGTCTCAAACAGTACCTCAAGCGGCTCGAGTCCGCTCGTCGCGTCTGCGGAGCGCAGAGCTGCGATGGCGGCGGTCTGTGCGTATTCGAGAATTTCCTTGTCGGATTTTCCCTCGTTGATCGCGATCAGCGCGCCCGAGCAGAAGGCGTCGCCCGCACCGGTGGTTCCCTGAATGAAGCCTGCGGGCAAACGGTAGGACGAAAGCTGCGTGCAATCGCCGCCGCGCGTCGCGCAAACGCCGAGCGCGGGAGTGTGAATGATGACGCGCTCACGCACGCCAAGCTCCAAAAGCTTCTTGGCGATGGTGGGCAGATTTTCATTCGTTGGCTCGATGCCGCAAAGCTTGCCTGCTTCCAGCTCGTTGATGATCAGGTTGTCCACGTAGGGCAGACACGGAAGGACGCAGGTGTATCGGTCGGAGTTTTCGCTGACGAGGTCGATGGAGGTCTTGATCCCGCGCGCCGAAGCCTCCTTCAGCATGCGCAAGCCGTCACCGCCGTCCACCTTTTCCAAAAGCAGAAAATATCCGAGATGGAGCATTTTGCAGGTGAGCGAATCCCAATCAACGTCATCGTATCCAAATGCGGCACTTCCGCCGGGGTAGGTAAAGAAGGTGCGTTGACCGCCCGTGACGCTCATGACGTCGGTAAAGCTGGTCGTCTCGCCGTCGGCGACGCGGATACCCGCGACGTCCACACCGTTTTTCTCAAGCTCCTTTAATACGAAGCCTCCCATCTCGTCGTTTCCAACCTTGCCCATGGCAAACACGGAAAGCGCGGGACAGAGTTTTTTGAGTCCGATGCCGTTGTTGGGAACCAAGCCGCCAACCGCCTGCGTGATCGAGCGGATCTGCGTCAGCTCTCCCGCGTTCGGATAGGCGGAGATTCCGTAGATCTTATCCACGAGAATCGATCCCGCAACGGCAATTCCTTTGCGTTCCATCATATCAGTTGCACTCTGCCACCAGAGGACCTGCCAGCTCGGTCAGGAAGAAGAGCTTGCCGGGGATGGTGGGGATATAGGTAGAGGTGATCCACGGGGTCTTTTCGTGGCGGAGCGTCATCCACAGAGACATACCCTGCCACTGCATGCCGCGTCCGAGCGTACCGTCAGCACCGCCGATGGCGTAGTCAGCCTGCAGGAAGATGCCGGGGCCGATGGTGTTGGCACGGCAAGGAACCAGCGTGGTGCGCGACTTGAAGCTGGTCAGCGCGTTCTGCTCAACGGTCAGCGGATGGATCTTTGCCGCGATGCGGTAGGGTGCCTTCTCCCACTCTGCGGCGCTTTCATATTCGCCCGCGAACTGGGGCTCCCAGAATGCGATGTGGCACATACGGCCGATGCCGTAGACCAGGACCAGCTTTGCGCCCTCTGCCTTCAGAGCTGCGATCTTTTCGGGGTAGGTGGGGAGATTTTCCTTGGTTGCGAAGTTGCGGTGATCCTTGGGAACCGTCAACTCGCCCAGCGGGTTGAAGAGCGCCTGCTCCATGGCATACTGAAACGCGCCGGTATTGTCGGGCGCCAGCGTGTTGCCCTCGGAGTCAGCCCACTCGTCCATGTTGAAGGTGTAAACGTGCTCGCAGGAGACGTTCCAAGCCTTGAGGAAGTAGACCACCCACTTATACATACCCATCGGACCGACGGGCAGAATGAAAGCAACCTTCTCGCCGCGATCCTTTGCCTGCTTGATCTGCAGTGCAATCTCGTGGCCCATGTAGGTATCAAAATCGCCGAGTGCGTGGCAGGGAATGGGGGTGAATGCGGGATTCCAGTGTGCCTGTCTGTCTGCGATCGTTTCGGGGGCGTCGATGCAAGCGTCGATCTTGTCGAAGTCCCAACCTGCGGGATAGAAGCCCTCGAGGGCGGAACCTTTTACGGTATCGGTGAATTTCATGTCGTTTCGTTGCGCGGGCAAGAGTGCCTGCGCGCTCCTTTCTTTTTCGTTTTTATGTGAATCTATATTTGGTTTCAAAAGAGATCAAGGCAGCAGTCTCTTGGTCGTGCCCTTGAGGTATGCCTGACACATGCGGAACGCCTCGGCGTATTCCGCGCCGCACTGATATCCGCGGTAGCGGCAGCAGGTTCTGACCATGTCGGGGAAGTCGATGCCGTCGTGATCGCGCATCCAAACGACCTGCGACTCGTGACATTCGAGCATCTCAAGCTTTTTGTCGATGTGGTCGGAAACGTCGACGAACTCGGTGGGAATGAAGTTTACGCCGGCGAGGTTGTCCATGTAGTAGATCGGAACCAGACGCGCAGCGCCCGTGACACCCGACTGATAATGCGGGACGGTTGCCGCGAAGCTTGCGTCAAAGACCAGGCGCGAGGTTGCGGTGTGGTCGGGCATATAGTCGTTGGGATCGTGGGTGATGATGAAGTCGGGGTTGACGCGGCGAATGACGTCGACCACCTTGTCGCGCGCCTCCTTGTTTTCGGAGTAGATGTCCACGTCGTGGAATCCGCCCCAAATGACCTCAAAGCCGGCCATGTCGCCGCTTCTCTTGGCTTCACCCGCGCGCATGCGGGCAAGCTCCTCGGGCTGAATGACCTCATGTCCGAGGTCTCCGTTGCAAAGGTGGCAGACCACCACGCGGTCTCCGCGCTCCTTGCATTTGAGCAGCGTGCCGGCGCAGTTGATCTCCATGTCGTCGGGATGAGTTGTGATGGCAAGAACCGTATACATAAATCGGTCTCCTCCTTGTGTTGTTTTTTGCCGATCGGGTTGATTTTCAAACCCAAATGTGATATAATAAATAAGGATATCTCCCTTAGGTATATCATACACGATTTTTTTCTTTTTTTCCATGCCTTTTCATGCATAAAGCTTGCACAATCTTCCAATTTTGAAAACGACAAGGAGAATTTATGTCAAATCAAGACTTGATTAAGATCCCGCTCAAAAACATTCTGAACGTCACACGCGTCATTACGATTCTGTGCTATGATCTCGCGCCGAAATTTCGCACCACGGGCGAGCGTCATGACTTTTGGGAAATGGTCTACGTCGACCGAGGCGAGCTTTTTTTGCACGCCGAGGACAAACGCTGCCGTCTGAAGCAAGGGGAGGCGGTGTTTCACCGTCCAAACGAGTTTCACAACATCGAATGTGACGGCGTTCACAGCGCGTCGGTCTTCATCATCACCTTCGAATGTCAATCTGCGGCAATGAAATTCTTTTGCGAGCGTCTTGGCGGCATCCCCTCGGAGCTGCTTCCGCTGATGAAGCGTTTGATCGAAGAAAGCACGCGCACCTTCCATACCTCGCAATATCCGCTCAAACTTCGGAGCAACGCGCCGATCGGGGGGCAACAATTGATCCGCATATACCTGGAGGAGCTCCTGATCCGCATGATGCGCACGGCTGAGGATACCGCCGATCTTGGCACGGTATTCACATCCAAAGCACACATGGAAAACACGTTGGCACGCGAGATTTGTGCCTATCTGAACGAACATCTGTATGACCGTGTGACGTTGGAATCCCTTTCCGAAACCTTCCATTTTGGAAAAAGCCGTCTCTGCGACGTCTTCAAAAAGAGTATGGGAGACAGCATCATTCACTATTATCTGACCTTGAAGATCGATGCGGCAAAACGACTGTTGCGAACCGAACGTCTGACCGTCTCAGAGATCGCCGAGCGCTTGAGCTTCGACAGCCCCGCCTATTTTTCGCGCTGCTTCCACAAGCATACGGGTATGTCTCCCTCCGCCTTCCGCGATCGCCTGATCAATGACTCCGCAATCTATATGGAAACCGAACGCCCGTTGCTCTGAATCATTTCCCGGACGCGAATTGTGGGGACGCGAATTGTGGGGGTGCTTTTGAAAAAGCCACCCCCACACCCCCGCAAAACTTTTTGGGTAAGGGGAAAAGGAAAGGCTTTATTTCTGCGCTCCGAGGTAGCAATTGAAAGGGTGACGCGCACAGATAAACAATTACATTGATACCCATGCAATAAAAGTTTTTGAAGAGTCCAGAGAAACTTT
>JAFWYJ010000012.1 GCA_017517745.1 Clostridia bacterium | reverse complement strand
ATCGCTTATCATAAAAACGCCCCGTGTTTTCAAAAAAACATCGGTTGATTTATCATAGTATATCTGCTATACTTTACGTATTTGCAACTATCATTTTTAAAGGAGAAGAAACATGATGGAAAGAACATGGCTTTTGAAGGCACCCGCGTATGATGGCGGCGTATGGTCTGAGCAGGATTTTAATATTGGCTATGGCAAAAGCATCCAAGAGGACACGCAGACCTCTCGCATGCAGCTGGTGGCAAGCACCAACGCAGAGGAATATTTTGCATATCTCAAAAAGCTCGAAAAGGCAGGCTACACCAAGATCTTTGAAAATGAGATCAACGGCAATCTGCACGCCGAGTTTCTCGCGCCCGAAGGTACGCTTTACGTCTATTTCATTCGCAAGTTCAAGGAGGTCCGCGTCATCGAGGATCGCGTCAGTACCCCGATCGACCGCTTTGGATATGAACTGCCCGCAGGAGAGGGAAAGGACAGCACCGTGATCTATCAGTACGGCATGATGTACGTGCCGAAGATGGAGACGCCATTCCTCCGCGAGCATCAGTGTGGCGGAATGTTCTACGTCATCCGTCTTGCCGACAGCCGTCTGATTCTGATCGACGGCGGTTGGAGATCGCAGGCAACCGAGAAATCGGTTCCCGAGGCGCTTAAATTCCTTTATGAGGTCAGCGGCACGCCCGAAGGGGAGAAGATCAAGGTGGCGGCGGTCATCATCACGCACCCCCACGGCGACCACAAGCAGTTCGTGGACGATCTGATCCGCGATTTTGGCGATCATCTCGACGTCGAGCGCTTTTGCTATAACATCGCGTCCTTCCAAAATATCGGCGGACACAATCCGACCTATCCTGCGTTTGGCGCGATGCTTTCCGAGAAATATCCCAACGCGCTCTTCCTCAAGCCCCACACGGGACAGAGCTTTACGTTGGGTGACATGAAGATCGACGTTCTCTTCACGCATGAGGACATGGTGCTGGCAGATCAGGCAATTCTGCCTCTCAAGGAATGTAACAATACCACCGTGGTCATGAAATTCACGATCCACGGCAAGACCTTCATGTTGCTGGGCGACATTTGCACGGAGACCGAGAACCGCGATTGGAAGATCAAGGAGGCAATGCGCGTGGAGGCGCGCTTCCTTGGTATGTATCAGGACGCCCCCGGCTCCTATCCCACGCTGAAGAGCGACATGGTGCAGGTCTCGCATCACGCGGTCAATGACCGTATGGGAGATTATTATTACGCCATCCGCGCGCGCTACGCGATGCTGCCCGGACCGGACATGGCGTGCGAGGACTATCCGTGGAGCTTCTGGAACCGCGTGGTCTATCAGCTGATCACCTCGGGTGCCGTTGAGGTGCTGATGGGAGGCAGAAGAACCTATTGGTTTGAAATTCACAAGGACGGCGAGATCACCATCGACAGCGAGCCGATCAGAGGTGCCGACGACGACTATCTCGAATATCTGGAGACCTTCCGTCCCTTTAATATCAAGGACATTCCGTTCTGGATGGAATAAAATTTTCGACAAGAGCATACAAAGAAAAACATCACCCGTTTTGCGGGTGATGTTTTTTATCGGTGCGCGGTTTCGCGGTGGCGTGGGGGAGCTTTTTTCAAAAATCTCCCCACAAAAATCTTACGGTCAATCAGTTTGTGAGCAACTTGAGCGTTTCACCCGGCGCGATGCTGTAAAGCTCGCGGCGGAAGGTGAAGAAAAGGGTGTAGAGCGTGGGATTTTGCACCAGCGTCATGTCGGCGGTGAAGATCAGACTGCGGAAAGCTTGGACGTAGTTGTAAAGCTCGTCGTTGGTGGCGTACCAAATATCCTCTCTGCCGCCCATTTTTTCAGCGAAGCGCTCGATGACGTCCCAGTTGTCATTGTCCTTAAATTCGTAGGAATGTCCCCAAAGGTAGAAGAGCTTGGGGCTGCCGCCGATGCTGATCTGCTTTTCCAAAAACTCCTCCGCCAATTCGAATAGGCGAGGATTGTTGTGATGACAGGTGGCGGGCATACGCAGCCAATCGGTGGGAACGTCAAATTTTTCGGTGGAGACTGTCGTGCGGGCGTAGGTGACGCCGCAGACCTTGAGTGCCTCCACGACCTCGTCGGTGCATGCAACCGTGCCGAAGGGATACGCCATTCCGCGCACGATCTTGCCGAACTGATCTTCCAGAATTTCACGGTCCTTGAGGATCTCGTAAGCGACCTGCGCCTGTGGAATTGTTTGCAGATGCGAGTGCATATACGCGTGGATCGCCGGCTCGATACCGTCCTGCGAGAAGAGCTCGGTGGCTTGTGCTTTGGTCAGACGCCAGCCCGAATTGTCATCGGTGATCGGCTTGTCTTCGGCGCGATAGAAGCCCGTATTGAGGTTGAAGGTGCCGCGCAGACCGTGCTTTTTCATAATCTCAACCAGGCGGATATCCTCCATGACTCCGTCATCGTAGCTGAGTGTCAGGCATTTCGCAAGTCCCTTGGGGAAGCGCATAAAAATACTGTTTACAGGCATGATCATCAATCCTTTCTGAAAAAATGCATTATATCATTTGTTGATAAACGTCGTTTTTGGCAAGTCCGCGATCCTTGGCGACTTTTTTGATCGCGTCCATTTTGGATAGCCCTTGTGCCATATAATGCGCCACGTGGGTGGGAACGTCCATGCCCTCCCAGAATGCGGTGGAGGTGACGTTTTTGGCGCCTTCGACAACCAGAACGTATTCGCCGCGCGGCTCGGTTTCGGTGTAATATGCCACCGCCTCGTCCAGCGTCAGGCGCAGGATCTCCTCGTTGAGCTTGGTCAGTTCGCGGCAGATCGCGATCCGACGGTCGGCTCCAAAGGTGTCGCAAAGATCCTTGAGCGTGGCGCGCAGCTTGTGCGGCGCTTCGTGGAAGAGCATGGTGCGGCGTTCCGAGACAAGCTCGCCGAGTCTCTCGCGACGCTCTGCCTTGTTGACCGACAAAAAGCCCTCGAAGGTGAAGCGTCCCGTGGGCAATCCCGACAGCGTGAGTGCCGTGATCGAGGCAACGGGACCGGGGATCGAGGTGACGCGGATACCTTTTTCGGCACAGAGGGCGACCATGTCCTCGCCGGGATCGCTGATGGCGGGCGTGCCGGCATCTGTGATCAGTGCGCAAGATTCTCCTGCGGCAAGACGGTCGGCGATCTGCTCGCCGCGTTCGCGCTTGTTGTGTTCAAAATAGGATACCATCGGTCGGCTGATGCCGAGGTGCGTCAAGAGGCGCAGGGAATTGCGCGTATCCTCGGCGGCGATGAAATCAACCTCTGACAACACCTTGATCGCACGCTCGGAGAGATCTCCGAGGTTGCCGATCGGCGTGGCGACGAGATAGAGCGTGCCGGGTTCGACACGGTTTTTCTCTTTCGTGGCGGATTCGTTCTTTTTGACAGAGCTCATAGCGATCCTTTCTTTTTGGAGATTTTATGGTGGGATTGCCAAATTGCCCCGATTTGCATAGGATGTAATGAATACAAAAATCCTGCTTGGAGGGTATTATGGCAACGAAAATTTACATTGATCAGGGACACAATCCGGAAAATCCAAACGCGGGAGCGGAGGGAAACGGATTGCAGGAGCAGAACATTACGTATCGCATCGGTCAGGAGCTTGCGGCATTGCTGCGCGCCAACCCCGATTTCGAGGTGCGTCTGTCGCGCCCGACGCCGACGACGGCATTGGGAACCTCCAATTCCACCAGCCTCCAGGCGCGCGTGAACGATGCAAACGCGTGGGGTGCCGATTATTTCATCAGCCTGCACACCAACGCGTCGAGTATTCCCGAGGCGAGCGGTGTGGAGGCGTTTGCCTATTCCCAACCTTCGCGCGCGTTTTCGTTGGGCGAGGATATTGTACAAAGTCTATCGGAAGCCACGGGGCTGCGTGATCGCGGCATGAAGGTGCGTCCGGGGCTTTACGTGCTTCGCCGCACCAATATGCCCGCAGTGCTTGTGGAAATGGGCTTTATTTCCAATCCCGGGGATGCCGCGCTGATGAACAATTCTCCGGAGCTGTTTGCACGTGGAATTTATAACGGAATTGTGGAATACTTGGGCGGCTGACGTAAAAAACACTTGACAAAACGCGATTTTATCTGTATAATGAAAATCAACGGATGAAAAAAGGATATGGGACCAAATGAAACGGAAAACGAAGAAAATAGGAACGCTGCTGTTGTGCTTGCTTTGTCTGTCTTTGCTGCTTTCGGGATGCATTCGATTGGCAGATCCGTTGCAACGCCCTGAGGAAAGCGACACCGTAACACGCGAGGAAACCGAGCGCGACACCTTGGAAGTGACCGAAACGGTTGAATCGGATACATCGGAGACAGAAACGGAAACAGCGACTGAGACTGAAACTGAAACAGATACCGAAACCGAAACCGAAACGGAAACCGAGACCGAGACGGAAACCGAAACCGAAACGGAAACCGAAACCGAGACCGAGACCGAGACCGAGACGGAAACTGAAACAGAGACAGAAACTGAAACCGAGACGGAAACTGAAACCGAGACGGAAACCGAAACCGAGACGGAAACCGAAACAGAAACCGAGCCCGAGCCCGGGCCGGAACCGCCGGAGAGTGAAAAAATCAAAATTTACGTTGATCAGGGACACAATCCCTACGGCGCAAACACCGGTGCGCAAGGAAACGGGCTTTATGAAGAGAATTTGACCTATTCGGTCGGAATTGCGCTTGCCGCCCTGCTTGAAGCGGACGGCAGATTTGAAGTGCGCCTGTCGCGCCCGACGCCTGACACGGTGTTGGGAACCGACAATTCTTCCAGCTTGGATGCGCGCATCAACGAGGCGAACGAATGGGAGGCTGATTATTTCGTCAGCATCCATGCCAACTCATTCACCAGCGAAACTGTCAGCGGCGTGGAGGTCCACGTTGCCAACAAGCAAGATGAGGGATATCCGCTGGCTGGCGAGATCGTGGATGCGATTGCCGCACTTACCGAGCTTCCCAATCGTGGGATCAAACTGAGTGAGAGCTTGCGCGTGTTGGCGAATACCGAAATGCCCGCCGTGCTGGTCGAGATGGGATTTATCAGCAATCCCTCGGATGCCGCTCTGATGGCGGAGCATCCGGAGCTTTTCGCGCAGGGAATTTACAATGGCATTGATATGTATTTTGAGATGCTGTCCTCCACAGAGGAGGGCGAATGACAGGAGAGGGAAAGCCTTTGTGGGGGCTTTCCCTCTTTTTGTGGCTTTTTATTGATCGTCATCCAACTTGAGCACCGCCATGAACGCCTCGGGAGAGACCTGCACCGAGCCGAGCTGGCGCATCTTCTTTTTGCCCTCTTTTTGCTTTTCAAGGAGCTTTTTCTTACGGGTAATATCACCGCCGTAGCACTTGGCAAGCACGTCCTTGCGGACCGCCTTGACGGTCTCGCGGGCGATGACCTTGGCTCCGATGGCTGCCTGAATCGGGACCTCGAAGAGCTGACGCGGAATGTTTTCCTTCAGCTTTTCGGCGATGCGGCGCGCGCGTCCGTAAGCCTTCTCTTCATGGACGATGAAGGAAAGCGCGTCAACCTGCTCGCCGTTGAGCAGGAAGTCGAGCTTGACGAGCTTGGAAGGCTCGTAGCCGTGAAGCTCGTAGTCCAGCGACGCGTAACCGCGCGAGCGGCTCTTGAGCGCATCGAAGAAATCGTAGATGATCTCGTTGAGCGGGAGATTGTAGTGCAGCTCCACGCGCGTGGGATCGAGATATTTCATGTCGATAAAGACGCCGCGGCGGTTCTGACAAAGCTCCATGAGTCCTCCGACGTAATCAACGGGCGTGATGATGTTTGCCTTGACCAGCGGCTCGTATGCCACGTCGATGGTATCGGTGGCGGGGTAATTGGAGGGGTTGTCAATGCGCACCGTCTCGCCGTTTTTGAGCTTGATCTCGTAAATAACGCTGGGGGCGGTGGTGATGAGGTCGAGGTTGAATTCGCGTTCCAAACGCTCCTCGATGATCTCCATGTGGAGAAGCCCCAAAAATCCGCAGCGGAAGCCGAATCCGAGCGCGATCGAGGTCTCCGGTTCAAAGATCAGAGCGGCATCGTTGAGCTGTAATTTCTCAAGTGCCTCGCGCAGATCCTGATAGCGTGCGCCGTCGGCGGGGTAGATGCCCGCATAGACCATGGGCTGGACTGCCTTGAAGCCGGGAAGCGCCTCGGCGGTGGGATTGGAGACCAACGTGACCGTGTCGCCCACGCGGGTGTCGTTGACGCTCTTGATGGAGGCGGTGATATAACCGACCTCTCCCGCGCGCAGACAGTCGCATTTTTTCAGTCCGAACGGCTCTAGCGTACCCACGTCCACCACGTCGAAGGTGGCTCCCGTACTCATGAGCTGGATTTTATCCCCGGTCTTGACCGAGCCGTCCATCACGCGGACGTTGACGACAACGCCGAGATAGCTGTCGTAGTAGGAGTCGAAGATCAGCGCTTTCAGGGGGGCGTCCTCGTCGCCCTCGGGGGCGGGAACGTCGCGCACAATCGCCTCCAGCACGTCATGGATGTTCTGCCCCGTCTTTGCCGAGACCGCGGGGCAGCCCTCGGCGGGAATCCCGATGACGTCCTCGACCTCCATGCGGCAACGGTCGACGTCGGCGGAGGGAAGGTCGATCTTGTTGATGACGGGAATGATCTCGAGATTGGCATCCACGGCAAGGTAGGCATTGGCAAGCGTCTGTGCCTCGATGCCCTGTGTGGCGTCCACGACCAGAAGCGCGCCGTCGCATGCGTTGAGCGAGCGGGAGACCTCGTAATTGAAGTCGACGTGACCGGGCGTGTCGATGAGGTTGAAGGTATAAAGCTCACCGTTGTCTGCATGATAGTTGAGCTTGACGGCACGCGCCTTGATGGTGATGCCGCGCTCGCGCTCGAGATCCATGTTGTCGAGGATCTGCTCCTCCATGTCTCTCTTGGCAACGGTTTGCGTTTGCTCCAGAATGCGATCGGCAAGCGTTGACTTGCCGTGGTCGATGTGAGCGATGATTGAAAAATTGCGAATATGGCTTTGACGTTCGGATTTTTGCACGTGCCTGACCGTACCTTTCCTTGCAAGATGAGTTTTGTTACCCTTTATTATACAATACTTTTTTCTCCGTGACAAGAGTTTTGCAATATTTTTCCCAAAAAAATGAGAAAACAGAAATCGGATAGCAATATTTGTCTAAAAAAAAGCAAATGGTATCTTGAAAAAATAATCAAAATGATTTATACTTGTATCAAAGAGGTATTTTCCGAAAAAAATTGAAAATATTCCCTGAGCGGGAGATGCGGAAAGGATTGAAATCATGAAAAAAATGAGAGCGGCAGTAGTCGGATACGGCGGAATGGGTGGCTGGCACGTGGAGCATCTTTTGAAGAGTGACGTATGCGAGCTTGCCGGTGTTTACGATATTCGCAGAGAGAAACGAGCTTGCAGAAAGCCGCGGCATCCATGCCTACGCTTCCTACCGCGAGCTTTTGAATGACGAGAGCGTGGAGCTGATCACCGTGGCGATTCCCAATGACAGCCACGAGCAGGTGGTCATCGATGCGCTGAAGGCGGGCAAAAACGTCATTTGTGAAAAGCCCGTCACCATGACGCTGGAGTCGCTGGACCGTATGATCGCGGCGGCAGAGGCAAACGGCGTGCGCTTTTCGACACATCAGAACCGCCGTTGGGACGTGGACTTCCTCGCTATGAAGCAGATCCACGATTCGGGTGAGATCGGAAAGGTGTTGAACATCGAATCCCGCGTGCACGGTAGCCGCGGAATCCCCTCCGACTGGAGAGGAGAAAAGGCGCACGGCGGCGGAATGATGTATGACTGGGGCATCCATCTGATCGACCAGATTTTGATGATCTTGGGTTGGGACGTCAAGAGTGTCTACTGTGTTTGCGACCACATCACCAATCAGGAGGTCGATGACGGTTTCCGTCTGGAAATGATCTTCAAGAGCGGTCAGCGTGCGCACGTGGAGCTTGGAACCTATAACTTTATCGCGATGCCGCGTTTCTATATGCGCGCCGAAAAGGGTACCGCGCTCATCACCGATTGGAAGGAAGAGACGTTGGTGGTCAAGTGTAACCACTGGCACGAGAACGACGTGCTGCCCGTCAAGACGGCGGCAGGCTTGACCAAGACCATGGCGCCCCGCGACGAGGTGACCACCGAGACCTATCGCGTCGCGAAGCCGGCTTCCGACGTGCATGATTATTATCGCCATTTCGTCAATGCGATCAGAACCGGCGGCGAGCAGGATGTGACCTACGAGCAGATGCGCACCGACCTCAAGATCATTCTTGCGGCGTTTGAGTCGGCAGAGACCGGTATGCCCGTGGAAATCAAATAAAAGAAAACAGACGGAAGGGAGGACAGTGTTGCGTTTGGGCAGCGTGTCCTCCCTTTGTTGCATAGATGCCGTCATGCGCATTTTGATACAAAAAAGGAGATTCAAATGAGATTTTTGAAATCGATGAAGGGAGTATTGAAGGATCAAAACGGGGTGGAAACGCTTTTTTCCCGGCCGCAGACCGACGGTTCCCGTTGGATGTTGTGGGAGACTTTTGAGGCGGAGGGCGTGTCTGCCTGCCGTGTCAGCGCTGCCTGCTCGGAGGGCTTCGACGGCTTTCGCTCGATGTGTCTGATCCCCGATGGGGCGGACGCGCGCGTGGATTATCTTGCCATCGTCAATCACTCGCCGTTCTGGTGTTCTCCCGCGTTTGGCGACGTGCTGTGCGAGTTGCCGCACGAGGACAAGCCTGTGCAAGCACTCCTGTTGCGCCGTGAGGAAGGATGGGAATATTATCTTCCCGTGTGCGACGATACCTACAAGACCGTCATTTTCGGACGCGAGGGCGGCTTGGAGTTTTGCATTTATAACAACTGCGCCGGACTCACCGAGTGCCGTGATCAGCTCGCTTTTGTATGTGCCTCGGGCGACGATCCGTTTGAACTCATGCGCCGCTGCGCCAAGGCGGCGGCAGTGCTGCTTGACAACGGACTTCGGATGCGCGAGGAGCGGCGCTATCCCGAGATGCTGGAGTATCTCGGCTGGTGCTCTTGGGACGCGTTGCAGATCCGTGTCAATCACGAGGGGCTTTTGGAGAAGGCAAGAGAGTTTGCGGAGAAGGGCGTTCCCGTTGGATTTGCGATCATTGACGATATGTGGGCGGACTGCCCGCACCTGGAGGACGTTCCTCACGAGATCGATTTCCATTCGATGATGGTGGAGATGCACAAGAGCTCGATGCGCTCCTTCGACGGCTCACCCAAGCGATTCCCCAAGGGCATGAAGGCGGCAGTCGCCGACCTGAAGGCGGCGGGGATCCCGCACGTGGGCATCTGGTTCCCGACCACGGGATATTGGAACGCCTTTGCCCCCGACGGTGAGGCGCGGGAATGGGGAGACCTTTTGACACAGGATCGCAAGGGACGGCTCGTTCCCAATCCCGTCCCCGAGAAGGTGTTTGGACTTTACGATCTCTTCTGCAGCCGCATCCGCAGCTGGGGATGCGATTTCGTCAAGGTTGATAACCAATCCTTCCACGGCTATTATCGCGGCATCAAGCCGATCGGACAAACGGCGCGCGCGTTGCAGATCGGCATTGACAGTGCCGTCGGCTCGAATTTCGACGGTGCGCTCATCAACTGTATGGGCATGTCGAGCGAATGTATGTTCAATCGCCGTAGCAGTGCCGTCAGCCGCTGCTCGGACGACTTCATGCCCGAGAGCCGCGAGTGGTTTGCCAAGAATATTTTGCAGTGTGCCTACAACGGACTTTTGCAAGGGCAGTATTACGTCAACGACTGGGATATGTGGTGGACCGACGACGAGCAGGCGATGAAGAACAGCCTTTGCCGTGCCGTCAGCGGCGGTCCGATCTACGTCAGTGACAAGCTCGGACGCACCAACGCCGAGGTGCTGAAGCCCTTGGTGCTGAGTGACGGACGGATTCTGCGCCCCGATGACAGCGCGACGCCGACCTTGGATTGCCTGATCGGCAATCCCACCGAGAGCGGCAGGATCTTCAAGATTCGCAACCGCGTCGGAAAGAGCGGCTTGGCGGCGGTCTTCAACATCGACGCGCAAAACCGCGCGGTCAGCGGCAGTCTCGCACCCACAGAAACCGGTGTTGCCGAGGGTGACTATGCGTATTACGAACACTTCACCGGCGAGGCGGGGGTTTTGCACGCGGGCGAGAAATTGGAGATCACGTTGGAAAACAACGACGTGTTCCGTCTTTACACCTTCGTGCCTTATCAAAAGGGGGTACCCGCCGTCATAGGCTTGCTTGATCAGTATATCGGCATCAAGGCGGTGACCGAGGTGACCGATCGCTTTGTCACGTTGCGCGAGGGCGGTAGGATCGGCTTTGTTTCGGAAACGCCGCTTGCGGTCGAGGCAGACGGAAAGCCGTTGGCGGTCGAACGTTGCGGTGTTTTGCAGACTGTGACGGTTGACAGAGAGATCACAAGGCTCTATTTTTCATGATTTTTGATACAGCGAAAAGAATAACGGAGGAAAACGATATGACAGACAAACAGAACGGTGTTTCCCAAAATGAGCTGAACAACAACGTTTCGGCAAGGGGACAGCTGGGTGCCAATCGATCGGTGCGCTTTGAGGGCAAGGCGGGCGGATTGCGGCTCCTCTGTGTCGGCAACTCGATCACGTGGCATGGCTACAAGGAAGATATCGGCTGGTTGGGCGATTGGGGCATGGCAGCGTCGGCCAAGGAAAAGGATTACGTTCACCGCTTGGCGGATAAGCTTTCCCGGAAATACGGCGACGTCGAGATTTGCATCGCGCAGCTTGCCGAATGGGAGTGCGGATATGCGCAAGGACCTTCTCTTCTGGAGGAGAAATGGAACGAGGCACGGGATTTTGCGGCGGATATCGTTGTGATCCGTCTGGGGGAGAATATGAAGCGCGACGCCGCACCTGCCTGCAAGCCCGATTTTGAGAAGATGATCCAATATTTTTTGAAGAACGAGCGGGCGCTTGTCGTGGTTTCCGATGACTTTTGGAAAAACGACGTGCGCGACGCGATGATCCGCGAGATCGCCGAGGAGCAGGGATACGCCTTTTGCCACATCGGAGATCTGGAGGACGATCCCCGTACGATGGCGATCGATGAATACGAGCATCGCGGCGTCGGTCTGCATCCGAGCGACTACGGCATGGAGCTGATCGCCCAAAGACTGTTTGACGTGATCGTAAAAAACTTTGACGGAAAGGAAAAATGAGCATGAGTTACCGTGTCTATCCCGTGACGAAAACTGAGCTTGATTGCCGGGATTACCGTGTGAAGATCAATGGGGAAGAGATCGCGCTCAACAGCGCGCGCGTGTCTGCCGCCCCCTTCAATCGCTATTGGCCGGGGCATCAGCGGCAGATCGAGCAGACCGAGCTGATCAACTTCGCGTCCTTTGCGCTTGACGCGCCCGTGGAAATGGAGATCATCCCCGCGACTCCCTTTGAAAAGCTCGCCATCCGTCCCGCCTCGGCAGGCATTGCGCACGAGGTGACCGAGGACGGCAGAATTCTGGTACACCTGGAAAAGCCGCAGTATTTTACGGTGGAGCCCTACGGACGCAACCGCGCGTTGCACGTGTTTGCCGATCCCATGCCGCAATACAAGATCGATCGGAACGATCCCGATCTGCTCTATTTCGGCGCGGGTGAGCATGACGTCGGACTTTTGGAGCTGAAAAGCAATCAAACGCTTTATCTTGACGAGGGCGCGGTGCTCTACACGCGCATTGAGGTCAAGGACGCGGAGAATATCCGTATTCTTGGCAGGGGGATTCTTGACAACAGCCGGTGCCATGAGGAAATTTTGTTTGAGGCAACGCAAAAGAGCGAAAAGGAATGGGTGAACAACGCGGTCCGTCATCACGCCGTCCAATTCGCGTTTTGCGACGGCATTGAGATCGACGGCATTACGGTGCGCGATTCGCTGCAGTTTACCATCTGTCCGACCGCGTGCCGGAATATCACCGTGCGAAACGTCAAGATCATTGGAAACTGGCGCTATAATTCGGACGGTATTGATATGCACAACTGCCACAACACGTTGATCGAAAATTGCTTTGTCCGCACGTTCGACGATTGCATCTGCGCCAAGGGACTCACCCGCCACGTCGACACAAAAAGCTTTGAAGAGATGGGATATGATCCCGAAATCTTCGATTATTTCAGAAATCTGCACGTAAAAGGCTGTGTGCTTTGGAACGACTGGGGCAAATCTCTGGAGATCGGTCTGGAGACCGGTGCCGAGGAGATGTGTGACTTTTTGTTCGAGGATTGTGACGTCATTCACGTGACCTCGGACGCTCTGGATTGCATGAACGGAGATTACGCCGACGTTCACGACGTGACCTACCGCAACATCCGCGTGGAATTTGACGACGTCGTTCCGCAGCCGAAGGTGCAAAAGACCGATGCCATGACCTACGAAGAAGCGAACCCCGATCCCGATTACACACCGATCCTGATCGGCGTGCGTGTCAAGCACCATCACCTGTTCAGCGGAGTGAGTGATCGGATGGGCATCAACCGCAACCTTGTTTTTGAGGATATTTTTCTCACGGGACGCCAGCGCCCGCGCTTGAAATTCCAGGGGTGTGACGAGATCCACGGATGTCATGACATCGTGGTGAAAAATTTGTATCACAACGGAAAAAAACTGATCTCGGAGCAGGATTTTGAGCTTGAGAAGGACGAGTTCTGTCAAAATATTCGAATCGTTTGAATGGAAAAACAAAAAAGTCCGCGCATCGGCTTTTGCCGATGCGCGGACGCTGTTTAAAATCAACCGATATCTTATGCCGCCACTGCGAAGATCAGGGACAACAATCCCAGAGCAATCGAGAAGAATGCGGGAATCAGCTGAGAAACCATTGTCTTGTTCGGATTTTTCAGGAAGAAGCGGTCGTAATACTTGCCCTTTTTCTTGGTGTTTTTCCAAATGAAAATGTTGAGTGCGCCAATGGCCACGGGAACGATGTAAGAGAGTGCGCTTGCCTTGCTTGAGGTCAGTGCCATCAAAAGGCCGACAACCGAGAGACCGACTGCCAGAACTCTGAGCAGCGACAGCGTGGTCTTGGTGGTCTTGCCCAGCTTCAGGAGAGCGGGATTGTCGGGGTAGTCCCAATTGTAATATCCGTTTTGGAGGTTGTAGTTGGAATAATACCACTTCTTGTCAATCTGCATTTCGATGGAAAGCACGGGAACGAGGTACGCGGAAACGCTCCACTCCTTGGAGCGGAAGGACTGCGAGCCTGCGGGGAGCTTGTCCTCGATCGTATTGGCGAGAACGCGCTTCATGTCCTCAAAGGTCAGAATGTTCTTGTCATTCCAATACGAGTAGGGAACGGAATTCATATCCGTCACAACCTTATACTCGCCCTTGCCCTTGTACTCTGTGATGTGGAGGGCATCGGGGATGCCGATCGTGCCGATGTCATTGATGACGGTGTCCTTGATGACGTTGTTTTTGACATATTCAACGGTTGCATTGTAGTGGTAGAGAATGCAGGCTCTGAAGCGGATTTCGGGAGAGGTCAGCGTCAGGGCGTTGACACGCTTGACGTATTCTGGGTCTGCCGCCTTCTCCTTGGAGATCGCCTCCTTCAGAAGTTTCAGAGCGTTTTCTCTGGAATAGTTCTCGGACATCAATCCGACTTCTTTGCAGAACGAGTAGTATTTGCTATCCAGTCTCATACGTTTGGTCATCCTTTCATGATTTGAAATGTATTTTTTAGTAGCACTGCAAGCTGATTATACACCTTTTTGGAGCAAAAGTCAATATTTGCCGATGATTTTTTATACGTATTTTCGACGGTTTTATTTGGAAATCAGATCAAACGTGATCTGGCGAGCCATCAAAAGTCCCGCGACCGACGGAACGAAGGGGAGAGAGGCGGGAGGGATTTTTTTGTCGCCGTCTGCGGAGATTTCGGGGGCATCGGCGGCGCGGGGGGCGGTCGGCTCGGTGGAAAAGACCACCTTGAGACGGTGGATGCCGCGTGCGCGCAGCTCGTGGCGCATCACCCGCGCCAGGGGACAGCCCTCGGTCAGGAAAAGGTCGGTCACGGTGAATTTGGTGGGATCGGTGCGGTTTCCCGCCCCCATTGCCGCAATGATCGGCACGTTGGCTTGCGCGGCTCTGACGGCAAGCTCGACCTTGGCGGAGACCGTGTCAATGGCGTCGGCGATATAATCGTAGCCGTCCAGCGGAAATTCGTCCGCGTTTTGCGGCAGATAAAAGGTCTGATAAGCACCGACGCGACAATCGGGGTTGATGTCAAGAATGCGTTCGCGCATGACCTCGACCTTGGACATTCCGACGGTGGAGTGGAGGGCGACTGCTTGGCGGTTGATATTGGAAAGCGAAACGGTATCGTTGTCAAACAGGTCGATCGCACCGACACCGACGCGAGCGAGCGCCTCGCAAAGATGCCCGCCGACACCGCCGACGCCAAAGACCGCCACACGCGCGTTCTTCAATTTTTCCATTGCTTCGGTTCCGAGCAGCATTGCCGTGCGGATTTGTTCTTCTTTTGGTTGCATGTGTCGCGTCCTTTCTTTTTTGAAAGTTTTGGTTTTCCGCTTTACAAATTCTTCGGAATGTTGTATAATATACGGAGTAACGTCCTTTGGAAAGGAATTTTGAGATGAAAGAGTGGAATGAGCATGGCTTGGAGGAGCGTTGTGTTTCCTCCGAATTGATCTATGACGGAAAGGTGGTACACCTGTACGTTGACCAAATCGCATTGCCAAACGGTGCTCCGTCGGTTCGGGAATACGTGCGCCATATCGGTGCGGTTGCGGTTCTTCCTTTGACCGAGTCGGGAGAGGTCGTTTGTGTGCGGCAATATCGCTATGCCCACGGTTGCATCATGACCGAGATCCCCGCAGGAAAGCTCGACAGCCGCGAGGAGGATCACGTCGAGGCAGCGTTGCGGGAGCTGCGAGAGGAGACGGGTGCGCGATGTGAAAAGCTGACCTATCTCGGACTGTTCCGTTCCACGCCCGCGATTCTCGATGAGAAGATCGACCTCTATCTTGCCGAAGGGCTGACCTTTGGAGAAACTGCGCCGGACGAGGACGAGTTTTTGGAGATCGTCCGCCTTCCGCTGTCGACTTTGGTCGATCAGGTGATGGGGGGAGAGATTGCCGACGGCAAAACACAGGTTGCCGTCCTCAAAACTGCGGAGATTCTGCGTCGACGCGGTACGGAAATCAAGTGATATAAAGGAGACGATGATGACCAAGAGAAACGTAATGATCAGCATCACGACCTCGCGGCAAATGATCGCCGAGGGGCTGTTTGACGGACAAGGAGACGCCGACGACTTTGAGGATTGGGACGAAGGCGAGTCCTCGGGCCCCGAGGAAATGCTGGTGGAGGGAAAGCTTGTCACAAGCGAGCAGAGAGTCGAGCTTTTGTATGAAGAGAGCGAGCTGAGCGGAATGCTGGGTTCGGTGACCACGATCGGGTTTGCCCGCAATGCTCCCGAGTTGATTTCCATGAATCGCACGGGAACCGTGCTGACCTCCCTCGTGTTTGAGGCGGGGAAGCGGCATTTCAGTGTCTATGATACCCCTCTGAGCAGCTTTCAGGTCTGTGTGCGCACCCTACGCGTCGAGAACCGACTGCTTTCCGAGGGAAAGCTGGAAATCGAGTATCTTATCGAGATCCACGGGGCGCAAGCCGAGCGATGCGAAATGAGCATCGCCGTCCGCGAGGCGAAAAATTTGTTTGATTGAAGGTTCAATCACGTCCGAGATCTTGAGACAGTTCCAAGTTTTCGGGCGTGGTTTTCTTTTTTGTCGGGAACGGGATCTGCGCGAGAATAATGCCGCAAAAGACGAGCAGACAGCCCAAAAGCTCGTGAGAGGAGAGCGCGTTGCCTGCGATGATCCAGCCACCGAGCGCGGCAAATACGCTTTCCAGACTCATGGTGAGAGAGGCGACGGTCGGCTCGGCAAATTTTTGACCGACGATCTGCAGGGTGTAGGCGATTCCGCTGGAGAACAGACCGAGATAGAGGATCTGCGGCGCGGCATCCAGCACGCTTTGCCAGGAGGGTGTCTCAAAGCAGAGCGAGAGAATGCCCGACAAAAGCGCGCACACCGAGAATTGCCAGAAGGAAAGCGCGATGCCTCCCACCGCGTCGACGTAGTGGTCGATGGTCAGAATGTGAAGGGAGAAGCTGATCGAGCAAAGAAAGATGAGCAGATCTCCCAGGTAAAATCCGTCGATGCCTCCCGAGAAGCAGAGAAACCAGATGCCGACCATGGCGATGATCACCGCGGCGATCAGGGCGGGGGAGAGTCGTTTTCCGAGGATCACCGAGATCAGGGGAACGAGAATGACGTAGAGTGCGGTCAAAAATCCCGCGCGCGCCTCGGAGGCAACGCCTGCGGGATAATAGGTGATGCCAAACTGTTGCAGATTGACGCTTACGGTCAAAAAAAGTCCGCACAGTGCGCCGCCGACAAGCGTTTTTTTGCGCAATTCGGGCGTCTTGGGAAAGATCGGGCGACCGCTTTTGCGACAGGTGACAGCCAAAAGCCCAAACAGAAAGAGTGCGCCGATCAAGGAGCGGAGCGCGTTGCAAAGCAGAGGCGGGACGTTGTCTGCGGCGGCGCTTTGCGCAACGAAAGCCAAGCCCCAGATCATGGATGCGAGGCAGAGGATGAGACTGCCCTTCAGATTTTGAAATGATTTCATAGATCGTTCCTTGTTGAAAAAATACTGCTATCAGTATAGCATATTTCGCTCCGAATTGCAAGACGCTTTTGGCGAATCTCGGTGATTTTCTTGACAATCGGCGAGATTTTTGATATAATGAGATTGATAATATGAAGAAAGAATAAGGCTTTTTCAAAAAGGAGGAGAGACGAATGAGAGCAAGAAGGCTTTTTGGGGCGTTGATTTTATCGGCGGCGCTCATCTGCGGCGGCATACTGTCGGCGAGCGCGGAACCGCTGTCCGCCGATGCGGTGCAGGGGAGCTATTACGCGCAGCTGACCGACGATGCCAAACTGATCTACGACGCGTTGGCGGATCCCGAAAACCTTGGTCTGTTGCAAGCGGGAGAGCCTGTGACGGTGGGAGAACCTTATATGGTCACGATCCCGCAGAATATTACCCAAGAGGAATACAACGCCTTGACGCGCGGATTCAGTGCCGCATCCAATCGGATGGGGGAGATCCTTCGCGAAATGTCGAATGCCGCCGCAGCCTTTGACCGAGAGCACTCCGACGTTTTCTGGACGGGAGGGGTACACGGTCACACGGCATTGCAAAAGAATGGCGAGGATATGGAAGGTTCGATCTCGCTGTCACCCGGAAACACCTACACGATTTCTTTGAAGGTCGGTCTTTACGTGGTTTCCGATTGGGACGGCGTGGGGGAGGACGACCGAGATCTGCACGCCGACATGATGACGTTGAGGCAAAACGTCCTGGACGTGGCACGGATTGCACGGGAGTCCTCTGCCACACGGTACGGACGCTTGCAGAAGGTCAACGAGCTTCTTTGCCGATACAACGATTACAACACCGACGCGGCGGCCTTGGGCGGCAGCGGCGAATACGGTCACGGCTACCCTTGGACAGCGTTTTCCGCGCTGGATCAGATCACGCTTCCCGAGGACGAAAACGGATCTCTGAGGCCTGTTTGCGAGGGATATGCGCGTGCGCTGCAGTTGGTTTGCCATGAATTGGAGATCCCTTGCATGCTTGTCAGCGGAAGCGGAAACGGAGAGGAGCATATGTGGACCTACGTGCAGATGGAGGACGGAAATTGGTATGCCATGGACGTCACCTGGAACGACACCCTCGGACGGAACGATTATTTTCTGGTGGGAAGCGACGTGATGGATGAAAAACACGAGGCGCGCGGACGCTTCATGTCGGCGGGACAGACCACCGAGTTCGTCTATCCCAGGCTTTCCGAGAAGCCCTATAATCCCAACAAGCTCACGCTCAATTCGAGCGTTGAGACCTTGTCCGGTGGCGGCAGGGTGATCTTGACGGTGGGCGGTGCTCTGGAGGGGGAGGTCAGCATGGTCTCGTCCGATGAGAGCGTCTTGCCGAGCGAGATCGAGGACGGAATCTGGGTTGCCGACCTTCCGAACGAGACGGCAGAATTTACCTTCACCGTCACGTTTGAAGGGGAAGGGATCTATCACGGTATCACGGCGAGCTGTACCGTTCGCACGGAGCATACACACGCCTTTGGCGATTGGATTCAAGAGAGTGCCGAGCAACACAGCGCATCGTGCGTTTGCGGAGAAAAACAGTACAAGCCCCACGAATGGGGCGAGTGGCGTGAGGTGAGTGATGCGCAACACGGCGCAACTTGTATTTGCGGCGGAACGCAATACAAGGAGCACGAATGGAGCGAGTGGATGGTGACGAAGGCCGCGACGGCAACCGTAGCGGGAAGTCGCGAGCGTACTTGTGTGTGTGGCAAAACACAGACTGAGACGATCGCTCCGCTCGGAGGAGCAGAGCGCAACACTGCCCCGGGGGCGGCGGAAAGCGATCCCGCACCAGGAGAACCGCAGACACAACCACCGACGGGAGACCTTGACCAACCGACGCCAGACACACCGAAGGGATCCGGCGGATGCTTTTCTTCGGCACACGGTACCGCCGTGCTGCTTTGCGCGATTCTCGGCGTGCTGATGCTTCGCAAAAGGAGAACGTAACGGATGGATTTTGCGTGGGAGGAGAAGCCTTGAAAGGATTTTTCTCCCACGCTCCCGTTGGAAGCGGCTTTCGGATCGGAAAACAAAAAGCATTACTCACGAACGAGTAATGCTTTTTCATTTTGAGGCGGATTTTCGACTCTCACCCTTTTGCAGACGGTATTCAAAGAACGCGCTGCTTGAGCAGAGATACGATAAGGTGGCAAAAGACGGAGTGCGCATCTTCGACGGTTTCGTAGGTGCTGTCATCCGCGTGCAGACAAATGTCGCTCATCTCTCGCAGACGTCCGCCGCCAAAGCCCGTCATGGCAATCACCTTGCCGCCTCTTTTGTGTGCCGTATGGCACGCCTCAACCACGCTTGGAGAATTTCCGCTGGCGGAAATGACGATCAGAAGATCGCCCGCTTCCATCCAGTTTGTCAGTTGACGCGAAAATGCATTTTCATATCCCTCGTCATTGGCATAAGCTGTGACCGACGACATGTTTGCACACAGAGACATGATGCGCGGTCTGTTTTCATTTCCCTTGACCACGTTTTTGCCGAAATCCGCGACGAAGTGATTTGCCGTGGCGGCACTGCCGCCGTTTCCCGCCACAAAAATCGCACGTCTGTTTTGAAGTGCCTCAAAGATCCATTCGACGGCCGCGTCCAATTGTGCGCCGTCACAGCGTTGCAGCAGCTCGATTACAGAATCCAGATAGTTTTTTGCATTCATGTTCATTCCTCAATCCGTTTTGTAATTTTCCCAAGCGATCGCCGCGGCACCCAGCAGTCCGGCTTCGTATTTCAGCGCGGTTGGCAGGATCTCGGCGTTTTGATTCGGACGAGCAAACGCTTCCTCACGGAAGCTCTCGCGAATCGACTCCTCCATCAGATCAAAGCTTTGCATGACGCCGCCGCCCAGGACGTATCGTTTCAAATTCAGCAAGCTTGCCGCCCGTCCCAGTCCTCTGCCGACGTATTCGCCGGTTTTGCGGATGACAGTCAGTGCCGCGGCATTTCCGTCTCTTGCCAATGCGGCGATTTCCGCCGCGGATTTTTGTTGACCCGTCAGTGCTTCATACCGCTTTGAAACAGCGGGACCCGCCGCGACAGCCTCCAGGCATCCGCGGTGTCCGCAAGGGCAGATCGGTCCGTTTTCCTCCACGATCACGTGTCCGATCTCTCCCGCGCCGCCAAACCTGCCGACGTAGAGCGAGCCGCCGAGAAACAAGCCTCCTCCCACGCCGTTTGAAACCGTGACCCACAAAAAGTCATCGCAATCGCGGCAAGCACCGTACGTCCGTTCCGCCACCGCGCAGGCATTGACGTCGTTTTCGATGAAGACGGGAAGACAGAGCTTTTCGCCCATGCGAGCGGCGATCGGGTAGTCCGAAATACCCGAAAAGCAGGCATATACCCAAACGCCCGTTTTGACGTCGGCAAGGCCGGGGATCGTCATGCCGCAAGAGACGGCTTGGCAGTCGGGATTCCTGTGACAAAGAAGCGTATATATCCGCTCCAAATGCGCCTCCAGATCGGCGGTTGTCAGATCCCACGGCAGTGCGATCCTCTCGGTGTCAAGGATCTCTCCGCTTTCGTTCACAAAGCCGCACAAAAGCTTGCTGCCTCCGATGTCACAAGCGAAAACAACCTGTTTTTTCATCTCGTTGACCTCACAGAGTGCGCAAATATTCGATGCTCATTCTTGCCGCCTCGAGTGTGGGACGAGAGTGAGATTCGTCTTGTTCGACGATCAACCATTCCGCTCCCGCCGACTCCGCCGCTTGGACGATCGCGGGAATGTTCTGAACGCCGTGACCGATCGGACGAAATTCAAAATTGGTCTTTTTTCTTGCCTCCGAGGTCTTTCCGATCAGATCGTATGGAGCTGTGCCGTCCTCCCCGTCCGACCAAAAATCCTTCAGATGCACGAGCGGGGCGCGTCCGGTGTATTTTTTCAAATATGCCACGGGATCCTCGCCTGCGAATTTTACCCAACAGGTGTCCAGCTGTGTCTGCAAAAGACGCGCCGGAATCCTTTCGTAAAGAATATCCAAAATCGCCTTTCCATTGACACGTCGAAACTCAAAATCGTGGTTGTGATAGAGCAACGTGATCCCCGCATCGGCGGCACGCGCGGCAAGATGTCCGACCGTCTCGATGTTTTGGACAAGCTTTTCGTTGTCGGCACCATAGTCCATCCAAGGGACCGCGACAAAGCGCACGCCCATTTGCGCATATCGCGCAAACGCGCCTTCTTGCTCTTGCTCTGCGATCGGCGCGTGAGAGGAAGGGCAGAGAAGTCCCGCTTCCTTCAGCGCGTTTTTTACCTCCAAGGGATCGCGGCCGTCCAAGCCCGACAGTTCGACACCGTCGTATCCCATTTCCTTTACTTTTTTCAAGGTTCCTTCAAAATCCTTTTTCACTTCGTCTCTGACCGAATAGAGCTGTAATGCAATCGGCAATTTCATCATCAATCCTCCAAAATTCCAATCAATTCGGTGGTTTTCATGGGTGCTTGACGCTCGTAGGGCGATTCGATCTTCACGAAGGCATTTCGTTCACTGCTCGAATAGAACGCCGACATGACCTCCACCACGTGAAGCTGCTGTTGCGAGTTTGCACGGAATGGTCTTCCCGTTTGCAGAGCCTTTGCCATGTCGGCAAGTCCCAAGCCGCGGGAGTTTTCCGAATAGCTGAAAATGCGGGGCATCGAGATGATTTCCTTGGATCTGCCGCGTTTGAGAAGGATTTCTCCGTCAAATTGGTTGGGATCTGGCACGACGATCGAGCCCTCGGAGCCGTAGATCTCAAGGCGCGTACCGTCTTGGAGATTGCTGACGTCAAAGGTGGTAAAGACGTTTGCGATCGCACCGCTGTGAAAGCGCAACGTGCCCATGACGTAGGTGGGAACGTCGACCTTCATCACGGTGCCGTATTTTTTGGAGCTCAGGATCGGTCGCGTGGGATAGGAAATCTGTGTCATGCCGCAGACCGAATCGACGCCGCCGAGCAGATTGATCAGTGCCGTGACGTAATAAGGACCCATATCAAACATCGGACCGCCGCCGTATTGATAGACAAATTCGGGATCGGGATGCCAATCCTCAGGTCCTCGGCTGACAAAGCTTGCGCTGCCGCCGATGGGAGTGCCGATGAAGCCGCTGTCGATCAGGTGGCGGCAGGTCTGAATGCCGGTTCCCATGAAGGTGTCGGGGGCACCGCCGAGCATCAACCCCTTTTCCTGTGCCAGCGCGACCAGCTCGCGCGCTTCTTTGAGATCGGGGGAAAGGGGCTTTTCGGAATAGACGTGCTTGCCGTGCAAAAGTGCCTGCTTGGTGACCTCATAATGCTCGTAGGGGCGCGTGATGTTGAGGACAATGTCGACCTCGGGATCGCGAAACAGTTCGTACATATCCGCATAAAGCTTGGGAATGTTGTATTCCGCGACGGCTTTTTCGGCGCGCTCCCGAATCAGGTCGCAGACACCGATGATTTCGACCTCTTTGAACATTTTTGTGAAATTTTTCAGATAAATCGGGCTGATGCAGCCGCAACCGACAAATCCGATCCTTACTTTTTTCATGTGTTTTTTCTTCCTTTCATGAATTGATCACGCGGACGTGTTCGGTTTCATTTTATCATAAGATTTTTTCTCTTTCTTTCTCAAAATGGTCGTGTTTTTTTGGTTTTGGTCATATTTTTGCAATTTTTTCGTGTTATAATTTAAAAAATGGCTTTTGGAGGTGTTGGCAAATGCAACTGAGACAGATCATTTCGATATCCCATCCAAACGGATTTTCGGGGAGTGAGCATACGCACGCCCATCATGAAATGGTCTATTGCTTCGAGGGGAGCGGGAGCATTTTCATTCGCGGCAAAAAGACAAATTTCTCAACCGGAAACTATTATCTCACCCGCGGGAAAACGCTTCATGCCGAAAAGGACGATCGCGCTTGCCGCATCATTTATTTTCTCTTTGATGCCCCGGAGGAAATGATCTGTGAGGGGGCTTATACCGATTACAGCGGCAATGTCGGCAGCCTTGTCAAGAGATTGTATGAGGAGGCGGGGGGAGAGCTTGCGCAGAAGGAAAAAATGATCGAGCTTTTGATCTCTCAGCTTCTCCTCGAGGCGAGGCGCGCATCGCTTCCCACCTCGGAGCAGCAGGATTTTTCTCGGATTTTACAATATATCAATGAAAATCTTGAGCAATCCACGGATTTCAGACAGATGGCGGCGCAGTATCATTACAGCTACGATCGCTTTCGGCATCTTTTCAAGGCGCGAGTGGGTTGCTCGCCGCATCAGTACGTCCTTCGCCAAAGAGTGGAACGGGCGAAGTTTTTGCTCTCGCTGAAGGCAAACGATTCGCTGACGAAGATTGCTTTTGATTGCGGTTTCGTCTCATCCTCACAGTTTTCCAACGTCTTTTTCGCCAAAACGGGAATGACACCGACACAATACAAAAAACAGTTGACCGATTCCTGAAAAAGAACACGAAAAAGGAGCTTGCGAATGTCTTTCGCAAGCTCCTTTTTGACGTGCGGTTTCGGCTGCATGTTCTTATGCAGTGCCGGCGCATTATTTTGCAATTTTGATCGCCGCTTTGGTTCCAAAATAAACAACGTTGCCGTTCTTTTCGCAAACGGCCTTCTTTCTGACCATTCCGTTGGCCTCGGCTTCTTCTTTTTCTTCTTCGTCTTCGAAGAGTTCTTCCATTCTTTCATTGAAGGAGGAGGTTACCTCTTTTATTTGCTCGTACATATCCTCTGCATCTGTTTCGTTTTCACAATAGAAAACCCATACAAAGTTTTTGGTTTGATAAAGCGCATCGCCGTCCCAGTCGGAATAT
>JAFWYJ010000044.1 GCA_017517745.1 Clostridia bacterium | reverse complement strand
TTTGAGAAAAGTTTCCCCACGCAATGCTTGATATCAAAAACTCAATCGTTGATCTTGTTGAAATCGTCCTCGTCGACGATGCAGCCGAACTTTTCGCCGCAAGCGGGGCAGAGGAGATTTTCGGGATCAAGCTCACCGTCGAAGCAAACGGTCTCACCGCAGGAGGGGCAAACGATCTCATAGTAGTCCTCGTCGCCGCAGTCGCAGCCGTCGCACTCGGTGCAATCGCCGTCGCACTCTTCGAAGTCTTCGTCCTCGAAGTCCTCGTCGAGTTCCTCGTCCAGGAAGTCCTCGACGGTCTGCAGGTCATCGTCAAGCTCTTCGACGTAGTCGTTCAGGTAGTCGAGATCCTCGTCGATGTCAGCGATATCGCTCTGAACGTCGGCGATCTCCTTCGCCATTTCGTCCACGAGATCGAGCAGAGCGGCAATGATCTTGCCCTCTTTGGTGGTCTTGTCATATTCGAGGCCGTCAGCGAGGCCCTTCAGATAAGCGGATTTTTCGGTCAAATTCATGATAGATACCGTCCTTTCTGTTTTTTGGGTATTCAAGAGGGGAAAACCTTGGCTTGCAAAGTCTTCCCCGTGTGGTTTGAATTAAGCTCTGGAAAGATACTCGCCGGTTCTGGTGTCGATCTTGAGCATGTCGCCCACGTTGATGAAGAGCGGAACCTTGATCTCGGCACCGGTCTCGAGGGTTGCGGGCTTGAGGGTGTTGGTTGCGGTGTTTCCTGCAAAGCCGGGATCGGTCTCGGTGACCTCGAGCTCCACGAACGTGGGAGGCTCAACGCCGAAGACGTTGCCCTTGTAGGAAATGATCTTGCACATCATCTCTTCCTTGACGAAGCGGAAGTTGTCGCCGACCTTGTCGTGCGCGATGAGCGTCTCTTCCCAGGTCTCGGTGTCCAGGAAGTGATAGAGATCGCCGTCATCGTAGGAATACTGCATATCCTTTCTTTCAATGTACGCGTTCTCAAACTTGTCAGTGGGGTTAAAGGTCTTCTCGGTCACCGCACCCGAGATCACGTTCTTCAGCTTCGTACGAACGAAAGCCGCACCCTTACCGGGTTTGACGTGTTGGAACTCGACGACCTGCAGGACGTTGCCTTCACCGTCGTCAAACGTAATGCCGTTCTTGAAATCGCCAGCTACTACCATGGTATACCTCCAAAGTAAACAATCAAATTTTGCTGCCGGCATGGCTTGTCCGGCACACACTTATACTATATTTTACACCAAAAACGAGAATATTGCAATAGGTTTTCTCTTCTTTTTTTGATTTTTTTTCATTTTTTCGATTATTTTGCGTAATAATCCTTTGCGATGCGCTCGGTGTCCTTTGCGATCATCAATTCCTCATCGGTGGGAATGACGAAGACCTTGACTCGGGAGCCCTCGGCGGTGAGGTCGAGGAGCGAGCCTCTGGGGGCGTTCATATTGAGCTCTTCGTTGATCTTGACGCCCAGTGCCTCGAGATTGGTTGCAACGCCCTGGCGAACGAGGTTGTCGTTCTCGCCCAGACCTGCGGTGAAGACGATGACGTCAACGCCGTTCATTTCTGCCACGTAGCTTCCGATCAGCTTTCTCGCGTTGTGGATGACGAGATCCATTGCCAGCTGTGCGCGGTGGTTGCCCTGATCGACTGCCTCCCAGACCTCGCGCGCGTCACTTGAAACGCCGGAAACACCGATCATGCCGGACTTCTTGTTGAGGATGTTGTCGATCTCGTCGGCGGAAAGTCCCTGACGGATCATGAAGGTGACGATCGAGGGATCGATCGGGCCGCAGCGCGTACCCATGGGCAGACCGTCCTGAGGAGTGAAGCCCATCGAGGTGTCAACGGCGACGCCGTTCTTGATCGCGGTGATCGAAGAGCCCGAGCCGATGTGGCAGGTGATGATCTTGAGATCCTCGATCGGCTTGCCGACCAGCTTTGCAGCCTCAGCCGAGACGTAGCGGTGCGACGTGCCGTGGAAGCCGTAGCGGCGGATGCCGTATTTTTCATACCATTCGTAGGGAACCGCGTACATATAGGACGCCTCGGGCATGGTTGCATAGAACGCGCTGTCAAACACGCCGACGTGAGGAACGTTCGGCATTGCCTGACGGCAAGCGTTGAAGCCCTTGAGAGATGCGGGGCCGTGGAGCGGGTTGATCGGGATGATCGACTCGACGTATGCGATCGTCTCCTCGTCGAGAATGCCCGACTCCTTGATCTTGGTGCCGCCGTGGACGAAGCGGTGTCCGACCGCCTCGATCTCGCTGACGTCCTTGATGACGCCCAGCTCGGGATCGGTCAGCGTCTTCAGCACGAGGCTGATCGCCGCGATGTGGTCCGGCACGGGGGTTTCCTTGGAATATTTTTCAGCGTTGGGACGCTTGTGGGTGATGATGCCGCTGGTGGGCGTGATGCCGATCTTCTCGCAAATACCCTTTGCCAGCACGCTGTTGTCGGTCATGTCGAAGAGCTGATACTTGAGCGAAGAGCTTCCGGCGTTCACAACCAAAATTTTCATGTCTGTTTCCTCCTGTGGATCCGTCTCCCGCGAAAGGGGCGGAAAAATAAAATTCAAAGCCGCCGAGAGAGGTTCTCCCGGCATTTTCTGCCAATCTATATTATAAATGATATTTGAACATATTGCAAGAGAAAACCCGAATTTTCTTGAAAAAAATCTTTAGAAAGATTGACAGCGCGGGGTTTTTGGGGTATAATAGGCGTAGGTTCCCCGAGAACGCGGAATTGAATAGAATTTTGAAAGAAATCAGAAAAGGAGAGAAAACGATGGTCGTTACGAAAAAATCCATTATCGGCGACATCCTGGATCACGATCCGGAGACCGCGCAGTTCTTTTTTGCCATCGGCATGCATTGCCTCGGCTGTCCCGCATCCCGCGGAGAGTCCGTTGAGGATGCTTGCGCCGTTCACGGCACCGACGCCGACGCGCTGATCGCAGAGATCAACAAGTTCTTGGCTGCAAAGGCATAAAAGCCGAGCCCCGTCGCACGGACGGGAGCGTGTAAAAGAGGGGAAAATTCCGATGAGGGTTTTCCCCTCTATCCACATCAGGCATTTCGAACGTAAAGAAAGGTGGTCATCTCATGCACACTCCGACAACACCGGGCGCGCGTCTGCTCAGCGCGGTTCCGTATCTCAGAAAGGGCTGTCGCGTCGTCGACGTCGGCACCGACCACGCCTATCTTCCCATCCATCTGGTGAGAGAGGGGCTGGTCGCGGAGGCGCTGGCGTGCGACGTCAATCAGGGCCCGATCACGGCGGCACGCGCCAACGTCGCGGCGGCAGGGCTTGCGGATCGCATCGGTACGCGCCTGACCGACGGCTTGCACGGCGTCGAGGATTTTTCTCCCGACAGCGTGCTGATCTTCGGCATGGGCGGCGAGCTGATCGTGAAGATCCTGTCGGAGGCACCGTGGATCCGAAACGAGTCGATCGGATTGGTCCTGCAGCCGATGTCCCGCGCCGCGGTTCTGCGACGCTGGCTGCTCGAAAACGGCTTTTCGATCGAGGGCGAGACGCTCACCTATGAGGATAAATATTATCAGACGCTTGCCGCGCGCTATACGGGTAGGGTGGATTCCTACAGCGACGTCGAGCTGGCGGTGGGACGCCTGAATATCGAGACGCGTCCGCCGCTCTTTGAAGGCTTCGTGCGACACGAGATCGCGGTTTTGGAGGCGGTCTTGCGCGGCAAGGCGAAGTCCGCGCAGGCGGATACCTCGTTTGAGGAATACATGAAAAGGAGCTTGGAGAGCTTGCTATGAAAATTTGTGAGTTGTATCAATTTTTGGAGGAGCGGATCCCGAGATCGCTCTCCTGCGAGTGGGATAACGACGGCCTGATGTGCTGTCACGATCAGAATGCCGAGGTGAAGCGGGTGCTGGTGGCGTTGGACGTGACCGAGAAGATCGTGCAGAAGGCGATCACGGAGGGCTACGATCTCATCGTTGCGCATCATCCGCTGGTATTTTCGCCGCTTCGCGCGCTCACTCCCGACGATCACGTGGCGAAAAAGCTGATCGCGCTGTTGCGCGCGGGGGTTTGCGCCATGAGCTTTCACACGCGCCTTGACGCGGTCGAGGGCGGTGTGAACGATGTGCTTGCCGCCGCTCTCGGCTTGGAGAACGTCGAGCCCTTCGGTGAGGGCGGAGAGGCACTCGGACGCATCGGAAGTCTTGCCGAGGCGATGACCTTGGAGGAGTTTGCAGAGCTTGTCAGAGGCGCGACCGATGCCGATTCGATCCTCGCTGCCGACGCGGGGATTCCCGTGCGCCGCGTGGCGATCCTCGGCGGCAGCGGTTCGAGCGAGGTCGACGCCGCCAAACGTGCGGGTGCGGATACCTATCTGTCGGGCGAATTGAAATATAACCACCTGACCGATGCGCCCGAGTGCGGCATCAATCTGCTTGCCGCGGGACATTTCCACACCGAGCATCCGGTCTGCCGTCGCATCAAGGAGCTGCTCTTGGAGGCGGATGCGACGCTTTGCGTGGAGATCGCGGTCAGCAACGAGATTCGGGTGCTGTAAAAAGGAGCTTTTTGTGATGCGAAAAAACGAGATCGTTCGACTGAGGATCGAGGAGATCAACAATCTCGGCTGCGGCGTTGCGCATCTGCCCGCTGCCGACGGCGGACGCGGACAGGTCGTGTTTGTGCGCGATGCCGTGACGGGGGATGAGATCGACGCCCGTGTGATCAAGGTGAATAAAAGCTATCTGGTGGCAAGGATCGAAAACATGATCGTTGCCTCGCCTCTGCGCTGTGAGGCGGATTGCCGTGCCGCGGGGTGCGGCGGATGCGTCTACCGCCACGTCAAATACGAGCATGAGAAGGAGATCAAGCGCGACTACGTAAAAAACGCCTTCCGCAAGGCAGGGCTTGGCGAGGTCAAGGTCGCGCCCGTGAGAAGCACGGGGGCGCTGTGTGCCTATCGAAACAAGGCGCAGTATCCCGTCCGCAACGGAAAGAATGGCATGGAGGTCGGCTTTTTCGCCACGGGAACGCATCGCATCGTTCCTGCCGACGATTGCAAGCTCCAGCCGCCGATTTTTGCCGAGATCACGGCGTTCCTTTGCCGTTTTTGCGATGAAAATAAGATCCGGGCATACGACGAGGAGACGCGCACGGGGCTGTTGCGCCATATCTATCTCAGATGCGGACAAAAGACCGGTGAGATCATGGTCTGTCTCGTCCTCAACGGGGAGAGGCTCCCGCGTGAAGATCTGCTTGCCGCGCGCTTGGAGTCGGAATTTCCGAGCGTGAAGAGCCTGCTGATCAACGTCAATACCGCGAATACCAACGTGGTGCTGGGTGAGAAATACCGTCTCCTTGCGGGGGGCGATTACATCGAGGACGAGCTGTGCGGACTGCGCTTCCGCATCTCGGCAGGCGCGTTTTATCAGGTCAATCACGATGCCTGCGAGCTGCTTTACGGCATCGCAAAACAAGAAGCCGCGCTGACGGGGAAGGAAATCCTTCTCGATCTTTATTGCGGCATCGGAACCATCGGACTTTCGATGGCGGACGCGGCGCGTGAGGTCATCGGCATCGAGATCGTGGACGAAGCGGTCAGATGTGCCAAGGAGAACGCCGCGCGCAACGGCATCGAGCAGGCGTCGTTTTATTGCGGCGACGCGTCGGATGCAAGCAAGCTGCTCGAAGCCGCCGAGGCGGCGCGGGGAGCGTTGGACGCAAGGAACACCGTGGTGGTGTTCGACCCGCCCCGAAAGGGTTCGACCGAGGAGCTGATCAAATACGTTTCGGAGCGAGGCTTTCCCAGGGTTGTCTACGTCTCCTGCAACCCCGACACGCTGGCGAGGGATTGCGTGGTTTTTCAACAGCTTGGCTATGAAATTGGAACCGTAACACCCGTTGATATGTTCCCTCGTACCGGACACGTGGAGAGTGTCGTGTGTCTCACGAGGAAATGAGCCAAAATCGGCTTGAAATGGGTAAAAACAAGCATTTTTCAGCTTTTTAGAATGACTTTTTAGTAAAACACGTGTTTGAAATCAAAAATACCCCAAAATCGCCTTGGGACAATTGTTACTTTTGAGCAAGACTCAAAAGTTCATTTTACAGCAGTTATGGGTAACATATCGAATAAAAAGGAGTAAACCAAATGGAAAAAATAATCACTTATGAAACCTTGCGTAACTTTTCGTATTCCAACGACCAGCTTATCAAATGCGAAATTAAAGGCATCGTACTGAATTTTTACGGTTTAGGTGGTATGACTATACATAACACCGATCCCGGAGATGCACTTGAATATGCGGAAAAAGGTATTATTTATGTTATCCCATATTATAATCCTTGGTCTTGGATGAACAAACAAGCAGTTGCCTATACAGATGAGATCGTTTCTGTCCTGTGCGAAAAATACGGATTAGGTTCTTCGGTTAAAATCGTATCGACGGGCGGTTCTATGGGAGGGCTTTCTGCGCTTGTGTATTGTGCTTATGCTAAAATAACACCATGTGCCTGTGTTGCAAACTGTCCTGTTTGCGATCTTCCGTATCATTTCACCGAACGTCCCGACCTCCCACGTACCTTATACAGCGCCTTCGGCGAGTATGATGAAGATATGCAATCGGCTTTGAGAAGCTGCTCTCCATTACATCTCATAGAAAAAATGCCGAATATTCCTTATACCATTTTCCATTGTACCAGGGATAAGTCGGTTAATTTGGAGCAGCATTCGAAACGCTTTGTAGAAGCAATGAGAGAGTCTCATCAAATCACATTCAATACCGTACCCTTGCGCGGGCATTGTGATCTTTCCGCAGAGGCAAAAATTAATTACAACCAAGCAATTCTTAAGGCATTCGAATAAAATATACCTTTTGGCTTTGCAACCTACCATTTTTTCATAGAAGATCCCGATGCTTCGCATCGCCCTCCGGGTTCGACTACGGGCTACGCCCTCCGCTCAGGATGACACATAAACATAGCCTCGCCCGTGTCATCCTGAGCGAGCGAAGCGAGTCGAACTTTTTCGTCCGAGATCCCAAACGATGCTACGCACCGTTTGATCCTCGCTATGCTCGGATTTCGACTACGCTCAGGATGACACGGACGAAAAAGCGCCGAGCAACGCGAAGGCGGGATCTCGGGCGAAAAGGAGATTAAATGTACTACGTTTACATACTCACTAACAAAACCGATACGGTAATGTATATTGGTGTGACCAACGATTTGCACAGACGATTATATGAACACAAAAACGAGCAAATTGAAGGATTTACAAAGAAATATCACGTTCACAAACTTGTTTACTTTGAGGAGTATTCTGAAATTAACGACGCAATATCACGAGAAAAGCAATTAAAGCGTTGGGTACGTGCCAAAAAGAATCGGCTGGTGGAAACAAAAAATCCCAATTGGGATGATTGGGGCGAAGGGGCCTTTTGAAAAAGTGAGATCTTTCGCTCTCTTGACCCACGTCGAAAGTGTCGTTTGTCTGACGCGAAAATCACCGTAAAACCGTAGGGGCTGGCGCCCACGACAGCCCGTCACGCGAATTTGAGACTTCTCGGGACGTCGAAGGCGCCGCCCCCTACCTAAATCGGTGTTCAAAATCAAAATTGCCCCAATTTTGCGTTGGGACAAATGTGAGTTTTGAGCAAGACTCGAAAGTTCGTTTTACAGCAGTTTAGTATAACATATCGAAAGGAAAATGATGAAATCAAAAGCATCAAAACAAAATGAATTTGATCCAAAAGAGGGATTTGAAATAAAAAACCCCGCGTGGGCGTTTTGGGTTTGTCTATTGGCAACGCTGGGAGGGCTGATCGCTTTTTTCGTAATTCTCTGCCTTAAAATGCAAAACAGAGTAATTGCGGATACGTTTTATATCGGATGCGTGGTTTTGGCTTTGTCGATTTTTCCCGCTGTGGGCGTTTACGTGTGTATTTATGAAAAGTTTATTTATAAGAACGATGTTTATAAATATTACGGTGCTTTCCGAAAACCTCGCATTGCTTCGATTGGAAAAATCGGTTCGGTTAAATTTTTAACTGTTTATTATCTTACAAAATATGGTTTACGCAGTAAAATAAGAATTTTCTTTTATGACAACTCAAAAAACATTATAATAAAGATAATCGACGACGGCACGTTAAGTAAAAATGAAATGTTTTTAAAATCGTTAAAATATAATCGCATAAAGATCATACGCGAGGAAAAATACGATTATTGATATGTTTCCAAGCACCGCTTAAAAGCAGGGACAAAAGTGATTTTTGAGCAAAACTCGAAAGTTCGTTTTACAGCAGTTTAGTATAACATATCGAAAGGAGATTATCCAAAGTGACTTATGGTATCATAAAGAACAAAGACGGTTCGACATATGTGTCACCGATCTTTGCTTTGAAATATGTTGGGTGGAAGTCAGAAGCGATTGTCTTTGATGAAACATTTTCAAAAATCAAAAGAATAAAATTGCATGACACGGGATTTGGTGGAATTGGCAGAACTGTATTTGTGATTGAAAACGATTTTGATACAAGCAAATGCGATTGGGCTGGCTTTGATTGGGTAATCAATGATAAAGCACTTTTTAAGGCACTTCGTTCAAAAAAAGGAGCAGATATAGAGTCGTTCCCTTTGTTCAAAAATTATTGCAAAGAAATCCAATTACCAGACTTTTTTGAAATAAAAGACGATAAAGATATCGCGGCTCTTGAAGGTGTTTCATTTGGTTTTCACGATTCTCTTATAAGTGAGTATGTGGAGAACGGAAATAGTATCGTAGTACGTTTCGATACCACTTGGGGTTGCTACATTACCGCGACTTTTGAAGACGTTATAGAAGCTGACTTCAAGGAAAAAGTTGGTCAGATATTAGATTCCGAAATCCAGAAAACTGATGAGGGATTCTCATTCACTATACTGGATGGCTTTGCAGGCTGGATTGATGGCTGTGATTACGACTCGGAAATGGGCGAGCCATATATTAAGTGTAAAAAGATTTTTTGGCAAATTGAAATTGCTTAAAATATACCTTTTGCTGTCACAACCCCCGTTTTTCGGCTAAAATGAGACCTTTTGCTGTCTTGCCCCACGTCGAGACTGTCATTTTTTTGACGAGGAGATAAGGACGAACCCGCAGTAGGGGCGATTCACGAATCGCCCGAAAACACCCGTGGGCAAACGGGCGATTCGCCAATCGCCCCACGGGGTTGTCGCGAGTTGGTAAACGTATCGAAAGGAGAACCAATGAAATTAACCTTCACGCTGGATAACAAAGATTTTGAAGATGCATTGCTCGTGTCCGTGAACGGAGAAACGAAGGATTTGACCGAGCAAGACAAGCAGATTTCTTTTGATATTCCCGACACCGACCAAGCGATCGTTCAGGTTGAATACAAAAGAAACGATATGCGACAGATCAAAAATCCGATCGGTCGATTCTTTGCATACGTATTTTTCTTTTTGCTTTCTCCGATTATATTTTTTGCTGACAATGACGGCGGAATCGGAACGCATAATTTCTTTTGTGGTGCCTCGCCGTTTGATTTGAAAAAGACCTTCACAATCAAACCGAATGAGAATGTTTTTCAAATCGAATACATTCCCTCACAATATGACAAAACAAGAAAAATGATTTCTGCCCCCGATATAGATCTCTGCGGTGCGGATGTCATGCAGGAAGTGGCTTTTTACAAGTACGACAGAGCATCCTTCAAAAAAGATTTTCGCATGTACCACTATCCCGCCTACACGCTACTGTTCGCAGTTCTTCTTGCGATGGGGGCATTCATGACGAATACGTTGATCAATCAGTTTTCACCTTTTGATTTGATTGGCGTTGTGGGAATGTCTCTTTGCGTGTTGGTGGTGTTGGCGTTGTTGGTGGTCATGATTTGCTTGTTTGCGTCCGCGCACCGTCTTTTTCGGCAGGTCGATTGCAATTTAAGCAATGATTTGAGAGGGAAATAGTTGAACGTCGAAAATATCCCCTACGGGGTTACCGCGATTTGAATAACACGTTGAAAGGAGCAGTTCCTTGAAAGAAGAAAAGAACGTGGTAGAAGCAATATCTGAAACCATTGCAAACGCGATCGGTGATGAAGATTTTGTTCTGCCGCTTGCCGCATGGCAAACAAACGGCTCGCAATCCGACAAAATCAATGCTGCTTATATTGAGGAGATCAAGTCGTATCGAGCTTCGCCTGCTTCGCCGTGCGATAAGCCGACTGCACTCAAGCTCTTAAAGCGTTTTGCCAGAGAGGATTTTCGCGAGTTTTGGACTGCGTCTGTTCTCGAATACCTTCCTGCCGTCAGCGAGGGTACGATGAAGCTTTGCGAAACTGTTTATCCGCACGATGAGGCAATACGCTATGCGAAAGAGTTGATCTCCACGCTTTCGGTTAAAGAATTAGCAAAGGATTTTCTCTACGGTGTCGCACGTCATGCGCCCGAATACCGAACGGCACTGGCTTGTTATTACTATATTCAAAATTTGCCCGCTCACGAATTTGAGAAAAAATACGTCGGATCGGTAGTCGGCAAGGACGGTGAATTTGAGGACAGATACAACGAAAACCGTTGCGAAATATGCGGATATCAGCACACTGTCAGTACAGCACCAAAGATGCGGTTTTGGCACATCAACGTTGATATGGAACACTTCTATTTCAAAGCGTTGATTCCATTCCGATTCGATCTAAACACGGCAATCCTATTTTTGGAAGAATATAAAACGCTTCCGCGTCCTACTCATTCCTTGGCGGATTACGAGCATTTCAAAAAAATGATCGAAGTCATAGAAAAATCGCCTCAAAACACAACGTCGGGAAAATTGCGCCGAGAATTGAAGCAATCGGGGCTTTTGAGAATGACAATGGATCAGATCGAAGCGTTTATCGATATGTTAGGGTATCTCAATATTTTACATTCCAACGACTCTTTCGGCGTTACTGCCGGACATGTTTGCGAAAAAGATATGCTATTGCCGCTGAGTGACAGAGGATATGCAGCTTACCCGGTGAATCGATGGACACGAAAATGCGGCATTGACTACGATAGCCTTTCAATGCTTTTCGACGGAATTTACGAGTAAAAATATACCTTTGGTTCTTTTGCCCTGCCTGAAATGATTGAAAGGAGTTGGAAATATGAAAAAGAGAATATCCGAACTTGAAAAGTATTATTCGGAGTTTCCCGAATGGTATTGGATATATGGTCTGCATGATGCGGAAATTTTGTCCTTTTCAGAAATGCAGTTGCCTCCCGATTGGAAAAGTAAAACTCCGCGATATAACTGCTTGGAAATTCAATTGAATTCTGTCGGAGCAATGACAAAAATCAAAAAAATTGTGTTTTATAATTATTCCTTGAAAAGTGAATTCGATATAAGTACCGTAAAAAAGCCTTGGTGGATGGGAGATAAGTTAACCCGTTTGGCGGATAACCGTTTTTTGCTCGAAGTGGAAATAGAGGATGCAAAAGGCGAAAGATACGTTTTCTCCATAACATTTGAAGATGTATCCGTGAAATAAAAAATATACCTTTTGGCTTTACAACCCCCATTTTTGGCACAAAAATATACCTTCAATTTTATATCACGGATGGAAGGAGGAGAAACGATGAAACCAATCCGTGTGAAACATTTTCACAAAATGCCGATTTTCATGAAGATATTGATTTTGCTTGCCATTCCTCTTTGCATATTTCTCGTGATTGGCGGAATGATCAATCGGATCATGGACCTGATTTTGATTGGTGTAATCCCGGTTGTGATATTGGTGATTGCCGCCGCCTTCTTTTTGAATTACGGCATCAAAATCACTTCGAAAAGGGTTGTTTTGATGAATCAATCAATGTGGAAAATATTTCGCTATGAGGATGTGATTTACATGAAGATCACCTTTGATCAAAACCGTATCTTTGGTGAGATCAAAGCGAAATACCAAAAGCCCTACGAATTCTGTTTTGACGGAATATGGCTGGGAAGGGCGTCCTCATTGTTTTCCTTTTGCATATCGTCGGACTTGAAATTAACGAAAAAATTTGTTGATAAAAGCATTGCCGATCTATCGACATGCGAAAAAGTGAGAATTAAAAATCTTTATCCGAAACAAGAAAAAGGAACTACATCATGAACGAAAAAAAGAAAGTTTATCTCTTCGACTTTGACGGCACGCTGGTCGATTCGATGCCGACCTTTGGCGGCATCATCAAGCGCGTGATGGAGGAAAACGGTCTGGAATTTACCGACGGCACGCTCAAGATCGTCACGCCGCTGGGCTACCGTGGCTCGGCGAAGTATTTTCGCACGCTCGGCACCTGTGAGGACGAGGATGCTCTCACGGAGCGCATGGAGGAATACGCCAAGGAGGAATATTGGAATACCATTCCCGCAAAAGAGGGCGTTTGCGAGACGTTGCGCGCGCTGAAGGCGCGCGGCGCGTCCTTGAATATTCTCACCGCCAGCCCCCACGTCACGCTCGACCCCTGCTTGAAGCGCATCGGCATTTGGGCGCTCTTTGATCACGTTTGGTCCTGTGAGGATTTTTTGACCGTCAAGTCCAATCCCGCGCTCTACGGTATGGTGGCGGACAAGCTCGGCGTGCGCGTGAGTGACGTGATCTTCGTCGACGACAACGTGGGCGCGGTCAAGACCGCGAGGTCGGCGGGTATGATCGCCTACGGCATCTACGATCCCTCGTCCGAGGACTATATCGACGAGATGCGGACGGTATCTCACCGCTATCTTTTGCGCTTTGACGAGCTTCTCGAGGGCTGATCCGGAAGACTCGAACCAGACATCAATCAAGCGAGGTTTTTACGTATGGATATGAAGCTATATTCCGTCATGCCGCTCGACGTCGCACATTTGGACGAGATCTGCGCCGACGTGAAGCGTCAGATCGACGAGGGGATCTGTGTCTGTCCGATCTTCATGGTCAGGCTGGTTCCCGAGGGCGATCCCGTCATCGATAAGGCTTCGATCGAGGCCGGAAAATATATTTTATTCCGCGATCGCCTGAGGGAAATGGGGCTTCCGTGCGGTATTCTGGTGCAATGCACGATCGGACACGGCTACGTGCTTGACAAGCCCTTCCCGTTCCGGCCCTACGTCAATCTGTCGGACGGCGAGAAGCAGTACGTCTGCTGCCCCTACGACGAGGGCGTGCGCGCCTATTTGCGCGAGCAGTTCGAGATCCTTGCCGCCCTCTCTCCCGACGTGATCATGGTGGACGATGATTTCCGTCTGATGACGCGCGACGGCCGCGGCTGCGGATGCCCGATGCATCTGGCGGCGGTGGAAAAAAAGATCGGAAAGCCGATCACGCGCGAGGCGCTTTACGCGACTTTGATGGACGGCAAGCATCCTTGCCACGACGCCTACACCGACGCCTTTGTAGACACGCAGAAAGAAGCGCTTCTCGGTGCGGCACGAGCCATGCGCGAGGGCATTGACGCGGTCGATCCCACCATTCAGGGCGTTGCCTGCACGACGGGACACACCGCCGAGTTTGGCGCGGAGATCGGCAAAATTTTGGCGGGCGAGGGCAATCCCGTCACCGTTCGTCTGAGCAACGGAAACTACACCCCCGCGGGTGCGCGCGGCTTGAGCCTTCCCGCCTTCCGCGCGGCACTGCAGGGCGGATATTTGCGCGATCGCGGCGTGGATGTTCTGCTCGCCGAGACCGACACCTGTCCGCAAAACCGTTACAGCACGGGTGCGGGCTCGCTCCATTCGCACTTCACGGCGTCGATCCTTGAGGGCGCGACGGGTGCAAAGCATTGGATCACGCGGCTTTCCGCCTATGAGCCGGCGAGCGGCGAGGCATATCGCAAAAAGCTGGGCAAGAACAGCGGATTTTATCGGGCGCTCTGCGAGCTTGTGCCAAAGATCGAGTGGCAGGGATGCAGGATCCCGTTGCCCAAGGAGATCAATTACAGCCTTGACGTGCGCTCGCCGAAGAATGGATTTCTCTTCTGTGTGCTGGAGCGCATGGGACTGCCGGTCTATTTTTCGCGCGAGGCGGGCGGCGCGACGTTTCTTGACGGCGCGGTTGCCGATTATTATGACGATGAAACGGTGAGGGAGACGTGCGAGGGGACCTTCTTCCTTGCGTCCGACACGGCGGCGGAGCTTTGCGAACGCGGCTTTTCGGAATATCTCGGCGTCAAGGTCGAGGAGTGGCAGGGCGAGCGGATCAGCCTGGAGCGTGTGCACAGCGTCAACGACAATCATTGTGCCGTACAGGTTGGCATCAAGCGCTTGACACCGATTTTTGAGGATGTGATCGCCGACGCGACGGTCTATCACCTCAAGGACGGCGTCGAAGAGATCCCGCTCTTTCCCGCAGTGACCGTCTACGACAACAAATTCGGCGGACGCGCCGTGGTCTTTGCCGGCACGCCGCGCACCGCGTTCAACTATTGGGAGGCGTTCTCCTTCCTCAACGAAACGAGAAAGGCGCAGCTTGTCGGTCTGCTTCGCGCGTCGGGCAATCTGCCGGTCTGTTACGTCGGCGACGAGGAGGTCTATCTCAAGGCGGGGCGTTGCCCCGACGGCAGCCTGATGGTTGCGATTTTTAATATCGGCTTGGATCCCGCCGAGGAGATCGTGCTGAACGTCGAAGGCGAGGTCGGAGACGTGGAATATCTGAGCGGCGAGGGCAAGCGAGAGAAGGTCGCGTTTCGCCGCGAGAAGGGGAACGTGGTGATCGAGCGCGCGATGAACACGCTTGACCCCGTGATCCTGTTTTTGAAGGAAACAAAACAGACGAAAGAGGAAAAGCAGCATGAAAATCATGACCTTTAACACGCAGCATTGCGCGTCCTATCGAAACGGTTTGAAGATCGACTTCGATCTGTTTGCCGACACGATCCGCAAAGCCGATGCCGACGTCGTGGGGCTCAACGAGATCCGCGGCAAGGGCGAGCGCGAGGACTACGAGGCGCAGACCGAGATCCTTTCCGCGCGTTCGGGCATGCCGTATTCCTGTTTCGCGCCCGCGATCCTGGTGCGCGGAAATAACCCTTACGGCAACGCACTGCTGTCGAAGTACGAGATCCTGCACACCGAGAAGATCATGATTCCCGATCCTCCCACGCGTGTGGAGGGGTGCCGCTATGAAACGCGGTGTATTTTGAAAGCACGTCTGGCCTGCGGACTGACCGTTGCGGTGGTGCACGTCGGACTCAATCCCGATGAAATGGAATGCGCGGTCAATACGCTGATGGAGCAGATCGAGGACGAGCGGTTTGTGCTGATGGGGGATTTTAACATGACGCCCGACGATCCGCTTCTCGCCCCCATCAAGGATCGGCTGGTCGATACGGCAACGCTTTCCGACGATCCGCTTCTGAGCTTTCCCTCGGACAAGCCGACCTGCAAGATCGACTATATCTTCACCTCGCGTGATCTGCGTGTGAGGTCGGTCTGTGTGCCCGAATGGGTGGTGTCGGATCACCGCCCCGTCATCGTTGAGATTGAATGAGGTGTGTTATGCCTATCAAAAAGAAAGCTTCAAACGCCTTTGGACTGATTCTCTTGTGCTGGCTGGTCTACACCTGCTCCTATATCGGAAAGCTGGGCTATAACGCCAACATCAGCCGCATCGGTGAGGCGTTTGGCGTTTCCTATGCCGACGCGGGTCTGGTTTCCACCTTCTTTTTCTTTGCCTACGGCGCAGGGCAGGTGGTCAATGGGCTGCTTTGCAAGCACTACAACGTCAAATATGTCATCCTCGCCTGTCTCGGTGTCTCGGGCGCGGTCAACGTCGCCGCGGCTTGCGTGACCGATTTCACGCTTTTCAAATATCTCTGGCTGATCAACGGCATCGCGATGTCCTTTCTTTGGACGCTTCTGATCCGTCTGCTCTCCGAGACTCTCGCAAAGGAGGATCTTTCGCGCGCGATCCTGGCCATGGGAACGACGGTGGCGACCGGAACCTTTTTGGTCTACGGCATGAGCGCGGTGTTTGCGACCGCGCTGTCGTGGCGCGTCACATTCTTCGTCGCGGCGGCTATCCTTATCGTTGCCGCTCTCGTTTGGCTGATCCGCTTTGACCGTCTGGTCACACCGCTTCTGCGCGAGCGCGAGGAGGAGACGCAGACGCTCAAGACGGAACAGAGGCGCGCGAGCGGGTTCGGCCCGATCCTCGCGATGCTTTGCGTGCTTGCGCTGTTTGCCGTTTCCAACAATTTCGTCAAGGATGGAATCACGGCGTGGACGCCAGACATTCTTTCGTCCCTTTATGACACACCCGATTGGCTTTCGATCCTGCTCACGCTTCTGCTTCCCGCGGTTGCCATTGCGGGAACGGCGGTGGCGGTGCGGCTTTACGCCGTGACAAAGAGCTTCGTGGGAACCTGCGTGCTGCTGTTTTTGGGCTCGATCCTTCTGATCGGCGCGGTGATCGGCTTTTTGCAAACGCCGCTTCTGCCGGTCACGGTGGGAAGTCTGGCACTCGTCTCCTGCCTGATGGCGGGGGTGAATAACGTCATCACGAGCATGGCGCCGCTCCATCTGAAGGAGCACGTCTCCTCGGGCAAATCGGCGGGGATCCTCAACGGCTTTTGCTATCTCGGAAGCACGGTCAGCTCCTACGGCCTCGGCGCCGTGGCGGACGTGTGGGGTTGGGGCGCGGTGTTTTTTGTGCTATTGGGGGTAAGTACGTTGGCGGTTGCCGTCGGCGTGTCTTATCTCGTCGTCAGCCGCCTGTATGGAAAGCGGCGGAAAGGAGCGTAAAATGGAAAAAAGAGAAATCTTATTACAAAAAGCCGACCGATCGGATTTTGACGCGATCTATCGGCAGATGGAAGCAAATTTTATCAAGGAAGAGATCCGCGACCGCGCGGACGCGCTTGCCGTCATGGACGATGCGGCGTACGGCATCTATCATCTGACGCGCGACGGTGAGCGCATCGGCTTTCTCACGCTTTGGATGCTCGAGGACTTTTCTTTTGCCGAGCATTTCGTGGTCTATGAGGAATACCGCAACCAAGGGCTTGGCGGCGACGCCATCGAAGCCGCCGTCAAGGCGTTTGGACCGATCGTCCTCGAGGCAGAGCTGCCCGATACCCCCATGGCGGCGAGACGGCTCGGCTTCTACCGTCGCCACGGCTTCTTCCAAAGCGAGATCCCCTACCGCCAGCCCTCCTACCGCAAGGGAGGCGAGGGCGTGCCGTTGGTGCTTCTGAGCAGCGGCGCACCGCTTGCCGACCCGCAAAGGGTGGTTCGTTTGCTCTATCAAAGGATCTATCACGTCGAGGCTTGAGCGGGCAGCTTGTCTATTCTTCTTCAAAAATGGTACTATTATCTTTATTTTTGAAAAGGAATTGACATTTTTTCGCGTTTTGATTATAATAAAACCAATGATCCCCAAAAGGGAAAAAAAGGAGGACGCTCTTATGTATAAAATTTCCGTACCGATTCGAAACGTGACCGTGACGAAGGAGAACCGCGGTGAATATTTGAAAATATTGCAGGATGCGCAGATCGACCGACTCTTTCTGACGCGCTCGGATTATTGCTCGAGCGAGGCGGAGGAGCAGGAGATGATCGAAAACCTGCGCGACAACCTCAACTTCTTCCGCAACGGCGGTCTGGAGGTCGGCGTCTGGGTTGGAAACACGACCGGACACGGCGTGGTTTTGGTCGGCATGAAAGAGCAGGAGGCACTCAAGGGCCTGACGCGTATCCGCAACGTCAAGGGTGAGGATCTGCCCGAGACGCAGTGTCCGTTTGATCCCAACATGCGCCGCGTGGTGTCGCATTTCATCGCGTCGATCGCCAAAACGGGAACCAAGACCATTCTTTTGGACGACGATTTCCGCATGTCTCACGGCGCGGAGCACTGCTGCGCGTGCGAGTTCCACATGAAGCGCATGGAGGAACTTTGCGGCGAGAAGCTGAGCCTTGAGGAGCTGGAGCGGTTGGTCTTCAAAAGCCCCGCGAACAAATACCGTCGGGCATGGCTGGAGGCGCAAAGAGAGGGCTTGATCCTCTTGGCAAAGGAGATCAGAGCCGCCGTTGACGCGGTCGATCCCACGGTGCGCATCGCGCTTTGCTCGTCTCTCGGACTTTGGGACTGGGACAACTGCAATCCGCTGGATCTTGCGAAGGAGCTTTCGGGCGGACAAAAGCCGTTGGTCAGACTCCTGACCGCGCCCTATTCGGCGATGAACGGCAACAAGAAGATCCCCGCCATGCTCGAGCGCGCGCGCATGTTCTCGGCAATGGCGGCAGACCAAGGCGTCGAGCTGATGTCGGAGGGAGACGTCTATCCGCGCCCCCGTCACCTCGTTCCTGCGTCCTATCTTGAAATTTTCGACGGTGTCCTGCGCGCCGACGGAATCTTTGACGGTATGCTGAAATACATGGCGGACTACAACGCGACACCGCGCTACGAGATGGGATATTTTGACCGCCACACCGAAAATCTGCCGCTGATGCGCGAGATCTCCGCGATGTTTGCCGGCAAAGAGGCTTGCGGTGTCAGAACCGTCGAGCATCCGCACCTTTTGGGTGAGGTCGATCTTTCTTTGAGCCTTGACAGTCAGTATTATCCCTATCCTCTGGCGGCAATGTCCATGGCGTTCTGCTCAATTCCCACCACGCACGGGAAGGGCGGCATCTGCAACGCGATCTTCGGTGACGCGGTCAGACGTGCCACCGACGAAGAGCTGAAAAAGGGCGCGATTCTCGACGCACTTTCGGCAATTTTGCTTTCTCGGCGTGGGGTTGACGTCGGACTCGCGGAGGCAGGCGACTTCCAGAACGGAATGGTGGACTTCCTTTCCCCCGCCGACAGAAGCGAGCAGACCAACGTCGCGGCAGGCCGCGTGCGCTATCTCAAGCCCACTCTGAAGGAGGGTGCCGAGGTTGTGCTGCTCGGCAGAATGGGAATGGATTACATCCCGATCTCCTATCGCTACGAGAATGCAGACGGACAACGCTTCTACGTCCTTCTTTACGATACGCTGGGCTGCTCGGGTGATTCGGGCCTGGCGCGCGGACACCTCGCGCAACAGATCATGACCGAGCAGGTCGAATGGGTCGCGAGAGAGGCGATCCCCGTCAAATGCATGGGGCATCCCGACCTCTATATCATCTGCAAGGAAAAGGACGGCAAAATGGCGGTGGGACTCTTCAACTGTTATCCTGACAGCGTTCTGCACCCCGTCGTCAAGCTCAGTCGTGCCTACAAGAACGTGCGCTTCCTCAACACAGACGGAACACTTGACGGCGACACCGTCAGCCTCGATCGCCCCATTCCCGCGTTCGAGTTCGTTGCCTTTGAGGTTGAGGCGTGATTTTGTAGGACGCGATCGTGAGGGACGCGTTTTGTGGGGGTGCTTTTGAAAAAGGACGCGATCGTGGGGGCTTCTTTTTTGCGGGGGAACTTTTTGAAAAAAGCTTCCCCCGCCCCCCTCAAAAACTTTTCGGGTAAGAGGGAAAAGGAAAGCCTTTATCTGTAAAATTTTGATTTGTCGGGGAGATTGCCCTCTCCGTCAGGCTTACGCCTGCCACCTCTCCCAGAGGGAGAGGCTATCATTGGGCTCCCACTTTGGGGGAGCTGTCACCGTAAGGTGACTGAGAGGGGGAGACACCGATAAAT
>JAFWYJ010000011.1 GCA_017517745.1 Clostridia bacterium | reverse complement strand
TGTTCAATTTTCAAAGATCATTTGTCGGCGTGCCATCGGCGTGCCGACCTTTCTATTATACCACATCGGTTCCGCCTTGTCAATACCTTTTTCAAAACTTTTTTCAAGTTTTTTCAAAAGTTTTTCACCCTCGGCTCGTCCGATCCCGTATCCACCCTCCCCGCTTCCGAGGTGAGCTTGTATATTCTATCATATTTCACTTGGTTTGTCAACATTTTTTCTTTCTGTTTTTTCATTTTTGTTCATTTGACTAGTAAAAATCGGACATTTTGTGCGACATTATAGGCAAAAAGCATACAATACAACCAAAAAGTTCGTCCTTTGCAACAAAAGCCTCCTTTGTTTTTCGTGAAACACCGCCAAAAAGAAGGCGCGGAAAACCGTATAATCAAAAGAATTCCTCAAATACTAAACAAAAAAACGGAGCTTTGCCGATGACAACGATATTGATACGAACCCTGATCATCTACGTCGCACTCATTCTGACCATGCGACTGATGGGAAAGAGGCAGATCGGAGAATTGGAGGTCACGGATCTGGTCACCACCCTTCTGATCTCGGAAATCGCCTCCCTGCCAATCACAAATCAAGAGATCCCCGTTTCCTATGCCATCATCCCCATGATCACGCTTCTGGTGCTGGAGGTGCTTTCCTCGTTCGTGCTCGTTCGAACCCCCGCGCTCAAACGGATCGTCTCCGCATGTCCCACTGTCATCATTCAAAACGGAGTCCTGCAGCAGCAAGCACTGACGGATCTGCGCATCTCGATCGAGGAGCTGATGAGCGAGATCCGCCAGCAAGGGTTGACCGCGCTCGACCAGGTCGAATATGCGATCCTGGAGAAGAACGGCAAACTGACCGTGCTGCCAAAAGCCAAATATTCGAATCCCACTCTGGAACAGCTGGGAATCGACGCCAAGGACGAACCGTTGATGCACGTTGTCTTTTGCAACGGAAGCTACAGCCGCGTCGGACTGCGGCTGATCGAAAAGGATCGCGCATGGCTGGACGGATGCCTGAAAAAGCAGAAACTGCAACCGCGAGATCTTTTTTGCGTCATGGCAAACCGCAACGGCGAGCTGCTCCCGATTCCAAAATCTCACCAAAGGAGAGACCAAAAATGAAGTCCCTCACCCTCTCCCTCATCCTGCTTGGTTTGATGCTGATCTGCATCGTGGGGAACTATATATATATAAATGAAGTTTCCGCGCGGATGGACCGCTTGCTGGACGAGTTTCCGGAGATCGGTTCTCCCGCTTGCGAGGCACGCGCCTCGGAGATTTGCGACTATTGGGCGGCGCGTGTCGACACGGTGGGGCTTTCGGTTTGCTACACCACTGTCGATCGCGTGAGCGAGCAGGCGGCAACCCTGCAAGCCTGCGCTGCCTGCGGCGACGTTTACGGCCTTCACACCGCATTGGCACTTCTCCGCGACGCGATCGGAGACGTGCGGCGATTGGAAGCCTTTTCAATCGGAAATTTGTTTTAATAAAAGCGAGCGATACTCCTCAAAAATCTCCGAGGCGTGGAATCAGAACAACCGGCAGTTGATAAGATCCACGCAAAAAAGCCTTGACTTTTTCTTCAAAACGTGCTATAATGATTGTAAGAGGAATTTGTAAACTTTACCCTCTTCCATCAAACAAAAAGGAGAATTGTCATGAAAAAAACAGTATCGCTCTTACTTACCGTCGTAATGCTTCTGTCCGGCATCGCGCTGCTTTCCGCCTGCGGACATGAATGCACCTTCTCGACCGATTGGTCGAATGACGCCACCGACCACTGGCACGCCTGCGAGGCAAAGAAGGATTGTCCCGAAATCGCCGACAAGGCAGCTCACACCTGGGACGAAGGCAAGATCACGACCGAGGCCACTCACGAGGCAGCCGGCGTGAAGACCTACACCTGCACGGTTTGCGCTTACACGAAGACCGAAGAGATTCCCGTCATCGATGCCTGCGATCCTTCGACCGACTGGTCGCATGATGCCACCAACCACTGGCACGTCTGCGAAGTGAAGAATTGCACCAAAACTCCCGACAAGGCCGCTCACACCTGGAATGAAGGTGAAATCACGACCAAGCCCACGCAGGAAGCAGCCGGTGTGAAGACCTTCACCTGCACGGTTTGCTCCGAAACCAAGACCGAGAACGTCGCTTTCACCGGTTTGACCAAGGCCGAGTGGGAGGCGATAATCAACACCGACCTCTTTGACAACTATACCCTTTCCATGACCATCATCGCTTCTGCAAGCGGCGTGCAAGCCACCTCTTCCATGGTTTACAAAATTACCGATGACAAGATTTACATGGCAATGACTGCAGGCGGAGCAACGCAAGAGGAGACTGTGGACGAGGGCGTTGCCGAGACAAAGCTGTCAATGGCAGAGGACCTTGTCGCAATGTTCACCCACAGCAACTTCACCTATGACGCCGAGGCAAAGTTGTATCGCGCCAAAGGCAAGATCGTGAACCCGATCGACGGATCCGAGGCCTCCCATGCAACCCTCCGCTTTGAGAATGGCAAGCCGGTCGAAATGAAATACTCTTACGTAGTACAATCGAGCGGAGTCAACGTAAACGTGGACAATACCATCCTCTTCTCGGACTACGGCACCACCGTGATTCCCGACTGATATTCAGCCCCAAAGAAATCCCCGCCGAAAGGTTTCGGCGGGGATTTTGTCTTGCAAAAGCGCGGCATTCCTTCGGCAGGGACGCGAAAAGCGTTTTGGTTGTCGATCGGAATTTGTGTTGATCAAAAAGAAAAGCCCCCCCAAAAAAGCCAAACCGTGGAATCCACACAACCACCGGTTGGAACGAATAAAATCTTCGCAAAAAACATTGACTTTTTCGTCATATCGCGCTATAATAGTTTCAAGAGGAATTTGTGAATCGATCTTCTGAAATCCAGTCAAAAAGGAGAATTGTCATGAAAAAAACAATCGTTCTCTTCCTTACCATCATCATGCTTCTGTCAGGCATTGCCCTGCTTTCTTCGTGTGACCATGAATGCACCGTTTCGAGCGATTGGTCGCATGATGACAACCATCACTGGCGCGCCTGCGAGGTCGAGAATTGTACCAAAACCCCCAACAAGGCAACGCACACATGGGACGAAGGCAAGATCACAACCGCGCCCACCCGTGAGGCGGCGGGAGTGAAGACCTATACCTGCACACTTTGCGCGCACACCAAGACGGAGGAGATTCCCTACGTCGCTCACGACTGCGCGTTCTCGACCAATTGGTCGCATGATAACGCCAATCACTGGCATGCCTGCGAAACAAAGGGCGATTGCACCGAAGCCGCCGACAAGGCAGCCCACACTTGGAACGAGGGCAAGATCACGACCGAGCCCACTCACGAGACCGTCGGTACAAAGACCTATACCTGCACGGTCTGCACGCGCACCAAAGCCGAAGAGATTCCCCCCATTGACCAATGCATCCCCGCGGCAGATTGGTCGCACGATGCCACCGACCACTGGCACGTCTGCGCGGTGAAGAATTGTACCCAAGTCCTTGACAAAACGGCACACGCATGGAACGAAGGCGAGATCACGACCAAGCCCACACAGGAGGCGGCAGGTGTGAAGACCTTCACCTGCACGGTTTGCTCTGACACCAAGACCGAAGAGGCAGCCTTCACCGGTTTGACCAAGGCGGATTGGGATGCGGTGATCAACACCGATCTCTTTGATAACTACACCTTTTCCATGACCATCACCGCGCATGCAAGCGGCGTGCAAGCCACCACCTCTCTGATCTACAAAGTTGCCGATGACAAGATCCTTCTGATCACGACTTTGAGCGGTCAAACCCAGGAGCAGATTCTGGACGATAACATTGCCGAAACCAAGCTGAGAATGGCAAAAGACCTCGTCGAAATGTTCAAACACAGCTACTTCACCTATGACACCGAGGCAAAGCTGTATCGCGCCAACGGCAAGATCTCGATCCCGATCGACGGCTCGGAGCCCACCAACGCCACGCTCCGATTTGAGAACGGCAAGCCGGTTGAGTTGACCTACTCTTACGTGGTCGAATATGGCGTGACCGTGGACACCACCATCCTCTTCTCGGACTACGGCACCACTGTGGTATCCAAGCAACCGGTCTCCTCCACGGGAATGACCGAGGAAGAATGGAATGCGGCAATCTCCCCTTCCACCTTTGATAACTACACCCTTTCCATGACCGTCACCGCGCATGCAAACGGCGCGCAAGCTACCGCATTACTGATCTGCAAAGTTGCCGATGACAAGATCCTTATGACAACGATCACGGGCGGTCAGACCCAGGAGCAGATCGTGGACGAGGGCGTTGCCGAAGAAAAACGGGAAATGGCAGAGGACCTTGTCGCCATGTTCCAATACGCCAACTTCACCTATGACGCCGAGGCAAATCTGTATCGCGCCAAAGGCAAAATCTCGATCCCGATCGACGACTCGGAGCCCACCAATGCAACGCTCCGATTTGAGAACGGCAAACCGGTTATGTTGACCTACTCTTACGTAGTCGAAAATGGCGTGACCATGGACACCATCATCATCTTCTCGGACTACGGCACCACCGTGGTTTCCGACAGCCAGGATTCCTCCGGAGGGATGACCGAGGAGGAATGGGATGCGGCGATCGCTCCTTCCACCTTTGACAACTACACCCTTTCCATGACCGTCACCGGTTCTGCAAACGGCGTGCAATCCACCGCCTCGCAGATTTATAAAGTTGCCGATGACAAGATCCATTATACGCTGAAGGCAGACGGCATGAAATTCGAACAAACCGTAAACGAGGGCGTTGCCGAAGCAAAGCAGGAAATGGCAGAGGACCTCATCGCCATGTTCCAATACGGCAACTTCACCTATGACGCCGAGGCAAATCTGTATCGTGCCAAAGCCACGATCTCGATCCCGATCGACGGATCCGAGCCCACCAATGCAACCCTCCGCTTTGAGGACGGCAAACCGGTCGAGATGACCTACTCTTACGTAGTGGTCGAGGAGGGCGTTGCCGTGACCATCTTCACCACCATCACCTTCTCGGATTACGGCACCACCGTGGTTTCCGACTGACGTTCAACCCCGAATAAATATCCCCCCGTAAAATGATATGCACCTCCAAAAGCGTCTGACTTTTGGGTTCACTTCAAAAACGGGGGGTATTTCAGTTTCGGGCATAACCCTATCCACTACCGGCCGCGCACAAGTGCGCTTCAGATTGGCCTGCCGGCCATGCAACTGTTACTTGCAACCCGTAAACGGGGTTGAATCAAAATGCCTTCCTCCGAGAGGAAGGGGGACCACGCAGTGGTGGAAGGAGCCTGCGAAACTTAAGATTCCGATTCACTTCATTGTAACGCGCTCTCCCTCAGTCACCTACGGTGCCGGCTCCCTCCCGGAGAGATCCTTTGGCACGAGAACATTCTGCGCTGACTTTTTGTTTGTTTTCTGCTGATCGGCAAAGCATTCGTGAACCCCGCCACTATGGCGGGGTTTTCGTTACACAAAAAATCAGCGCACCCACACAAAGCAGGTGCGCCGAAAAGCATCTTATTTTTCTTTTTTCTCCGGATGGCACTGTTCCCGCATCGCGCAATCGGAGCAACCGCAGGAGCAGGAGCTTTTTCCTTCCTTTTTGTTTTTGATCAATCTTGCCACGATCGCGCCAAAGATCACGATCAGGATCGCGCTGACGACAATCGTTCCAAGGTTTTCGGCAAGCCATGCAGGCATCACAGTTCTCCTTTCTTGACAGATAGATAGGAATGACAAATTATTTCTTTTGATAGGGCTTTCTCACCAGCATAAACAGCATCGCCCCGAGGCAGAGGAACGCCGCGACCGAGCCGATGACGTTTCCGCCGCCCGTGAAGAGCATGCCAAGCTGATAGATCATCAGGGAGACGGCATAGGCAAAGCCGCATTGGTAAGCAATGGCAAACCCGGTCCATTTCGCGCTGTTCATCTCGCGTCGGATCGCTCCCATCGCCGCCACACAGGGCGCGCACAGGAGATTGAATACCAAGAATGACATTCCCGCAAGCTTGCCGATGCCGGCAAACTCGGTGACGCCAAACACGGCAACCACTTCTTCCTTCGCGATCAAGCCCATCAAGGTTGCAACTGCCGCAGTGGGATCGCCGAATCCAAGAGGAACGAAGAGCCAGGAGATCACGCCGCCGATCATGGTTAGCAGACTCTTACCACCATCGGGCATCTCCAGATAAAGTCCGAATCTGCCGTCAACGACGCCAAGCACCGTACCAAGCCAGATCACGACGGTCGAAAGCAAAATGATGGTTCCCGCTTTCTTAATAAAAGACCAACCGCGCTCCCACATGGAACGAAATACGTTTCCGACGGTGGGCATGTGATAGGCGGGAAGCTCCATGACGAAGGGGGCAGGATCGGAGGCAAAGGGCTTCGTTTTCTTGAGCATGATGCCCGATACCAAGATGGCGGCAATGCCGATAAAGTAACAGAGAGGTGCCAACCACCATCCCTTCGAAGGACCTCCGAAGAGTGCCGCGGTGATCATCGCGATGATCGGCAGCTTTGCGCCGCAGGGAATGAAGGTGGTCGTGATAACTGTCATGCGGCGATCGGCTTCATTCTCGATCGTGCGGCTCGCCATGATTCCCGGCACGCCGCATCCCGTGCCGACCAGGATCGGAATGAAGGATTTGCCCGACAGACCGAAATAGCGGAAAATGCGGTCGAGAAGGAAGGCGATGCGCGACATATATCCGCACGCCTCCAGAAAGGCGAGCATCAAAAAGAGCATCAAAATCTGCGGCACGAATCCGAGTACCGCGCCCACACCGGCAACGATGCCGTCAAGGATCAGACTTTCAAGCCACGCGGCACAGCCGATCGCCTCGAGCCCTCTTTCCACCAGCACGGGAACACCGGGAATCCATTTCCCAAAGAGAGAAAAGCCTTCGCCAAACAAGCCGTCGGTCATAAAGTCGGTCGCAAGCGTTCCGACGGTCGAGACCGAAAGATAATAAACCAAAAACATGATCGCGCCAAAGATCGGAAGCGCCAGCCAACGGTTGGTCACAATACGGTCGATCCTGTCCGAGATGCTCGGCTTGCCCGCATTCTTCTTGGTGTAGCATTTTTCGGTGATCTTGGTGACGTAAACGTATCGCTCGTTTGCAATGATGCTCTCTGCATCATCGTCCATTTCACGCTCGGCGGCAACGATGTCGCTTTCAATATGCGCCCACGTCTCCTCCGCCAGCGCCAGCTTCGCTCTCACGCGTGCATCGCGCTCGAACAGCTTGATCGCATACCATCGCTGCTGGGCGGGAGAAAGCTCGTGAACCGAAACCTCCTCGATGTGCGCCAACGCGTGCTCAACGGGTCCCGAGAAGCTGTGCTTGGGAACGAAGCTCCGTTTTGCTTTGGCTTCCTCGATCGCCGCCTCCACCGCCTCGTTCACACCCGTGTTTTTGAGTGCAGAAATTTCCACGATGCGGCATCCGAGGGCATGAGAGAGTGCCTCAAGGTCGATCTTGTCGCCGTTTTTCTCCACCACGTCCATCATGTTGATGGCAACCACCACGGGAATGCCCAGCTCGGTCAGCTGCGTTGTCAGATAGAGATTACGCTCCAGATTCGTGCCGTCCACCAGGTTCAAAATCGCGTCGGGGCGCTCCTCAACCAGATAGTTTCTCGCCACGACCTCCTCGGGGGTGTAGGGCGAGAGCGAATAGATGCCGGGAAGGTCCGTAACGATCACGTCATCGTGCTTCTTCAGCTTTCCTTCCTTCTTTTCCACAGTCACTCCGGGCCAATTTCCAACGAACTGATTCGAACCCGTCAAGGCATTGAACAGCGTGGTTTTGCCAGAGTTGGGATTCCCCGCAAGAGCAATCCTGTATTCCATAACTTCTTCGTCCTTTCGCGGTTAGCAACCGCTAACCAATTGGTGTAAAAATGAGGGGGACGCCCCCATTTTGTATTTTGGAAGAGCTTTTTTGCCTCCGTTATTCAACCTCGATCAGCTCGGCATCCGCCTTTCGCAAAGAAAGCTCGTAGCCTCGCACCATGATCTCGATCGGATCTCCCAGCGGAGCAACCTTGCGCACGTAAAGCTCCACGCCGCGCGTGATCCCCATATCCATGATCCGACGGCGAAGCGCGCCCTCGCCGTGCAGCTTGACAACCTTTACGGTCGCTCCGATTTTCGCATGCCTCAAGGTCTGCATAATCCCTTCTCCATTCTTTGCTCAAATCCGTTTTAACGTCCGACAAGCTTTTCGCGAGTCGAAAAAGTTAGCTCAGGCTAACCATAAGAAATTATACACCTTTTCTCCTGTTTTGTCAAGTGTTTTTCCAAAATTTTTTCATTTTTATTCTTCAAAAAAGCCGCCTCCCTCAAAGAAAGCCCTGAAGGAGGCGGATCTTGGACGATTGAAAAAACCGTTTTATTCGGAAATATATCGAGTTAGCCGTTGCAAACCGCGAGCGATTCCCTCGACGCAATCCTCGTTGCCCTCATATTCGATCGTCACGAAGCCATCGTATTTTGCCTTTTTGAGAATCGCCACGCACTGCTCGACGGGAATGTTTCCGTCCCCGATCGCGCAGCCCTCAAGCTTTTGGCACGCGCGCGTGCGGATGGTGTTTTGTCCCTCTCGGGGAAGAAAGCCGAACGGATGGATGACAAAATCCTTGGCGTGCACGTGGATGGCGTAAGGTGCCAGACGCGAGACGGCAAGTGCCGAGTTTTCGTCCACGCAGGCAAAATTGCCGACGTCCAATAGAAGTCCGTAGTTCTCGTGATCGACCGCATAATAAAGTCTTTTCACGCGGTCGCTGTCCTGCGCGACGTAGCCGTGGTTTTCACTGCAGGTGCGGATCCCCTTGGCTTGCGCGTATTCGGTCACTCTCCTCGCATTTGCCGCGATTACAGGCAACATTCGCTCAAAGCCGACGAATCTGTCGCCCACGCGCTCCGACGAGCAAACGTCATGGCGCATGATCTTCGCCCCCAGGGCTTCGGCAACGTCGACCTGACCGCAAAGTCTTGCGACCTCGGCGTCATCTGTCTCAGCGGAACCTTGGTAGAGATTCGCGCCCACGGTGTACGCCACGATCTCGACGCCGTATTTCTCGGCCTCACGGCGGATCTCGGCGGCATAGGCAAGCTGCTCCTCCGGTGTCGGCGAGGGAACGGGGGCAAGATCGGTATAATCCACACCCGCAAAGCCTAGCTCCGCCGCTTTGGCAATGACGTCAAGCTGCGTCATTTTGCCGGCTTTTATATATTGATGGAAGGAGTAAGAGCTGACCGCCGGTTTCATCATCTCGCGATAAGCTCTTCGTGTCCACTCTCTGCGGAACGGTAGATCGCGTCAAGGATCTTCATCAGCTCAACGCCGTCCTCTGCGGGAGTGCGGCAGGGAGTACCGTTCATGATGCAATCGGCAAAGTGTGCGGTCTCCTCCGTGAAAGCGCCGCCGTGGAAGCCGGTCTTGCCCTCGAGCGTCACGTTGGAAAGATAGCCGTCGGTCTCGTTGTAGAGCTCCACCGAGCTGCCGATCTTCACGCCGCCCTTCGTGCCGAAGAGCTGCACGCTGCAATCCTCCTTGCCCATGTTCAGGCTGAAGCTTGCTTCAACCGAGAGCACCAATCCGTTGTCGAAGCGAATGGTTGCAACCGCGAGGTCCTCGCAGTCACAAGGAGCCTTCTCTTCTGCCGCACCGGCAGAACTGTAGTCCTTTGCCACTTTGATGTTGGAGCGATCGCCGAGCTTCTGGAAGGTCGCGCCGTAAACAGCGGTCGCATACGGCTTGCCGAGCAGATAGCGCACCAAGTCGATGACGTGCACGCCGAGGTCGATCAAAGGACCGCCGCCCGAACGCGACTTGTCACCAAACCAACCGCCGGGATGACCGTTGCGGCGCAGATAGCTAGCCTTGGCATAGTAGACCTCTCCGAGTCTGTCGTTCTTCGCCATTTCGCTGACGATGTCACAGTCTCTGCCGAAGCGGCGCACGAAGCCGATCATGAGGAGCTTGCCGTTGCGCTTGGCAGCCGCCATCATCTCCTCAGCTTCCTTCGCGTTCATCGCCATCGGCTTCTCGCACAGGACGTGCTTGCCCGCGTTGAGTGCCATGATCGTGCAGGGCGCGTGCGCGCAGTTCCAGGTACAAACGCTGACCGCATCCAGCTCGGGTAGCGCCTTGAGCATCTCAGCCTCGTCATTGTAAAGACGCGTCACGCCGTACTTCTCGCCCATCGTCTTCAGACGAGTCTCATTGATGTCGCAGAATGCATACAGCTCCACGTTGGGATTTGCAAGATATCCCTTGATGTGCTCGTTCGAAATCGTTCCAACGCCGATAACGGCGACCTTAAGCTTTCCCATAGTTCTCTAAATCCTTTCCTAATATCTATCTCTTATGCTTCGATGATCGACAAAAGGTGATTCTTTGCCGTGACGATATCCGCAGCCGGATCCTCGCCCGCCTCGCGTTCGATCGTGAGGAATCCGCGATAGCCGACCTCCTCAAGAGCCGCGAGATAAGTCTTGAAGTTGACGTTTCCTTCGCCAAGCGGGACCTCGCGGAAGAACTTGATGCCCTTGATCTCCTCGGGCTTCGGCGTAATTCCGTAAATATACTCGGGGTTGGTGCGCTGCAGCAGGATGCCGTCCTTTGCGTGCGTATGCACGATGTAATCCTTGAGGTTGTGAACCGCCTGCACGGGATCGTCACCCGTCACCATGACGAGGTTTGCGGGGTCGAGGTTGACCGCCACACCCGTGGAATGGAGTCCGTCGAGGAATCTCTTGAGAACCGCGGAGGTCTCGGGACCGGTCTCAATGGCAAAATGCGAGTTGATGCTGTCCGCGTAGCGCGCCAGCTCAAAGCAAGCCTCCTGCATCACGCCGTAGCGCTCGACCGTGGGATCCTCGGGAACCACACCGATATGCGTGGTCACAACGTCGGTCTCCAGCTCCTTTGCCAGGTCGAGAATGCGCTTGGATTTCTCGATCAAGTCGGGGTTGAGCTCTCTGTGACCAAAGCCTCTGCCCAGGTCTCCGCAGAGCGCGGAAAATCTCAAGCCGTGCGACTTGACGATGTCCAAGAGTTCACGACGCTTTGCGGGCGTCAGGTTCTCGGGAGAGTTTTCACCGCTCGTGGAATACATCTGAATGCCCTGTGCGCCGATCTCGGCTGCCTTGGCAATCGCGGTGCGGGTGTCGGTACGGAAGGAGTCGATAATCACTCCGATCGGAAAACGGTACATGGTTTTGTCCACCTTTCTTTGTTTTATCCTTTTTTGCCTTCTGTTCGCAAAGAAACTTTTTGAAAACATCTTGCCTTTCGGCTACTTTTATTGTATAATAAAATAAACTTGTTGTCAAGCCCTTATTTTTGCACTTGTTTAACACAATATTGCTATTTTGAGGTTTTATGAGCATCTACGAAACACACATCATCAAAAATCCGGAGCTGCCCTTTATTTTTCACCCTCGTCTCGGATCGAGCCGCAAGCACGGCCTCGGGCAAGCGAATTGGCATGAAAACATCGAAATTCTGTTCGTCACGGAGGGGCACGGCATCATCACGAGCGATGCCGATCACATGGAGGTCGCAAGCGGCGACGTTGTCATCATCAATGCCAACCGATTGCACAATTTTGCCACGATGGAGGGCGGATTTTTCTATCGCTGTCTGATCGTCGACCGCGCCTTTTGCCTTGCCAACCACTTCGACACCAATGACGTCGAGTTCGAAAAGCACTTCCGCGACGGCGAGATCTCCCTCTTGATCGAGCGTCTCGCCGAGGAATACGCGCTCCCCGCCGACACCCCCTTCCGAACCCAATCCATCCGCGCAACGGTCATGGAAATTCTGGCGATCCTCGGCCGCGCGCACAGTCATCCCGCCCCCACGGGCCAGGGCGACTCGCGTCTGCTTGCCTCGATCAAGCAGGCAATCGGATACATCCGCTCCGAGAGTCACCGCGATCTTTCACTGGATGACGTTGCGGAGTTCGTCGGGCTGAGCAAATACTATTTCGCGCGCGAATTTCACCGCGTCACGGGTTACACCTTCGTTTCCTATCTCAACCTCATCCGCTGTGAAAACGCCAAGCGTCATCTCTCGGAGGGGCGGCTTTCCGTGGGCGAGGTCGGCGCGGCTTGCGGCTTTGCCAATCGCTCCTATTTTTCACGCACGTTCCGAACCTACACCGGCAGACTCCCCGGTGAATGGCGACAATCTCATCGGTCGAAGGACGGGGGATTTTAAAACGCGTTTTGTCCCCCTCCCCCAAAAACATTCCCGCGAACCCTCTTGACGAAAGAGCGTTTTTATGATATAATGGACGAAAGCGGAGCGACGACAGCTCCGCCGTGAGTTCGGAACCATCCTCACGAAAAACAAAACTAAGGAGAAAACAGAATGATGAAACAGCGGGATGCCCGTCAAAGGGCGAGAATGTTGTACGTGACGCAGGCGGGATTGATTGCCGCCTTATACACGGTGTTAACCTGTGTTGTCGGTGCCTTCGGGCTTGCAAGCGGTGCGATCCAGCTCAGACTTTCGGAGGCACTGTGCGTGCTTCCGTTTTTTACGCCTGCGGCGATTCCGGGGCTGACGCTCGGATGTTTGCTTTCCAACCTCATCACGGGTTGCATCTGGCAGGACGTGGTGTTTGGAACGCTCGCAACGCTCTTGGGCGCATGGGGGGCGTATGCTCTGCGCCGCTTTGCATGGCTGGTGCCGCTCCCCACGGTGCTTTCCAACACCGTCATCGTTCCGCTCGTGCTGGCTTACGGCTACCGCTTTGAGGACGGTTTGCCCTATCTGATGGCAACGGTCGCTCTCGGAGAGGTCCTCTCGGCATACGTCTGCGGAATGATTCTTCTGCTTGCCGTCAAGCCCTATGGCAAACGACTTTTCGAAGCACAATAAACCACAATCAAAAAGAAAACCGTCAAAAAACACGGGAGGTGAACGAGGTGAAGATCGAAATGCCTTGCGCGGTTGCAAAAGCGATCGCGCGATTGGAGTCCGCGGGCTTTGAAGCCTTCGCCGTGGGCGGATGCGTGCGCGATTCGATGCTCGGCAGAACTCCCAACGATTGGGATATCACCACCTCGGCGCGTCCCGAACAGACCGCCGCCCTTTTTTCCGATTGCCGCACCGTGGAGACCGGAATCAAGCACGGCACGCTGACCGTGATCATGGACGGCATGCCGCTGGAGATCACCACCTTCCGCAACGACGGCGAATATGCCGACAACCGCCACCCCGTCAAGGTCACCTTCTCGACGCGCGTGGAGGACGATCTTTCACGCAGAGATTTCACGGTCAACGCGATGGCGTATCGCGATGGGCGCGGCTTGGTCGATCTTTTTGACGGGATCGGCGATCTCACACGTCGCCGCATTGCCTGTGTGGGTGACCCCGAGACACGCTTTCGCGAGGACGGTCTGCGCATCCTGCGCGCCATTCGCTTCGCTTCGGTGCTGGATTTTGAGATCGCGCCCGAAACCACCGATGCCATCCACGCTTGTCGCGCTCTGCTTCAAAACATCGCCGCCGAGCGCATCCGCGAGGAATTCTGCAAGCTGATCTGCGGCGTCGGTGCCGTGCGGATCCTGCGAGAATACCATGACGTGATCGCGGAGTTCATTCCCGAGCTGGAGGCTTGCGTCGGCTTCGCGCAGAACACGAAATATCATCACCTCGACGTCTTTGCGCATTCGCTCGCGGCACTGTCGTACTGCAAAACCGACGACCTTGTCACACGTCTTTCGATCCTGCTTCACGACGTGGGAAAACCGCTGACCTACACCGAGGACGAAAACGGCGGTCATTTTTCGGGACACGCCGCCGCGGGTGTGGAATTGACCGAGCGGATCCTGCGCCGTTTGCGGTTTGACAACGCCACGCAGAGTGCCGTCACCGTGCTGGTCGAGCGCCACGATATTCCGATCGTAGCCGAGGAGCGCGCGGTCAAGCGTCTGATGAGGCGGATGTCGGAGGAAAATATTCTGCGCCTGATGGAGATCAAGCGCTGTGACCGTCTGGCGCACGCGCCCGAATACTCCGTGCCGCCGCCCGAGCTGGAGCGGATCCCCGTGATGGTTCGGGAACTGCTTGCCGCCGACGCCTGTCTGTCGCTCAAGACGCTTCGCATCAAAGGAGACGATCTGATCGCCCTCGGCGTTCCCGCGGGCAAGGAGATCGGCAGACTGCTCACGGAGCTGCTCGACGCTGTGATCGAGGGAGACTTGGAGAACGAGCGCGACACACTGCTGCAAGAGGCGAAAAAGCGGATTAAAAAATAAAGCAAGAAAAAGGACAGAGAATCTTCCCATTCTCTGTCCTTTTTGCTATGTTTTAATCCTCGCCGTCGGCTTCTTCCTCAAGCTTTTCTTCGGGCGTGACGACGACGTTGGCGGTTTTGGCGCGATGAGACTCGACCGTCACAACAGTGACGGAAAGCTTTCCGAAGCTGAAGGCGTCACCCGGCTCGGCAAGCTTGCAGATCTGCTCGGTGATCCAGCCGTTGAGCGTGCTGCTGCCCGATTCGATCTCCACATCGAAGAAGGTCTTGAACTCGTCCAGGGAGACGTCACAGCTGACGCGATAAGCATTCTCGCAGATCTCGGTGAAGTTTTCGATCACCTCGTCATGCTCGTCCCAGATCTCGCCCACCAGCTCTTCGAGAATATCCTCCATGGTGACGATGCCCAGCGTCTCACCGTATTCGTCCACGACGATCGCAATGTGCGACTGATTGTTTTGCAAAAGCTTGAGCAGATCGCTGATCTTGGTGCTCTGAGGAATGAAGAGCGGCGGCGTGATCAGCTCTTCAAGCGATTGCTCGGTGATGCCGTTGTCGGTGTAAAAATCCTTTTGATGAAGCACACCGACGATGTGATCGAGATCCTCTTCGTAAACCAGCAATCTCGAATACTTGGTCTCGGAGAAGAGCTTGGCGATCTCCTCTTTGGAGGCGTCGCGAGGAAATCCCTCCAGCTTTGCGCGATTGGTCAGAATTTCTTCTGCCTTGAGGTCGGTAAATTCAATGACGTTGCGCAAAAGGCTTCCCTCGTCCTCGTCGATGCTGCCCTCCTGCTCGACCTCATCCACCAGCATCAAAAGCTCTTCCTGAGACATTTTGGTCTCCTCCTCGGGACGGCGGAAGAAGAGCTTGGAGATCATCTTTTTCCAAAGCGTAAACAAAAAGTTGAGAGGCGTCAGAAGAATGATCAGCGAGCGGATGATCGGAGCGGAAAACATGGCGAATTTGTCGGGGCGATCCTTGGCAATGTTTTTCGGCGTGATCTCACCGAAGATCAACACCGCGACCGTGACCACTGCCGTCGAGACAGCCGCGCCGACGTTTCCGAGCAGCCCGATGAACAAAACCGTGCCGAGCGAGGCGATCGCAATATTGACGATGTTGTTGCAAATGAGAATGGTGGAGATCAGCTTGTCGTACTGATCCGACAGCGCCAGCACGAGCTTTGCGCGCTTGTTTCCTTTTTCGACAAGCGTTTTCATGCGCGTTTTGTTGATCGACAAAAACGCCGTTTCGGTCGCGGAAAAAAACGCGGAAAGGATCAGGCATCCGATCATCGAGATCACGTATGGCAGAACGTTCATTTTGACTCTTTTTACTCCTTTTTTTCAGAAAGAAAACACAAAAAGCATACCTATCCCGTCTCGCGGTTAGGTATGCTCTTCTCTATTCACTTGCGAAATCGATCGGGGGGTATCCTCGTCGCTACTGTCGCCTTCCATTGCAGTTCTCTTTCTTTATTTTTGCGGTGTTTGTAAAATCACCGATATATTTACATTAGATTATAGCACATTCAGAGACACTTGTCAAGGGCTTTCCGGATTTTTGGAACGGATCTCTCGTTTATCCTACAAAAATCTTATATAAATCTTCATAAAAGCAAAAAATTATTGATCGGCAACGTATTCTATAATATCCTGCACCGTGCAATCCAGATATTTGCATAAGTCATTGACGGTAACCGTTGTAATGGGCTTATTGTGTTTTAAGCGATCTAACAGGCTTCTGCTAACACCATATTCTTTAATCAATTTATAGGTTGTGATGCCTTTTTTTTGTAAAGTTTTATAAAACGGAGCATATGAGATCATTTTTTCACCCCTCGTTTTATTATAAATTATGTTCAATATCTTGACAATTGTCGATAATTAGAGTATAATGACATTGTGCTCTATATTATGAGCATAATTTTAAATTCAAAAGGAGAAGAGTCTGATGTCAGATTATTCAAATGTCTCTGCAATCGCAGAAATTCAGTTTTCAAAGAAAAAAGCAGAAATGGAGGCAAACGGGGTAACTTTCAACGAAAAAGAGGAAGCCGCACTCTACGCTCAATTGATAGAGTTGCAATTGTTAAAGGTTCCCACAAGCGCAATTTTCCCACCTTTGGATGAAATGTTTGTGCAAGGAAACGAAGACGGCACGTATAGCGTGTCGGGTTTTGTAGATGCGCCGAACTCCTATGGAACAATGTTGCGCAAGCAATTTTCATACCAAGTAAAAAAGGTGGACGGAAAATGGACTTGCTTAGACACCTTTATAGACAGCCAAGAGTATGAAAGAGAAAAGCTGCGCGCAGAAAAAATGAAGGATATGATGGAAATTCAAGAAAAAGTCGATTCGACTATAACAAACAATACCTTTCTTTGGTGGATATTAGGTATCATCGGCTCGATCATCTCTGCGGTAATTTTTTACTTTCAATACGGCGACTTATTCTAAATACCTTTTTCAAAACAATCCGATTTATAGGAAACCGAGGGAGAGCATGTTGCAATAAACTCACTGCAAATTCAAAGTCACGCCGGCTCCTTTCGTCTCGCAACACACTCTTCCAAAAGTGTAACACTCGACACCTTCCGATGCAAGAGCGTGTGAAAAGGAGTACGAACAAAACGTTCGTACTCCTTTTTGTATTTTATTGTTTCGACCAACTGTATATTTTTTGTTTATCTTCTCTTCGTATTGTGTCGACAATCGGGGCAAACGTAATGCACGGTCAGCTCGTAGTCCTCGATCTCGGTGCCGAGCGCGCGCTCCAGATCGCCCGAAAGCGCGGGAAGACGGATGTCGGTGATCTTTCCACAACGGTCGCACAGCAGGTGGTCGTGCGGCTCGGTGATCTTGTCAAAGCAATCGGCAACGCCGTCGATGTGCAGGCGGTTGATCACCCCCGCCTCGTTCATGGCGTTGAGATTGTTATAGATGGTTGCCATGGCGATGCTCGGCATTTTCAGCTTGGCAAGAAAAAAGATCTCGTCTGCCGTCAAGTGGCGGTCGGATTGTTTCAAAATACTCAAAATCAGCTCGCGTTGCTTGGTCATGTCTCGTTCTCCGATCTATAAGAATGATTCTAATTCTATTATAATCCTTTTCCCATTTCTTGTCAACGATTTTTTGGAAAAAAGCAGAAAAATCAGAAGAAAAGACTTTTCAAACATGAAAAAGTATGATAAAATGAATTCAAGCAACCGAAAGTCCGCACGAAAAGGAGGAAAATTGCAACATGATCGAGATTTTGGGCGTGGAGTTGGACGCGCTTCCATCCGCATTCGAGCTGACCTCTTTGATGGACGAAAAATTTCTTTCCGCTCACCGTGCCCGTCACGGTCTGATGCGCAACGAGCGCGCGGCGCGTGCCAGTCTTGCGGGCCTTCTGCTCCTGCAATCAACGGGGGTACGCGGTGACCTGATTTACAACGAAAACGGCAGACCGAGTTTGCTTGGTGAAAGCTGTGATTTTAATATCACCCACACCGACGCGCATACTTTTTGCGCCGTAGCGCGCCCTTCCGCCGCCTCGGAGCCTTGCCGCTTGGGGCTGGATGCCGAGAATCTGTCGCGCCTTTCGCACGAAAGAGTCGATCGCTTGGCAGAGAGATGGTTCTCCGATGCCGAGAATGCCTCGTTCGCGGCAGATCCGACTCCGGAAGCCTTCCTGCGAATCTGGACGCGCAAAGAAGCCTTGCTGAAATGGATCGGCACGGGACTTGTCGATCTCCCGCACGCGGACACCGTGTGCGCAGAGGCTTTTTACAACGTTCGCTTCGTCGAATACCGCATGGGTGACACTTTGATCACGCTTTGCCTCGCCGCCGATGCTGTCGCCCCCCAAGAAATTCGGATGCTCTCTGCGGAAACTTTTTGAAGGACGCGATTGTGGGGAAACTTTTTGCCTTCGGCGTTTTTTGTGGGGGCGCTTTTTGAAAAAAGCCGCCCCCACACCCCTTTTTTGCCTTCGGCGTTTTTTGTAGGGGACGCGTTTTGTGGGGGTGCTTTTTGAAAAAAGCCACCCCCACACCCCCGCAAAAACTTTTATTGCAGGGGTGTAAAGGTAATTTTTTATCCGTGCGCTCATCCTTTCAATAGCTCCCGCTGCCATTTTGGGACCACTAACCCAAAATGGCTTTTCGTTTTGTTTTGCCCACGGAAAGGGTGCGCAAAATTGGGATTTATCGGTGTCTCCCCCTCTCAGTCACCTTACGGTGACAGCTCCCCCAAAGTGGGAGCCCAATGATAGCCTCTCCCTCTGGGAGAGGTGGCAGGCGTA